>JAFGTX010000195.1 GCA_016938815.1 Clostridia bacterium | reverse complement strand
ACCTCATAGACATCGAAGTCAATGCCCTCTTCGAGGCATTGTGTCGTCATGACGACTGCCATGCCTTCGCGTATCATGTCGCCAACTTCGCTGGCAATATCCACATTTTCAAAAGGGATGCCACCAATACCGAAACTTTCAATAATGATGCCTCTGTAGTTTTGTTTGATGTGATCAAAAATTTTCGGATTGATACCCGGGAAAAGTTTGATAATAATCACAGAATCATCGATTTCTGGATGAAGAATCAGTTCGGAACCGTTTGGATGGAAACGATCGATGACGAATTTCTTATATTGGATGCGGTCGTGTTTTATTTCTGCAATGCGTGGGAAGTTGACACTGACAAAGGCATCGTAACTTCTGGTTTTTACTTTCATCGCTCGAGTGCCTGAGATGAGTGTACCGTCAAATACGACGAAGACTCCGGCAATGTCTTCGCAGGCAAAATGGATGGCGTCGTTCAAATTTAGTATGGCATCGGTAAATTCCTGAGAAATAGGGTACTGCGAACCGGTTACAATAACTGGTTTGTCTAAGCCTTCCAACATATAAGTAAGGGCAGCCGATGTATAGGCCATGGTATCGGTGCCGTGCGTAATGACAAAACCATCGTAGTCGTTGTAGGCATCGTAAATGGCGCTTGCAATGGTTACCCAGCAATTTGGTGTCATATTACTGGAGTCGATGTTCATGACCATTTTGCCGTCGATATCGCATATTTTTCTTGCACGTGGTACAAAAGCGAGTAGGTCATCTACATTGTAGTGAGGTGCAAGACCGTTGCCCTCATCAGAGGATGCAATAGTGCCACCGGTCGCTAGAATGAGAATTTTCTTTTTCATAGGTAAGTTTCCCCTTTAACTTAGATTTTTTAGTGTTTTTATATAAGGTCACATCACAAGATGACTGGAAGCAATTTATTGACTTTGCCATTCTGTAACGTATTGCTCCAAGATAAGTTTTAGTACACTGCCAATCTTAGAATACATTTCATCCTTAAGATTTGCAAGAGATACTCTAATAGACCACTCAGGTCCGCTGAAGCCACCACCACTGAGTAGAATGATGGAAGAGGCTTCTGCCAGTCTTAGCAAGACGTCCACTGGTGAATAGTTGGCTTGTAGATACGCTGAAAAGTCAGCTGGATAATTTTGCTTTGCCCATTGCAACAAATCGAATTGGGTATAGTAAGCTGCGTCGTGGGCATTTTCAGGAACAGGCAGCCCTAGACCGTCAAATAAAAGCCTTTGGCGACGGCGGCAAATCGCTTTTGTCTGTTCTTTGTACACTTTTCCTGCAGGCAGCAGGGAAAAGATTGAGAAGAAGGCCATCATGACTTGTTGAGGTGTCGATAGTCCGGCTGTATGATTTAAAGCAACTTGACGACTATCCGCTACAACCCTGTCTATGAATTGAATATCATCAGGGGTTACGGATAAAGCGGAATAACGTCGTCTCGACCGTTCCAGTCTGCTATCGTCCAGATTACCAAGCAGGTAATCAAACACATTATTTTCGTGGAGTGCAATGGTCCCAAGTCGCCAGCCAGTGACGCCGTAATATTTGGAATAGGAATAGACGCCAATCGTATTGTATGGAAGCGCCGACATAAGCGATTTAAAACCATCTACGAAAGTGCCATAAACGTCGTCCGAAATAATCATCAGATGTGGGTTATGGGTGCGCACGATTTCTGATAGATAATCGATGGTTTCATTGCGCATAGCGGTTGACGGTGGGTTACTTGGATTAACGATGAAAAGTGCTCTAATCTCAGGGTCCTTTAATTTATCTATTTCTGAATCTGGAAATTGCCAAGTATTGTTACCGTTTTTGTCGACTTCATTGGCCACGATTTCGATAACTTCAAATTCATAACGCGGCAAGTGTGGGATTTCCAGATATGGCGTGAAGATAGGTGTCATAAGGGCGATTTTATCGCCTTTGGCAAAAATGTTGTTGGCGATGAGTGAATCAAAAACATAACACATGGCAGCTGTAGCGCCTTCAACGGCATAAATTTTCATTGGATTTTCCGATTCAGTCAAATAACCGACTTCATGGACGAGGTAATCAAGGACCACTTTTTCAACATGAGTCAGCATTCTGTCTGGATAAGGGTAGTTGTCGCCGATCATGGCATCGGTGAGTTCGTATACCCATGCCTCTGGTTTAAAACCGCGGACATTGATTCCATAATGCACAATATCAGAAAGCAACTGTACGCCAGCTTGATCTGAATGAGTATTTAAAAATTCCATGAAGCGTTTGTAGATGCCTTCTTTTTGTGGCATACCTGCCAAATCACCATCATGCCATGTGTTCCGCGTTTCTGCAACAGCAAACTGGCCAAAGAGGTAGTAAGCCTCACGCGGTGCGGCCGCTGTCCAGTTTGGATTACCACGGCCTGCATCCAGCAGTGAGTGGGTGCCACTGACCTTGGTTTCCTTTGCGTAACTGATCAATTTATCTTTGAGTTCAAATGGACTAATTTTGCCATAGACCTGCTCAATTTCCCTGCGACGGATACTCTTTTTCTCCATAATAATCCCTCCTAAACGGAAAGGCTCGAGGCCTTTAAATATATCAATATCATTATGTAACAATTTTGATAAAAAATGAATTGGTTAATATAAGTGTTTTAGCAATATGACTTTCATAAAAAAGATAATAATGAGAATGGGTTAATAAATTAGAGGTATAATGTTGTCATTACCATATAGAAAAATTTTTATCGAATTGTGTTTTTTTTGATACCCTGGAGTTAGGCCTATAAACCACGGAAAAAGTAAACGCCCTGTCCAGACAGGGCGTTGGTCATTAATATGAGATTCTTTTACTTAGGCACTATTTTTGTTTTCATACCCATGTATGGACGAAGGGGTTCAGGAATAGCCACAGAACCATCTGCCTTCAGGTTATTTTCCAAAAATGCGATGAGCATCCTTGGTGGTGCGACAACGGTGTTGTTCAATGTATGCACGAAGCCTTTGCCGCTTTCTCCTTTTCGTCGTATACCGAGGCGTCTTGCCTGAGCATCACCGAGGTTAGAACAGCTGCCCACTTCAAAGTATTTTTTCTGTCTAGGAGACCATGCCTCTACGTCGACCGACTTGACTTTTAGATCGGCAAGGTCACCAGAACAGCATTCCAGTGTACGTACAGGAATATCCAAGGTTCTGAAAAAATCTACCGTATTACGCCATAATTTGTGATACCAATCCATACTGTCTTCCGGCATGCATAGGACGATCATTTCCTGTTTTTCAAATTGATGGATGCGGTAAACGCCGCGTTCTTCGATACCGTGAGCGCCTTTTTCCTTTCTAAAGCAAGGAGAGTAGCTGGTCAGTGTGTGCGGTAAAGACTCTTCTTCAACAATGGAATCGATGTATTTACCAATCATAGAGTGTTCGCTGGTACCGATGAGGTACAGGTCTTCACCTTCGATTTTATACATCATGGCATCCATTTCAGCAAAACTCATGACGCCTTTGACGACATCACTTCTAATCATAAAAGGAGGGATGCAGTAAATGAAACCTCTGTCAATCATGAAGTCTCTAGCATAGGATAGTAAGGCGCTATGCAGTCGTGCAACGTCACCAATCAGATAATAAAAGCCGTTGCCCGATACTTTTGCCGAGCTGTCGAGATCGACGCCACCAAATGCTTTCATGATGTCAATGTGGTATGGGATTTCATAATCAGGGACAATGGGTTCTCCAAATTTTTCAACTTCGACATTTTCGCTGTCATCGCGCCCAATTGGTACAGAATCATCGATGATATTTGGTATTTTCATCATGATTTCAGTAACTTTTTCATCCAGTTCTCTTCCTATGTTTTCAAGTTCACTTAATCTATTGGCATTGGCTGTTACTTTTTCCTTAACAGCTTCAGCTTCTTCCTTAAGGCCTTTTGCCATCAATTGTCCAACCTCTTTTGAAAGGACATTTCTAGCAGCTCTTAATTCATCTCCTTCGGTAATGGATTCTCTTCGTTTAATATCCAGTTCCAAGACCTCATCGACAAGCCCAAGTTTTTCTTCTTGGAATTTCTTTTTCATGTTTTCTTTGACGATGCCGGGATTTTCTCTCAAAAATTTAATATCGATCATATGTATCTCCTCTCTTTAAAAAAATGCTTATTTCATAGATCGGGCAAAAATGGCTCTGAATCATATTTACACCGATTATATAGAGAATATTCAGATAATGCAATGTTTTTTTAGTTAGGAGATAAAGTAAATGGATTTGGGTAATAAATCACAGAGGTGTTGTTTATGACTTTGCGAAAGAAAACAATTTTTATTATAGTGCTTTTAGCGATACTGACATGGGCATTCTGTATATCCTATGCAATGCCAGATTCTCCGCATAAGGTCACACGTATTTTGGTGATGAATTCATACAATGACCGATATCAGTGGAGTAAAGAGGTCTTGAGCGGTATCTATGATACACTGGATACGCGCTTTCCAGATACGGAAATCCGCGTAGAGCATATGGATACAAAGTATTTATTCAATGACGATTATCTTGAACAGATGTATCAGCTGTATTATTTCAAATACAGTGACATGGCCTTTGACGCTATTATTTCGACGGATGATAATGCACTTAAGTTTCTTTTGCGTTATCGAGAGGCATTGTTTCCAGATGTGCCGATTTTTGCTTGTGGTATTAATAGTTTTGCTGCTCATAATATGGATGATGAGCGGGATGTCTATGGTATTATTGAAAAAGGTTCACCTATTGAAACTTTAAAAGTGGCATTGGATTTGAATCCTGAAATAGATAAAGTCTATGTCGTTGTTGATGACGGTATTTCAGGACAATCAACCCGAGAGAATATTCAGGAGGCTGTTGCACATTCCAATTTAGGTCTGGAAATGATTTGTTTAGATCACATGGATTTCGTTGAAATTGAAAAAGCGGTCAGCGAGATTGAAGATCCTAATGCTATTGTGCTTTATGCCTATTTTACAGTAGATGAGAACAATACTTTCTATACGGTCAAGGATACGACAGAACGGCTTGTTGCGGCTTCACCAGTACCGGTTTATGGTCTTTGGTCTTTTACTCGGGAATATGGTGTCGTTGGTGGAAAAATGGTTTCTGGTTATGGTCATGGCACCAATGTGGTAGAGATGGCTGCCGATTATTTTGAAGGCCTTTTGGATGACGGCACCACCTATATGACTTTGACGGATACCAATCAGTATATGTACGATTTTGAGGTGCTAGAACGTTTCGGTTTGGATGTCGATAAATTACCACCAGAAAGCATCATTTCAAATCAGCCGCTCAGCTTTTATGAAAAACATAAAAGGGTATTACAGGTAGCGCTTTTAGTAGGTATATTCCTTGTCGGTAATATCGTGATTCTTAAACACCGTGTGGCAGCGCGGACGCAGATTCTGTTCGAACAGGAACAGCGACTTATGGAATCCAAACGACTAGCGGCTCTAGGTAACGTCGTTGCCGGTGTTGCACATGAAATCAATACACCTCTTGGCAATGCAATTATGATTTCATCTTATATCCAGAAAGAAAATAATACTTTTGTTGACCACCATCAGCCCCAAATCAAAGGCATAGACGCGCTAGAACATTTCTTTAAACTTTTGGATGAACGCCTACTCATGCTGATAGACAACTTGAAAAAGAGCGAAAAGGTCATTGATGCGTTTAAACATGTCACCGTGTATAATGAAGGTGATCAAGAAGTTTTTTCTGTCAAAAAATACGTGGATAACCTTCAGTTACTTATGGCAAATGTTGCCCCTTGTGAAGTGGCAATAGACTGCGCTGAAGATGTGTATATCAAGGGTGATCCGAATAATCTGTTCCAAATGTTCAATCAGCTGATCGAGAATTCTATTGTTCATGGCTTCGATGCATTAGAGGGTGGTAAAGTGCACATTGAGATTAGACGCGTTGGCGAAAAAGTCATCATACGTTATACCGATGATGGTAAAGGCATAAAGAAAGGTCTGGGAGAAGATTTATTTAATCCGTTTATTACCGATAAGCGGAACAAAGGCCATATTGGGCTCGGTCTTTATACGGTGTACAATATAGTTTCGTCTATGTCTGGAACAATCTATTATGATGACCGTGTGGATGTCGGTGTACTCTTTGTTGTAGAATTGCCAGCACATGTCGTTTGACATATTTGTAATGACGGCTTAAACTTGTCTTATGAATATAGAAAAAGAACAAGCAAAAATGATGGAGGATCACCTCCGATTACAATTTAATGAAATGATGTTCAAGATGTTTAAAGTCATGAAGCGGCATATGCTTGTGGTGAATGGTCAATCTTTTACGGCGGCCGAGATTCACCTCATTGATACGATTGGAAGACATCCCAATGCCAACGTGACAGATCTTGCTAGATATCAAGGGATCACAAAAAGTGCTGTATCACAGAAAATCGGTAAGCTAGAGTCAAATGGCTTTGTAAAGCGCGTTCAAGAACCCGGCAATGCAAAAGAAGTGATGTTGGTGTTGACGCCGTTAGGGATGAAGGCTTACGATTTACATGATACGTTTCATAAAGAAAAGGATGAGGATTTGTTCGAATTCCTTAATACTGCCTCATTTGAAAACATGCAATTCTTAATCGAGGGATTTCAGGTCATAAATCAGGTATTGGATCGTTATATAACGGATGAAAAAATGATCATGGACATCAGTATGGAGGACTAGTTGTTTACATTTTTAAAAAGATTGACAAGCCAATAAAAAAAGTGTATTTTTAGAATTATAGTTTAGCTACTAAACCATCGAAAGATGGTTTTTAATTTGTGTCATTGTTTAGCAACTAAACAATAACACCGAGGAGGTCGTAAAATGAAAAGAAACAATCTATTGTGTTATGTGCTGATAGTGCTTGTTCTTTTATCTGGATGTTCACGGGCAAGAGCAGAAGATTCACAGGAAACGAAAGAAAGAGCCGTAGTGATTTTTAAAACGATCGAAAGACCCATTGATGATGTGATTGATGTTCTTGGTATCGTTCAGCCACAAAAGGACATTGGCTATGGTCCCAAAGTACCGGGAAAAATTGAAGCCATCAATGTTCAAGAAGGTGATTATATAGAGGTGGGGCAATGCCTCTATCAGATAAATGATGAGGATTTAACCAGAGCGTATGAAGGGGCTCAAGCAAATTATGCACAAGCGGTTGAACAATTTCAATGGGCCAGTGAGGCCTACGCCTTCGAAAAAGAACAATACGAAGATATCCAAGTGCTCTATGGTTGTGGTTCGGTGTCACAAAATACTTATGAATCCGAAAAATTGAAGTTAAAGAGCACGGCTACATCTGTTGAAAGTGCCAAGCAGCAATGGGCGCTTGCAGAACTAGCGGTCCAAAACAGTTTGTCGAACTTGAACGAAACTTCTGTTTATGCTTCTGAAAGTGGCTATGTTTCTGCGGTTTTGATAGAAGCAGAGCAATATTTAGCGACGGGACAGCTAGGTGTCATCGTATCTTCTGAGGAAAAATCTGTGGTCTTCGGTGTGACTGTAGATGAATTGGAAAGCTTTCAATGTGGTGATGTCTTATCTGTAAGTGATGACTACGCGGAGGTTCGATGCGAGATTACCAGGATAAATACAAGTCCTGATGCGGCGACCCAATTATTTGAAGTGGAAGCAGAATTTTTGGATACGAACGCTGCTCTTCAGATTGGGGATGTCCTAAAAGCGACGATCAAAACGGGTTCGAATTATGGTGTGATGGTACCCTTGTCAGCGATACTGATGGATCAAGAGCCTTATGTATATGTGGTTAGGGAGGACAGAGTCTACAAGACGCCCGTGACTATCATAAATTCCAAAGATGGTGAAGCGATTGTAGAGGGGTTAGAAAGCGATATGCTAATTGTCAAGAGCGGGATGACGACGCTTCGAGACGGCGACATTGTTAGACTCTTAGATGAGGAGGCGATGCAATGACACGTATTTTAAAGGCGCTGATTTGTCAAAGGAAAATAACGCTCTTTGTGGTTGCTTTGTTAGCGATCATAGGGCTTATGAATTATGCTTTGCTGCCCAAACAGCAAAGTCCAGCTATTAAACTTAGTACAGCATTGATTACAACTGTATTTCCAGGTGGTTCGGCATCTGATGTCGAAAGACTGGTTACACGGGAAATTGAGGAAGAGCTTATGTCGCTAGAGGCATATGATGAGGTAGCATCTTATTCATCGCCTAACATTTCAGTGATTTTCTATACGGTTAAAGTAGCGGATGACTATGAGAAAAGTTGGGATGAAGTGCGTAGAGCCATGAGTGCCTTGCAGGACAGTATGCCGGAGGGGTGTCAAAGGATAACCGTGGATACCGATTTTATGCAAACTGCAGGATTTATACTGAGCTTACATGGCGAAAATTATGACAGCCAGCTTCTGTCTGACTATGGCGACCGCATTAAAACTGCATTATTGATGGTTGATGGCATCAATCGCATCGAGCTTGAAGGTGACCGGGAACAAGAACTTGTAGTGACGCTGGATTACCAAAAGATGAATACCCTCAGGATATCCTATGAACAAGTGATTCAGATGATCAATAGCGAAAATTTTGAGATACCCTTAGGCAATGTAACTACCGGTAATGAAAAGATGCCATTAAAGGTGGCAAAAGGCTACCATGCAGTGGAAGATATAGGTGAAACCGTGATAGCGATTTCGCCGGAGTCTGGTATCATAACCCGACTGAAGGATATTAGTGAGATACATATTGCTGAAAAGAATCAAATAAGAGCTCTGCATAACGGTGAAAATACACTCTTGTTTTCCGGCTATTTTGAGGAGGACACCAACATCATTCCAATCGGACATGCGCTGGATGAAGTACTGGATGCAATAGTCTCAACGCTGCCTAACGATTTGTACTTGGAGAAGGTCTTGTTCCAACCTAAAACGGTTGAGAGGGAAGTTGGGAACTTTATGATTAGCTTATTGCAGGGTATTGTGCTGGTCGTTATTGTTGTCTTCATCGGATTGGGTTTTCGAAATGCTTTGGTGGTAGCAGTTGCAATTCCACTATCCGTATTTATCACGCTGTCCTCAATGCGTCTATTTAATCTGGAAATTCATCAAATCAGCATCGTAGCACTGATTATTGCACTCGGTATGCTGGTTGATAATGCTATCGTTGTTTCTGATGCCATACAGGTGAGAATAGATCATGGGGAAGCGCGTTTCAAAGCTTGCGTAGATGGTGTTAATGAAGTTGCACGGCCAGTTCTAACTTCTACCTTGACGACTATCTGCACATTTATGCCCTTGCTGTTGTTGAAGGGGGAGATGGGAGACTATCTGGTAAGTTTGCCGGCAGTGGTTATTATGGCTTTGATTAGTTCCTATTTGGTGGCCATGTTTGTGACACCGGTATTGGCACATATCTTTTTTGTAGAAAGCGGGAAAAGAGAGGCTTGGAAATGGGATATGACTGGGGTACTGGATTATGCATTAAATCATAGAGGTCGTATTCTATTGGGAGTCACCTTGTTATTTTTTTTCAGTTTAAGTTTGGTCCAAATAATCGGACTCAAATTTTTTCCTTATGCGGATACAGACATGATCTATATTAATGCCAAGACAGAGCGCTTGGTGGATTTAGATCACACGGAAGATTTGGCAAAGGAGATTAGTAGAACCGTCGCTGGAAGTGATGTCGTTAAGCAGGTTGTAGCGATGGTGGGGGATGGCATGCCTAGATTTTTCGATACCATGTATCCGGCATCTCCTTCAGAAGACTATACACAGTTATTGCTGACTATTGATAAATCTCAAATAGGCTCGGGACGAACTTATGAAAGTCTTGCGGCATTAAGGGATGACTTGCAGCGACGATTGGATGAAAATGTTATTGGCAGTCAGATTGAAGTGATGCTGTTAGAACAAGGCGAACCAATAGGTGCGCCAGTCAATGTTAAAGTGAGTGGTGACAACACCGATCAACTAAAAGCTGCTGGAGACTATGTGGTATCGCTTCTAGAGGAGATTCCTGGAACCTTGAACGTGGCATCCGACTTTGCGGATAAACGCTTGATTTACAGCATGGCAATCGATCGGTATAAGGCAAGTCAACGGGGATTGAGTGCCTATGAAATTCAGTCGACGCTCAGTATGCTGGTTAATGGTAGTCATGCAGGTATTTTATATACCGACAAAGCTGATTATGATATTAAGATTGAAAGCAATGCAAAACAATTATCTGAATTGAAAAATGTCAAAATAAAATCTCCGATTACCGGAGAAAAGTATTTTATCAAAGAATTGGGTGAACTTTATCTAGACGATGAGCGTCCTATGATTAAAAAAGTGGACGGCCGCTTTGTTGTCAATATCAATGCCTATGTACAGAGTGGCTATAGTGCGGTAGAAATTCAAAAGTCACTGGCAAACAAGATGAATACGGGACAATTTCCGCAACTGAAATTTGACTTTCAAGGTGAAAGTGATTCTATTAATAGAAATTTTGGTGAGATTGCAATCACAGGTCTTATATTTATAGCGATGATTTTCCTGATTCTGCTCATTCAGTTTAAATCGTTTTCTAAAACCTTGATTATTTTGGTGACGATTCCTTTATCCGTAATCGGTGCGCTATTTGGGTTGGCATTGTCGGGCATCAGTCTATCCTTTACCGCATTTTTAGGCATTGTAAGCTTGGCGGGTATTGTTGTAAATAATGCCATCGTACTGGTGGACTATATTGATGAAGGAACTGCTTCAGGTTTATGCTTGCGGACTGCTTGCATAGAAGCCTCAAAGCAAAGAACGCGACCAATTGTGTTGAGTACGACAACTACAGCAGTAGGGCTTGTCCCTTTGATTTTAATGAAGAACGATCTTTTTACACCAATGGCAGTGACTTTGATGGCAGGACTTATTATGTCTACCATCTTAACTTTGGTGGTCATTCCGACTTTGATGAATTGGAAGCGATTAGAAAATAAATATAGTCCTTTATAAGCCCTTATACGTGCACGTGCCCTTCTTTGATACCATGAATCAGGATGTCAACCATGACAGGATCAAATTGAATGCCTTTATTGTCGATTAATTGCTGCAGGGCGTTTTCTGTTGGCAGCGCCTTACGATAAGAACGGTCGCTGGTCATAGCGTCAAAGGCATCTGCGATGGCAATAATGCGGGCCTTAAAGTCAATCTCGCGTTCGGAAAGGCCGTTTGGATAACCCGTGCCATTGTACTTTTCGTGATGCTGGAGCACGCCTAACCGTGCATCTTTCAGAAAATGAATATCCTTAAGGATTTCGTAACCCTTTTCCGGATGCGTCTTCATAAGAGCGTATTCTTCATCGGTGAGTTTGCCTTCTTTTGTGATGATCCATTCAGGGACGCCGATTTTTCCGATGTCATGGAGCATGGCAGCATAAGTTAGCGACGAGAGTTCTTCTTGGGAAAGGCCCATCTTTTTACCGATGTAAAGTGAGAAATCCGTGACACGTTCGCAGTGCCCGCCAGTGTACTGGTCCTTGGCATCGATGGTTTTCGCAAGGGATTTGATGGTCTCAAAATAGATGCGGTCATTTTCCTGCATCAGATTTTCGACTTCAACAAAAAGTTCTTCGATCTCGTTTTTCTGCTTAACAATAGAGGCGCGGTCTTCAATCATGTGGTCGAGAAGATTGTTGAGTTGACTGCCGATAATCTCCATCTCATTGTAACTAGAAATAGAGGTTCTGGCATCTAAATTACCGCTTTCGACCTCTTTCATAACCGTCATAATGGCATCGATAGGCTTCAAGGATAAGCGAACGATAAATTTGATGACAAAGGCCAGTGTGAGCAATGTCAGGATACCGCCAGTAAGGATTGTTTTGGCAATTTTGATACTGCTCTCCTTTAAAATCTGGTCTTTGATATCGACAATGATGCCCCACGATGAGTTATAAGATTCAATGGGAATCGGAATGTACATGAAGGTAAAATCATCTGAGGTGACTACTTCGACATTAGATATACTATTGTTCAACGAAAATTTAAGACGTTTATTATTGGCAATGGCTTCGATTAGTGTATTCTTGAAATCAGAGTCCATGGACAGATCGGTCAGTGATTGACCGATAAGGCTTTCATCCGTATGTGAAAAGATATAGCCGTCTTTTGTTGTAATGCCTACATTGCCTAGGAGGTCTGAGTTATTTTCTTCAATGATTTGATTGATAAAAGCTGTATTCAGTTCAATGCCCAGTAAGATTTCTACGCCAGTGGAGGCCTGATGGATTTTTTTGATGGCGAAGAGCTTCCCTGTATCTTTATCATAGTGGAAAAATTGCGTGTCGCCTGAAGGAATGTGGTTGTATCTTGTCAACAAGGCTTCGCGATCAAAATCAGGAATTAGAATTTTAAGTTTGCCGTCTTCTCCTTCTTTGTAATACTCTACGATTTGATTGCTGGCAGGTGATTTGATGAGGAAGATACTTTTGGTAAATTGATTGTAGTAATGTAGTCCCTCATAGATGCCGTCGCGTTCACCTTGAACGGTAGTCGCTGTCGTCAGCGCCTCTTCATAATAGCTGGCTGCATCGTCAATCCGACTGACGAGAAGGTCTGCTTCATGTTTGATCTGTTGGCTCAATATGTTGGTCGTTTGTTCAAACCTTTGAAATTCGGCTTCGGTAAGGGACTTTGTAACGCTATATGTAAAAATGCCGAAGCAAATAATGACGGCGATTGTAATGGATGTAATGAGCTTTGATGAAAGTTTCTTGTACCTGCGTGCGACTCTGCTGATAATCATGATCTGTTCCTTTCTTTTTCTTCTTTTAACTGACAATACCCATTATAGAATAGAATTATTATCTTTTCTGTGAACAATTTATTAACTATGTCTTAATTTTTCACCTAGAAAGGGTGTGTTTTATTTATTATAATGTAGGAGAGACTAGAAAAAATGAGGTGCGGAAATGATTAAGAACATTACTGTAAAAATGGACGTCATCGAAAGCATGCTGTATTTTTGGCAAGCAACGAATGACAAGGAAAAAGTTGGAGAAAATTATATTTATTCTATCGCGGACAGAGAAGAAATGTCGTGTCTTTATGACGAAGAATTTGACAGAGAATCCGTTAGAAAAGTTTTAAGTGCCATTTCAAACCGAGAAATATTGAACAGCAATAGCAAAAGAGAGAGAAAATTCTGGAACAACAACATGTGGATGATGGAAGACTTGGAGTACACAAATATGATGATCAAACCTCTTAAGGTTTTAAATCTAGACGATGCCATCTCGATGCTCGATCAATATGACACTGCTTATGATGCTCTTGAAGTGCATTTTATTCCAGGTTTACATGAAGAGTATCAAATTGTGGGCAACAAAGTATTCATCAATTTCTTCAGAGTGAAACCGGATTTATACGTGGAAGATAAAGTGACAGTTGGTGATGTGCTGCTTAAAGAATATGTGGTGGCGAAGTTGGAAGAAGCTGTTAAGTAGACCATAGAGAGGTTTGATATGAGAACGTTTATATGGTTTTGTTATTTTTGGCTCAGTTTGCTGGGGACGATTCCGTCATTGCGCAAAGTGGAGCGCATGACGGCTGACGATCAAGCAGAGGCACGTAATCAGCTGATTGATGATGTTGCGACGCGTTGGTCTTCAAATTTATTGAGCTTGGCGGGATGTCAAGTGACGGTCATCGGAGAAGAGCATATTCCGAAGGACCAAACAGTGCTCTTTGTCGGCAATCATCAAAGTAACTTTGATATACCGATTTTGTTGACTTACATAAAGGGCACTAAGGGTTTTATTGCCAAAAAGGAATTGGAGAAAATGCCGATTATCAATCAGTGGATGCGGGCGATCAACTGTGTTTTCATGGATCGTGATAATTTGAGACAATCCGCTATTGCGATTAATCAGGGCATTAAATTTTTGAAGGCTGGAACTTCCATGGTTGTATTTCCTGAGGGGACCCGTTCAAGGGACGGCGAACCGTTGGAGTTTAAGCAAGGGGCGCTTAAACTAGCCACTAAATCCGGTGTGCCGGTAGTGCCGGTCACTATCAAGGGTTCCGTCGATATTATGGCTAGTGGTAGCCTTAAAATCAAGCCGGCAAAGGTGGAAGTCATTTTTTCACCGCCGATTGATTCCAAGGATTATCCTGAAAAAGAGACGCTTCGCATCACGGAAGATGTAAAAAACATAATTGTCTCAAAATTATAAATTTTCTTCTTGACCTTGGAGTTACTCCAAGCTTTACACTTTAATAGAAGGTTATTATTCTTGGTAAAACAAGTGTGAAGGAAGGTTAAAAGTATGGAAATCAATATGATCGGTGTGCCGATTTTTTATGGCGCAGATAAAAGAGGTCCAGAGTTTGGTCCTGACAAGCTAAGAGACAAGCAACTAAAGACGGTGATTGAAAAACACAATCACAAGGTGTTTGACTTGGGGAATATACACGTACCGAAAATCGAAGAGTACAACAAATACTATTCCCATGATAATTTAAAATATCTTGAAGCGATTACAGAAGTGAATACCAATTTGGCTCACTCTGTCTACACGTCACTTAAAAGTGGCAGTTTTCCATTGATTGTAGGCGGCGACCATTCGGTTGGGTTAGGCAGTATTTCAGGTGTCAGCAGAAATACGAAAGAGTTTGCTGTTGTTTGGATGGATGCTCATGGCGATATTAATACCCATGAGACAAGTGGTTCTGGCAACATTCACGGTATGCCACTGGCAAAAGCGATGAATGTCGGTCATGAAGAATTGACGAACATCTATTTTGGCGGACAGAAAGTAAAGCCTGAAAATGTTTATATTCTAGGTGCTAGAGACCTTGACGAAGGTGAAGTGGCCTTGATTGAAAGATTGAATATGAATGTCTATTCGGCTGACGTAATGAATGAGAGAGGCTCAGAGGCCGTTATTAACGACGTCCTTTCGGATATTCGAGCAAAGGGTATCGATTATATTCACTTGAGTTTTGATTTGGACTTTATTGATGCTTCGGCTGTGCCTGGAACCGGTACACCGGTATCAGGCGGTGTAAGCGTTGACGATACCAAATTGGCACTAAAAATGCTTGCAACTTCAAAACTGGTAAAATCTATGGATTTTGTGGAGCTCAATGTTTTGCTGGATAAGAACGATCAAACGGCAAATCTGTCGATCAATCTTTTGGATTGGATGTTCAAACATTTATAAGCTGAATAAAAGAGTTTTGAAAGGCCCCTATGTCTAGGGGTCTTTTTTGTGTTATTATAGGTATAATATAAAAAAAGAAAAGAGGTTTTGATTATGAAATTGGCTACAAATTTGAAACACATCGTCACTGCGGATGAGTTGAGACAGATTTTGAGTGAAAATGAAAATGTCATGGTTTGTTGTGGCAGAATGGGTCCTATGTGTATCCCTGTTTATGCGACAATGGAAGAGTTAGAATCAGAATATGAAAACGTCGCATTCTACGACATGGCTTTTGATTCGCCTGAAGCAGGTATCATTAAGTCTTTGCCGGAGTGTAGGACTTTTAGAGGCTTGCCGTTTACTGTCTACTATAAGAATGGTCAAGTGGTTAAAGCGACAGCGAGTATACAAACTAAGGAGCAAATCACCACTATTTTAAACGACGTCTATGAAGGATAAATTCTTAATTGGTGAGTTAGCGGATATATTCAATATTTCTGCAGATACCTTGCGGCATTACGACAAGATAAATCTACTGAAGCCGGATCAAAACGAAAAAAACAAATACCGCTATTACAGCATTCGAAAGTTTTTTCTGCTGAGCAGAATACTATTTTTGAAAAACTTGAATATACCTCTCGGTGGCATTAAAGAATACTTAAACGATCAGAATACGGACCATCTCTTAAAGTTGTTGAGGAAAAAGGAACAGGACATCGACCGGGAAATCGAACACCTCAACAATATGAAGTTGAAAATTGCTAGTAAAGTGAATCTTATTCATGAGTCTGCCCTGTATATGGATCAAATGCGCATTTGTCATCTGCCTGAGCGTAAAGGTGTTTTCTTGGACATTGAAAATGTTGAAGATGATGCGGAACGCAAACGAACCTTCAGTGCCCACGAGTCTTTCTTGAAAGTTTCTTCTTGGCTTATTGAAGGACAGATTTACACTGCACTGAAAATGGCAGATATACTGAATCGGGAGTATTTGAACTACAAATACTTTGTTGAAATTGTGTCACCGGAAAATACGCCATCGACGCAGATTACCATTATTCCAGAAATGGATTATTTGTGCTTGATTTTTAGAGGGCCTTACAGTGAATTCATTCACGCATATGACAGCATGTTGAGTTGGATTGATGAGCATGGCTACCGCGTTGCTGGGGACGCTATTGAAAAAAATATTATGGATTATGGCTTTACTTCGTCGGAAGAGGAGTATATTTCAGAGATACAGATACCGGTGGTCTGAAAATAGCGGGTTGTCATCAGGTTAGACTTCAAAGAACGCATATCAATTATAATAAGTAGAGGTGCATTAGGATGGAAAAACAAATTGATTTATATCTACTAACAGGTTTCTTAGGTGCAGGCAAGACGACAGTTCTTAAGGAAATCCTAAAATTAAGTGAAAATCGAAAAATTGGCGTTATTATGAATGAGTTTGGTAAGACAGGCATTGATGGTGGTTTGGTCTCTGATCGTTCAGCGGAACTGATCGAAATCAACCGTGGATCGATCTTCTGCGATTGTTTGAAATTGTCCTTTATTGAAAGTCTAAAGGATATGGCGGATAAGCCCCTTGATGCCATTTTTGTAGAAGGATCAGGACTTGCCGACCCTTCAAATATTGGGGACCTCTTAGAGATGACAGCAACCCTTGTTGGCGAGAGATATAATTACAGAGGTTCCATTTGTGTCGTAGATGCGCCGAATTTCTTGGAGCAGTCACAGGATATTGAAGCCATGAATCGCCAAATAAAATTTAGTCATTTGGCAGTCATCAGTAAAAATGATTTGGTTGATGAGGAGACGATTCATGCGGTTGCTGAAAGAATCCAAGATCATAATTCGGACATTCAAATCGTGCAGGGTGCATTTGGACGCTTGCCTTTCAACCTGTTCGATCAGGACCTCAGAAAAGGCAAGGCCATCCAATCGGATGATACGACCAATAAAAAGGACAATAAGCCTAAGACGTTGACTTTAAGCGTGTTTGAACCGGTTCGTGAAGAGGCACTAGAGGCATTTTTAAAACAATTGAGTCCTTCGGCATATCGCATGAAGGGTCATTTAAATGTCATCGGGAAGGGCATGATTCAGGTGGACGTCGTTAACCAGCGTATCGACTACAAGGCGGCACCGGAGGATAAGGAAACGCAGCTGGTCATTCTTTCAAAGATTGGGCCACAAATTATAAGACCGATTGTCGATTTGTGGGAAACCCATGTCAATGCCTCGTACAAGTTGAGAAATTAGAAACAGAAGTTGATGAAAATAAAATGGCTGAATACCTTTCTAGGTATTCAGCCATTTTTTATAAAGTGATTTTCTCTTCTGTTTGATTTTCAACGTGACCTAAATGATCATGCTGGTATTGAACGCTACGTATCAAAATGATGGAGATAAGACCTGTAATCGGAATAGTTAGAATCAATCCGATACTGCCAGCAAGTGAACGCACGATTTCTGTAGCAATTAAGTCCATGTTGAACATAACAATGGATGGCGTTTCATAGGCGAGGAATATTAAAAGCAAAGGGATAGAACTACCTGTATACGCCAAAATCAGGGTATTGGACATGGTACCCATGATATCCTGCCCTACAGTCATCGCAGAGTTAAAAAGCTGGCGACTGGATACGTTTGGATTGGCATTGTAAATTTCTTGGGTAGAGGAAGCTATACTCATAGCGACATCCATCACAGCGCCAAGCGCACCCAGCAAAATACCTGAAAACAGCAAATCCTTATAGTTAAAGGTGATGTTTTGAGGCAAATAGAGTAACATGGCCGCTTCGTGTGAAGATAAGCCTGTAAGTTTTACCATATTACCTGCGATGATAGAAATGGCACCTGCCATAACGACACCAAAGAGCGTTCCTATGATAGCTGAGAAACTCTTTGTATGAAAGCCGGAAACAATAAGTATCGTTGCAAAAGTGATGACCGTTGCGATGATGATGGTCAGGAACAAGGGATTTTTGCCTGCGAGCATCCCAGGTAAAAGAACCTTATAAATGAGCCAAATTGTTAAAGAGATGGTGATGACTGATTTGAAACCCTTTAATCGACCTACAATGACAAGCGTCAGTAAGAAGATAATGATCAGCCCCAGCAGTAGATGCTGTCTGGAGTGGTCTGCAATGTTCACTTCTTTTGTCGTACCGTAATCATCGATACAGAGTATAACTGGATCGCCGGCTTTGACACGAATATTATAAAATTCATTTTCGGAGAATGCATTTTCGATTTCAACAATATCACCTGCGTATGTACCGCTCACGATTTGGACGACACATTGTTGGTATTCGTAAGAGTAATCACCTTCTGAGACTCTATCTTCCACTTGGATAATTTCTCCATGCTCATAGGTTGTGACAAACTCTTGATCGACTAAGTCACCTTGCGAAGAGTACATCGTATCTTCTGATGTGCTGTATTCAGAACTGGTCATATCGGTGTTGTATTCAGAGATATCGGTATCGGATACGGTTTCTCCAAAGGAAAGGGTGGATAGCAATGTTACAAGGGTTAGTAACATTAATAGGTGTTTTTTCATAATTCGTCTCCTCTTTATATGCGTAATTTCAGTTATCATTTTACCTTATTGAGAACAATTATTATAGCGAAAAGGAATATTTTTTAATAAAAGTTAATAATATTTTTAAAAATATTTGTCAAAATGTGCGTTCAATCACATTTTATTGTCTGGCGAACGTCTATAATGAGTTTCGAATAATAAACAATAACTGTTTGACATAAAGGAGAAAATAAATGAGTACTGCATATGAAAAGTTTACAACGGGATCATGGAATGAAACAATCAATGTGCGAGATTTTATTCAGAAAAACTACAAACCATACGAAGGCGATGAGAGCTTCTTAGCGGATATCACCGCAAGCAGCAAGACGGTATGGGAATCGGCGGAAGCGTTGATTACTTCTGAAATAAAGCATGGTCAAGTTGAAATTGATACGACGATTTTTTCCGGTATAAACAACTACAAGCCGGGTTATATTTTGAAAGAAGAAGAGAAAATTTTCGGTTTACAGACAGATAAGCCACTTAAGCGTATTGTGAATCCTTTTGGGGGCTACCGTATGGTAGAAGGTTCACTAGATGCTTATGGCGCAACGATGGACGAAAGACTGGAAGCCGCTTTCAAAGGCTTTAGAAAGACACATAACGAAGGTGTTTTCGATGCCTATACGACTGAAATGATGACGGCGAGAACCGTAGGCTTATTGACGGGTCTGCCTGATGCTTACGGTAGAGGAAGAATCATTGGCGATTACAGAAGAATTGCATTATACGGTATTGATTATCTTTATGCACAAAAGCAACATGACCTTGTAACGGTGTTGAAAGGTGCTGCTGTAGAAGAGCGTATCCAGCTTCGCGAAGAAGTAAAAATGCAATTGAGAGCTTTACTTGAGATTAAGGCAATGGCTGCTAGCTATGGCGTCGATATCTCAAAACCAGCGAAGAATGCGGCAGAAGCTGTTCAATTCTTCTATTTTGGTTACTTGGCAGCGGTAAAAGAAAACAATGGCGCAGCCATGTCACTTGGCCGTAATACGGCATTTTTAGATATCTACATTGAAAGGGATCTTGAGTCAGGCATTTTGACAGAAGAAACG
This sequence comes from Clostridia bacterium, assembly GCA_016938815.1. GTDB lineage: Bacteria > Bacillota > Clostridia > Peptostreptococcales > Acidaminobacteraceae > JAFGTX01. The sequence continues at coordinate 36,336 of JAFGTX010000195.1, read as the reverse complement.
GCACAAGAACTTATTGACCAATTGGTGATCAAATTGAGGTTGGTGAGACATTTAAGAACGCCTGAGTACGATGAATTGTTTGCAGGTGATCCAAACTGGATCACAGAGGCTCTAGGTGGTATGGGTCAAGACGGTAGAACGTTGGTTACAAAGACGACGTTCAGATTCCTGCATACATTGACGAATTTAGGTGCCGCACCAGAGCCGAACATGACGGTACTTTGGGCAGAGTCGTTGCCGGAAGGCTTCAAAAAATACTGTGGTAAAATGTCGATTGCAACAGGCGCCATCCAGTACGAAAACGATGACTTGATGCGTCCACTTTACGGTGACGACTACGGTATTGCGTGTTGTGTATCTGCAATGGAAATCGGCCAAGCGATGCAGTTTTTTGGCGCGAGAGCCAACTTGCCAAAGGCACTTCTATACGCAATCAACGGCGGATATGACGAAGTGAAGAAAGACAAAAATGGTAAACCGGTTAAAGTGGTTGATGGTATTCCGGCCCTTAAGAGCGATGTGCTCGATTACAAAGAGGTTATGACCAATTTCAGTAAGGTGTTAGATTATTTAGCAGGCCTTTATGTAGATACGATGAACACGATTCATTATATGCACGACAAATATGCTTATGAGGCAGGACAAATGGCGCTTCATGATAGCATCGTCAAACGTTATATGGCATTTGGTGTAGCGGGCGTTTCTATTATTGCCGACTCCAAGAGTGCTATGAAATATGCGAAGGTGACTGCGATTAGAAATGAAGATGGTATTGCTGTCGATTTTGATATTGAGGGTGATTTCCCTAAATTCGGTAACGATGATGACGCAGTGGATTCTTTAGCGATTGAAGCGGTAACAGAATTCAGCAACAACTTGAAAATGCATCCGACATACAGAGGTGCCTTACATTCACTTTCTGTATTGACGATTACATCAAACGTGGTTTATGGGAAGAAAACAGGTAGTACACCGGATGGCCGTAAATTCGGCGAACCATTTGCACCAGGTGCTAACCCAATGCATGGCCGTGATGTCAACGGTGCGTTAGCATCGCTCAACTCAGTGGCAAAATTGCCATACAAGGACATTTGCCAAGATGGTATTTCAAATACTTTCTCCATTGTGCCGGACGCACTTGGGAAAGAAGTTGATACAAGGGTCAACAATCTTGTATCCATTATGAATGGCTATTTCGGAAATGGTGCTTTCCACTTGAACGTCAATGTCTTCAACAGAAGCCTCTTGATTGACGCTATGGCACATCCGGAAAAATATCCAACATTAACGATTCGTGTATCGGGTTATGCCGTACACTTCAATAGACTGACAGAGGAGCAAAAGAGGGATGTTATTTCTAGAACATTCCATGAAAGGGCATAAAAATGACAGGAAACATTCACTCGATTGAAACCATGGGCCTCGTCGATGGACCGGGCATTCGGACAGTGGTCTTTTTAAAAGGCTGTCCACTTAAATGCGCTTACTGCCACAACCCTGATACACAGAATTGTGGTGGTGGCAAAAGTTACACCGTTTCTGAACTGGTGAACTTTATCAAGCGCTATAAAAGATATTATGACGTTTCAGGTGGTGGTGTGACTTTTTCCGGTGGAGAACCGCTTTTGCAAAGTGCATTTTTGATTGAAGCTATTAAAGCACTAAAAGCGGAAGGTATCCATGTTGCCTTGGACACTAGTGGTTATGGTGATGAAAGCTATTATAAGGCTTTATTGCCTCTAGTCGATTTAGTATTGCTGGATATCAAGCATTATGATGACCTTGCCCACAAGAAATTGGTAGGCAAAAGTATGAACGGGCTATTGAAGTTTTTGTCATATCTTGAGGAGCATAAGGTGAAATTATGGCTACGACATGTGATGGTGCCAGGGTTGACGGATTCTAAGGAGAGTATGGATCAATTATTCCATCACATTGAGAAATACGCAAAACTGGTTGAAAAAATCGAGATTTTACCGTATCATAAGCTAGGTGTCGAGAAGTATACGCAATTGGGCATGGTAGACCCGATGGCAGATATACCGGAAATGGATACAGAAGCAGCAAAGTTTTATGAATCGTATATTAGAGGTTTGCTGGAAGACAGTAAATCACAAGACAGAAAAACTATTAGCAGAAGAAGTGCGGTTTAATATTTTAGCGTTATGAATTTTCATAACGCTAATGCTTTAGCAAGACGAAAGGTCGTCATCTGCACAATTTAGAAAGTGGATAAAGGTGAACAAATGGTAAGTTGTAAGTTGTATAAAAATATGTGCAGTGAATGTGAACGCGATTTTTGTATGGGCAAAATTCCTTTGCTATCCAGCTTGGATGAGATGATGCTTCATGAAATCTCAAAGGGTGTCCATACGATTGAATATAAAAAAGGTGAAAAGATTTTTTCTAGAGGTGAAAAAGCGGACAGATTGTATATTGTCTGTAGCGGAAAAATGAAAATTTATAAAAACACCATTGATGGGAGAGAACAGATCATTTATATTCTGGCAGATGGAGACTTCATTGGCGGATTCAACCTTCTGAAGGAAGATGAATTTGATTTTGACGCGGAAGCTTTAGAGGATACATCGATTAGCACCCTTGAAAAAAGTGCGTTTGATAGTATTATCCTAGCGCATCCAGAAATTACACTTAAAGTACTTGAAAAGGCCTACGAACGAATTAGAAAGGCAGAAAGTTTGGTGGAGCGTTTGAGCACCAATAGTTCTGATGCTAAAGTGGCTGGCTTGCTTCTAAACCTGATGAAGGATTTTGGTGAAAAAACGGATCAGGGTATTTTGCTCAGTTTGACCATCAATAGAGAAGAGATGGGGAGTTATGCAGGTATTGCCAGAGAAACCGTTACGAGAAAACTAAAATTGTTCGAAGAAATGGGATTGATTAAGTTGATTGGTACGAAGCGTATTTTGATTAAAAGCAAAAGCGCTTTACGTGAATTGATGTAAATGAATCGAAAAAGGTAGCCTGTGCTATCTTTTTTTATTGCAATTGTATCGGAATGTTGAAATGGGGTATAATAGAGGCATTAGATGCGTTTTAAGACGCTAAGTTTAGATTGGAGGCAACCTACATGATTAAAATTCTAGCCGATTCAACTTGCGACTTATCTGACGAGGTGATCAAGCAGTACAACATCGGTATTGCACCTTTGACCATAACTTTGGATGATAAAGTTTATAAAGACAGGATCGATATTCAGCCAGACGAATTTTACAGAAGAATGATGAGTATGGAAACATTGCCGACAACAGCGATGCCAAGTCCTACGGAGTATTATAATATTATCGAGGCGGGTATTGAGGAAGGTTATGACGAGTTTTTGTGTATTTGTATGTCCAGCGGTACAAGTGGCGCCTATCAGTCTGCTACCATTGCCAGAGACTATTTTTATGATAATTATCCGGAATCAACAGTGAAAATCCATATTGTGGATTCAAAGTGCATGAGCCATGGCAGTGGCTATTTAGTACTTAAAAGTGCGAGACTCTTAGAAAGGGGTGCGACATTCCAAGAATTGGTAGATTTCAATGAAACTTATAAGACAAATGTAAAGCATTTTCTTTCAGTGGACGATCTCGATAACCTCATTCGAAGCGGTAGATTGACCAATGCCAGTGCTATGATCGGCAAACTACTAAGGATCAAGCCGATTATGTCCATGAGAAATGGTAAAGGTGCGATTGTAGCCAAAGAACGTGGACACAAAAAGGTGTTGGCGCATTATATATCGGAATTTGAAAATCGCGTTGATAAGGAATTGACGACTTTTATCATCATCGGATATTCTTCGGATATGGCCGTAGCGGAAAATTTAAAAGTGAAAATCCTCAATGAAACGGATTTCAAGGGGGATATTTTTATCATGCAGATGGGTGTTTCGGTAGGAACACATGTTGGTCTTGGCGGGCTTTCCATGTTCTTCATAGAGAAAGGTCATCGTCATGATGGCTTGATTTACAACGAGATGCATGCCCTATTGAAAAAAAAAGATGAAATGCTAGAAATGATGCAAAAATACAATATGTTGAATAAACGATAAGAGAGTGAGCACTGAACCGACCCCTAGAAGTTAGACCTTAAAATCTAACTTTTAGGAGGTCGTTTTTTTTTATTGCAAAAAAAGAAAACGTTTCCGTGAAAAATTTACAAATTTTAGCTTTAGTAATGGTTTTAAATGGGTACTTAAGAAGAAGAGAAAAAGTAGCAAGGAGAAAAGATGAAGAGATTTTTTAAGGAAGCATCTGAAGCAGTCTACCTATTTAATCAAGGTGAAAATTATTACAGCTACAAAACCTTTGGCGCGCATTTCTTGGAGAAGAAGCAGGAGAGCAAGGTCCGCTTTGTTGTCTGGGCGCCTTCGGCGAAAGCGGTCTATCTGGTTGGAGCGTTTAATGAGTGGATGGGCGATGACTATCCTCTTGAAAAAGATGGACGCACTGGCGTTTGGGCAGGTCTGTTTGCTGCGCTTCAAGAAAACCAATTGTATAAATACAGGATACATACGGCAGATGGAAGGATTATTTACAAGTCGGATCCTTTTGGTCGAAGTTTTGAGCATAAGCCAGGTACGGCAACCCGCTTGTACCGGGAGAAAAAATTCCCTTGGGCTGACAAACGTTGGCTTAATAAGAGAAAGAAGACGCGGCATTTTCATGAGCCGATGAATATCTATGAGTTGCATCTATCTTCGTGGAAGCATGATGGCAGTATGCCTTATCCAAACTATCGTGACTTGGCGCAAGCCATTGTACCATATGTTACGGAAATGGGATACTCTCATATTGAGCTATTGCCAATCAGTGAACATCCCTTTGATGGTTCCTGGGGCTATCAGCAGACGGGCTACTACGGCATAACCAGCCGATATGGCACGCCAGAAGATTTCAAGTATTTTGTGAACCACTGTCACCAGAACAACATCGGCGTCATTTTGGACTGGGTGCCCTGTCATTTTTGCAAGGATGAACACGGTCTACAGAATTTTGACGGTCAACCACTCTTTGAACATGAATATGAAGACCTTGCAGAAAATGCCCAGTGGGGCACGCGACACTTCGACTATACCAAGGGTGGTGTGAGGTCCTTTTTAATTTCAAATGCGCTGTTCTTCTTTGAAGAATTCCATATTGATGGGCTGAGAGTCGATGCCGTCGCATTCATGCTTTATGACCCGAGAGAGGGCAGGCGTGAAGAGGTTTATCCGCCAGGGGTAAATTTTATCCAGTCCTTAAACAAGGCGGTTTTTAAATATTATCCGGATGTCCTGATGATTGCAGAAGAGTCCTCGGCGTGGCCTATGGTTACGGGGCCTGTCTACGATGGCGGACTGGGCTTTAATTACAAGTGGAACATGGGATGGATGAACGACATGCTGAAGTATATGTCGATGGATACCATTTATCGAAAGCATCATCAGAACCTAATCACGTTTTCTTTGATGTATGCTTTTTCCGAACAGTTCATTCTTCCGATTTCACACGATGAGGTGGTGCATGGTAAGAAATCGCTTCTGGATAAAATGCCAGGCAGCTATGAAGAAAAATTTGCCAATCTTAGGATGTTCATCGCTTATATGTATGCCCATCCGGGGAAAAAACTCCTATTTATGGGGAGTGAACTGGCCCAGTTTATCGAATGGAATTACGAGCGTCCACTGGACTGGTTTTTGCTGGAGTATCCGCTACACCGAGGCGCCCAGCAGTTTATGAAGACGATGAACCAAGTTTACAAAGAAGAATCGGCCTTATATGCGTTGGATCATCAACCAAGAACGTTTCAATGGATAGATCATGAAAATCATGATTATAGTGTCATTTCATTTTTGAGGAAGGGGGAAAAGAAAGAAAATCATATCATTGTCATATGCAACTTTGGTACCCATTATTTTGATACATACGATATCGGCGTACCGATGAAGGGTGCTTATGAACGCATTTTGGATTCAAGTGAAAAATGCTTTTCTGATGTAGAGACAGGAACGCGTGAGAGGGTTATAACCAGCAGCAGATTAACTCATAATTTCGAGCAAACCATTACCATTACTTTGCCACCTCTTACAACGTTATATTACAAGTTTTCAAAAAATTAGGAGGTCCTATGAGTCAATTTAAAAAAGAAATGATTGCAATGATACTGGCAGGAGGTCAGGGTTCTCGACTAAAGGCATTGACACAGCATGTGGCCAAGCCTGCAGTGCCTTTTGGCGGTAAGTATAGGATAATCGATTTTACACTGAGTAATTGTACCAATTCAGGTATAGATACTGTAGGTGTCTTGACCCAGTATCAACCCTACGTGTTGAATAATCATATCGGTATTGGTTCACCTTGGGATTTGGATAGACAGCATGGCGGTGTTAAGATCTTACCGCCTTACATGACTGTGAATGGTGGACGGTGGTACAAGGGGACGGCAAATGCCATTTATGAGAATATCCATTTTATCGATATGTACAATCCCGAATATGTACTGATCTTGTCTGGCGATCATATTTATGGCATGGATTATGGAAAAATGCTTAAGCAGCATGTGAACATGGCGGCAGATTTGACCATCGCGGTAAAACCGATACCGATTGAAGAAGCCTCTAGATTTGGTATTCTTACGGCGGACGATACGGATACGATTATAGATTTTGAAGAAAAACCACCTGTTCCAAAAAGTAATTTGGCTTCGATGGGCATATACATTTTTAAATGGTCGGTCCTTAGGACGCAACTGATTCAAGATGAGAACAACCCGGAATCGGACAATGATTTTGGTAAGAATATTATTCCAAAGATGGTGCATGGAAACTTTACGGTTGCGGCGTATAGGTTTGATGGTTACTGGAAAGATGTCGGTACGGTGAATTCTTTATGGGAAGCCAATATGGATTTATTGAGAGAGGACACGCCTTTTGACATCTACGATAAGAAATGGCGCTACTATTCTCCAAGTACCATTAGTCCGGCTCAGTACATTGGACCTCATGCCATCGTACACGATACACTGGTCAATGATGGTTGTATGATTGAAGGCAGCGTGAATAATTGTGTGCTGTCTCCGAAGGTAAAAATAGGTAGAGACTCAGTCGTTCAATCATCGGTGCTGATGGAGGGTGTGGAAATAGGCGAAAAGGTCACACTGGAAAATGCCATTGTCATGGAGAATGTCGTAATAAAATCTGGCAAGGTCATCAAAGGCACTCGAGAGGAAATTTTAGTTGTTGAGTCATAGGAGGCAGTTATGAAAAGAATGATGGGCATTATAAATTTAAGTGAAAGAACGGAATACATCAAAGAATTGACACTCAACCGGTCGATTGGTTCACTGCCTTTTGCGGGAAGGTATCGATTGATTGACTTTGCCTTGTCCAATATGGTCAACAGTAGAATTGACAATGTGGCTATTGTTACCCAAGGCAAAACAAGGTCTCTCATGGACCATTTAGGAAGCGGTAAACCATGGGACTTGAACAGGAATAAAGATGGTTTATTCGTTTTCCATCCAGATGTTTCATCTCAGGATATCGTACAACGTAAAGGTGATATTGAAATCTTCAAAGATCATTTGGATTATTTGAATATATCGACTCAGGAATATGTTGCGATGAGCAGAAGTTACATGGTGGCTTCGGTAGATTATGAGAATATGCTTAGGTACCATGAGGAAAAGGGTGCGGATATAACCATTGTCTATTCCAAAGTGATGAATGGCAGCAATTTTATACATTGCGATACGGTGTTGGTGGATAATAACCATGAAATTCACAGCATTGGAAAGAATATGAACAATACCAATGAAGTTGATATTTCTCTTGAAATGTATCTTATAAAACGTGAATTGCTCATTGAAATTATTGAGGATGCGATTCAGTCTGGGGATGCAGATCATTTGAAACAATGCATATTTAATCGATTGGGAAATATGAAAGTGTATGGATACCGTCACTATGGCTACGTTGCCTGTGTGAATAGCCTGACCAATTATTACAGAGCGAGTATGGACATGCTTCAACCAGATATCTATTCCGAGCTATTTAGGGGAGAAAGACGTGTCTACACCAAAGTTAAAAACGAACCACCAGCGAAATACGCCAATACGGCTGTTGTGCAAAATGCACTGATTGGCAGTGGATGCATCATAAAGGGCACTGTCATAAATTCGGTGATTGCACGGGGTGTGACTGTAGAAGAAGGTGCCGTGATTAAGAATAGCATCATTCTGCAAAATGCCAATATCTCAAAAACTTCGAATTTGAATTATATGATTATAGATAAGAATGTTACCGTTTCAGCGGAAAAACATCTGAATGGCGACATCAATCATCCCTATGTCGTTAAGAAGAACGCCGTACTCTAGAGGAGGAAGAAATGAACGTATTATTTGTGACTACAGAAGTTGTACCATTTACGAAAACGGGCGGTCTTGCAGATGTAAGTTATTCACTACCAAGAGCGCTTAGAAGCCTAGGCGTGGATGTGCGCGTTATAACCTCAAAATCCTTTAGAATGGCAGCTGAATTCGCTGAACGTGAGGAACAGATTGCGACCTTCAACGTGGCGGTGGGATGGCGCAATCAGTACGCAGGGCTGAGTAAACTGGAACATAATGATATTCCTTATTATTTTATAGACAATGAATATTATTTTAAAAGAGATAGCCTTTATGGGCACTTTGATGATGGTGAGCGCTTCGCTTTCTTTTCCAAGGCGGTTTTGGAAGCGACGGTGCATATGGAGGACTTCAAGCCGGATATCATCCATTTGAACGACTGGCATACATCGGTGATTCCGGTGCTTATGAGAGACCAGTATTATGACCATCCTATTGTACCCTATATGAAAACCATGTTGACAATACACAATTTGAGATTCCAAGGCGTCTTTGACAAAAAATTCATGGGCGACGTGTTGAGTTTAGGGCATTCCTATCATGCGGATGAAGCCCTCAGCTACAAAGGGGCCATTAACTTCCTTAAAGGCGGCATCGAGCGGGCCAACATCGTGAATACGGTGAGTCCAACTTACTCTAAGGAAATCATGACGGAATTTTTCGGAGAAGGACTGCATGAGATCATCAGCGCAAGGTCCCATAAGATATATGGCATACTGAATGGCATTGATAGGGACTTGTACGATCCAAACAAGGATCCTAAATTGCAGGCCAATTATAACTTGAGGTCCTTGAAAGGCAAAGCGGAAAACAAGGCCTACTTGCAACAAAAATCGGGTCTTCCGGTCAAAGAGGATACACCTTTGATTGCAATCGTAACGCGATTGGATGAGATGAAGGGTTTGGATTTGATTATGGGCATCTTTGAGGAGTTGATTCATGAAGATATTCAGTTGATGGTACTTGGCGTGGGCCATCCGAAATATGAAGAGTTTTTTGCCAGAAAGCAGGTGGAGTATCCGGATAAATTTTCGGTGCATTTGACCTTTAGCGATCAGTGGGCGCATGAGATCTATGGTGGTGCCGATATGCTCTTGATGCCATCCAAATTTGAACCATGCGGTTTAAGTCAACAAATTGCGATGCGGTATGGGACGGTGCCGATTGTTAGGGAAACAGGTGGCTTGAAAGATACCGTAACGCCTTATAACAAATACGATCAAACGGGGAATGGCTTCAGTTTTGGCACCTACAGTGCCCATGAGATGTTCTTTGCCATTCAAAAGGCACTAGATGTATACCATGACCCGAAAGCATGGAAAAACCTTGTTAAATCTGCCATGAAGTATGACAGTTCATGGAAAACTTCGGCGGAGGCATACAAGAAATTATATGAGTCTTTAATGGAGGTGTAAAAAATGATTACTGTCGAGAAGTTCAGAGAGGACTATCTGAAAAAATTGGCGACCAAAAGTGGTAAGCCAATCGAGGAAACATCCAACTGGGATAAATATCATGCGTTAGCCAGTTTGACGAGAGAGTATTTAACCAATGAATGGATTGAAACCAATGAGCGTTATAACGAAAGAGATGTGAAACAAGTTTATTATTTTTCTATGGAATTTTTGACAGGCCGTTTTTTACTTAGAAATTTACAGTGTCAAAATTTAACGGAGATTGTTAGAGAAGCCCTTGAAGGTTTGGATTTTGATCTGGACGAAATTGCATCGGTAGAAAAAGATCAGGGTCTTGGTAATGGTGGACTTGGAAGACTTGCAGCGTGTTTTTTGGATTCCATGGCAGCACTTTCGATTCCGGGACACGGCTGTGGTATCCGATACAAGTATGGCCTATTTGAACAGAAGATCGTCGATGGTTATCAGGTAGAATTCCCGGATAAATGGCTCCAAAATCGAAATGTTTGGGAAATCAAGAAAGCAGACAGGGCGGTGGAAGTCCATTTTGGCGGCAACGTACGCATGGAGGAATACGGGGGCAAAACTCGATTTGTCCATGAAAACTACAATACGGTCATCGCAGTGCCTTATGATACGCCGGTAGCGGGATATCACAACGGCACGGTTAATACACTACGCCTTTGGAGTGCTGAATCTACGCGACGTGATTTTGACTTTCATAGTTTTTCCTCTGGTGACTATGCGGAAGCCTTCAAACAGAAATACGATGTGGAATCCATTTCCCAGGTACTCTATCCCAACGATTCCTACGATGAAGGTAGAAAGTTGCGATTGAAGCAGGAATACTTTTTCGTATCAGCGGGCATTCAAGGTATTATGAATACCTTTAAAAGAACAGAAAAAGATCTATACACCCTCTATGATTATGTGGCTATTCATATAAACGACACCCATCCGTCTCTTGCTATTGCGGAGATGATGCGTATTTTAATGGATAGAGATGGGATGGGGTGGGATGAGGCATGGAACATTACCACAAAGGTGATGAGCTATACCAATCACACCATTATGTCGGAAGCCTTAGAGCAATGGTCAGTGGATCTTTTTAAGGAACTTTTGCCTAGAATCTATATGATTGTTGAAGAAATCAATAGGCGTTTTTGTGAAGAACTCCTACAGAAAGGCTATGGAGAACAAAAGATCAGCGATATGGCGATTATTTCCAATGGCATGATTCGCATGGCCTATCTGGCGATTGTGGGCTCTTATAGCGTTAACGGTGTTGCAAAACTTCATACGGAAATACTTAAGCACAGAGAACTGAAGAATTTCTATGAATTGTATCCAAGTAAATTCAACAATAAAACCAACGGCATCACACACAGGAGATGGCTACTTAATGCCAATCCGAATTTGGCAGAATTGTTGGATGATACCATTGGTGAGCGTTGGCTTTCTGATACCATGGAACTGAGAAAAATGTTGAATTACGTCAATGACGAGAAGATTCTTGCACGTATCGATGCAGTGAAGCAGATCAACAAGAATCAATTGGCAGACTATATTGAAGAGGAACTGGGCATCATCATCGATAGAAATTCTATCTATGATGTTCAAGCCAAGCGGCTCCATGAGTATAAAAGACAGACCTTGAATATACTCCATATCATGCATTTGTACAATTCCTTGTTGGACAATCCTGATTTGGACATTCCGAGTCGAACTTTCATCTTTGCTGCGAAGGCGGCGCCGAGTTATCATATGGCCAAGCAAACCATTAAGTTGATCAATAGCGTAGCGGATAAAATTAACAATGATGAACGGGTTAAGGACAAATTGAAGGTTGTCTTCTTGCCGAACTATGGTGTCTCCTTGGCTGAGATCCTTATTCCCGCCGCGGACATCAGTGAACAGATTTCGACGACGACAAAAGAGGCGTCCGGTACTGGCAACATGAAATTCATGATGAATGGCGCAGTGACTATCGCCACAAAAGATGGGGCTAATATAGAAATACTGAACGAGGTCGGAGACGATAATATTTTTATTTTTGGTTTGACCGACGATCAGGTTTATAAGCTCTATAGCGAACAGACTTTTGATTCTTTATCTTGCTACGAAAGTGATTTGCGAATCAAAAGGGTGGTGGATCAACTGGTAGATGGGACTTATCATGACAATTTGGATGAGTTTAGGATTATCAGAGAATCACTGTTATACAATGACGAGTTTTTTGTTTTAGAGGACTTCAATGCTTATGTAGCTGCTCAGGATAGAATCGGTAGAGCTTATATGGACCAGACGCGTTGGCTCAAGATGGCACTGACCAATATCGCTTGTTCAGGCATTTTTTCAAGTGATCGAACCATTCAGGAGTATGCGGCAGGCATATGGTCTGTGGATAGAGTAATGAAGTAGTTGGTGAGGTGTAGGACATGAACAAAGAACATTTCGATTATGATGGTATACCTCTTGGCGTGACGATTCAAGCCGAGAAAACCATATTTAGAATATGGGCTTTGAATGTTACAAGAGTGACGCTAAACCTCTATAAGGATTGGCGAGACATGCGTCGTCAAAGTTATCCGCTGGAAAAGGGTGGAGATAGTATATGGTCTGTCGAAATGCCTCAGAATTTAGAGGGCATGTATTATACGTATTCCATAGAACACTATGGTACCGTGCATGAAATCGTAGATCCTTATGCGGTGGCCTCTTCGCCAAACAGTAAAAGAGGTTACCTGATCGATCTTTCAAAAACTGATCCAGAAGGTTGGGATCGTGTTTTGCGTCCTCATGTGGACTTGATGGACACGGTGATCTATGAAACACATGTTAGAGATGTGACTGTCAAATGGCATGAAGAAGATGCGCTACAAGGGACCTTCAACGGGGTTACCACGCCATTACTAGAAACCATAAGTGATTTGGGTGTGACCCATATTCAGTGGATGCCTGTATTTGACTTTGCGCGGGTGGACGAACTAGGAGACGGTTACAATTGGGGGTATGACCCTGTGTTGTTCAATGTTGTAGAGGGCTCCTATGCTTCTGATGTCATGGACCCTTGCGTTAGGATAAGAGAACTGAAGGCGATGATTCAGCGGTGCCATAGCGCAGGACTTCGGGTCATTATGGATGTTGTTTATAATCATACCTACAAATCCAAAGATTCCAATTTAAACAGGATTGGATTTAACTATTTTTACCGGATGAAGGGTATCAATGACTTTTCCAATGGTTCGGGGTGTGGCAATGAGCTGGCAACCGAACGCGCCATGGTGAGAAAGTTCATTATAGATTCCCTCTTGTTTTGGCAGAAGGAATATCAAATTGATGGTTTTCGCTTTGATCTGATGGGGCTGTATGACATAGAAACCGTGGATTATATTCAAAAGGCGCTGAAATCTGTTGATTCGGAAACGCTATTATATGGTGAACCTTGGATCGGTGGCACTTCGACCCTAGAATACAAAAGGCAGTTTCGAAAGGGCGTCATGAAAGAAGGGCATGTAGGCTATTTTAACGATGACTTCAGAAATATGGTCAAGGGGGACAATGATTCTGGCAAAAGAGGTTATATTGGAGGCCTTACAGATACCAAAATTCTGCTCAACAGTTTACTTGGTAGTTATTACGATGGTGTGGAGAAGGTTGGTCACACCAAGTTTCCTTGGGAGAGCATCAACTACCTGACTTCCCATGATAATTTGAATCTATTCGATAAAATATCAAGATCCTTTCCAGATGCGCCTTACGAAACCAAGAAGCGTATTGTGGGTCTATGTTTTTCTATATTGTTAACGTCGGTGGGTTTGCCTTTTATACAGGGTGGCGCTGAAATGATGACGACCAAGCAGGGGCATCACAACACCTATAACATGGGGGATGATATCAATGCTTATGACTGGTCTTTGGCCGACTTCAATAGTGATTTAAGGCTTTATATCAAACGTTTGATTGCATTCAGAAGAGATACCTTTGTCTATCAAGAGATCGACTTTGACAAGATTAGAGACTGTACGGATGTCCAAATCGATGATCGCGGCGTTATTATCATGCGTATTGAAGATCGTGTGCGTGAGGAAATTATTTTCATTTACCACAATGGATGTGACGTTAGCCATGAAGAGGTTTTAGAGCCCTATGACTACGAAGTGGTTTGTGACGGAAAATGTTTTGAGAGTGCCCAGCATGAAAAGACTGTGAGAAAAGTCGTTGAACTGCCTGCTTATCAGACGGTGATTTTGAAAAGGAAAATATAAAATCATGAGTGCGCTAGTATGTTTATGGATACTGTAGCGCACTTTTTTTATAAGTAGAATAGCGGAATACATGTAAAAATTTTGAATACAATAATGGAACTAGGGTATAAGGTTTATGAATTAACGGAGGTGAGATAATGTCGGATGTATTTGCAAATGAACCAATGCTGGAAATGTATATCGTGGAAATGAACCAAATGATCAACCGTTTGGAGCAACTGGTTATGAACAGTGAAAACGAAAATACATTGGATGAGGACATCGATGAGATCTTTCGTCATATGCATACGATTAAGGGCAATTCGATGATGATGATGTTTGAGGCCATATCGAATCTAGCCCATGCGGTCGAAGATCTATATGATTATTTAAGAAAAGAAAAGCCAAAAGAGGTGAACTATTCAAAAGTAACGGACCTAGTGCTTGAGGCAATCGATTTTTTTAAAGCGGAAGTGGAGTCCATTGAATCAGGAGATGGTTCCAACGGAGATTCCGATGAACTCAAGAAAGAAATTCGTGATTACTTGGAGTCTATAAAATTCATGAATGACGGTGGGGCTGTAGCGCCACAGAATTCTAAGGAAGAAGCATCTAAGGCATCGACTGAAAATCAAAAATATTATATCGCACCTCAAAAAGAAGCCAATTCATCCAACAAACCTAAAACAACCGATGATCACCACTACTACCATATAAAAATATTATTTGAAGAAGACTGCCAAATGGAAAGCGTGCGTGCGTTTTCTGTCGTGCATAAATTGAAAGATGTATGCGATGATATTTTCCATTTTCCTAAAAATATCGTTGAAGAAAATCATGACGAAGAAATCAGAAATGAGGGCTTTCAAGCCTACCTTTGCAGTGAATATGCGATGGACTCTATGAACCAGTTTTTCGAGTCGGTATCGTCTATGCGTTCCGTTGATATCGAAGAAATAGAGATGTCCGTCTTTTACGAATACAAAGACCTCTTTGACGGTGTTATCAAGGAAGTTTCTCTACCGGAACCGGAAGAAAAGAAAGAGGTATCTGGCGAGACGGTTTCTGACGATGGCAAGAAATCCAAAGAAAAATCTAAAAAGACAAGCAATGAAAAATACATTAACGTGGGTATCTCCAGAATCGATCAACTATTGGACTTGGTCGGAGAACTGGTGGTTTCAGAATCTATGGTGACAAGAAATACGGATTTGCAGGGCTTAAAGCTGGAAAGCTTCGAGAAGTCGGTGAGACAGCATCGATTTATCATTAATGAACTTCAAGATGTGGTCATGTCCATAAGAATGGTGCCCTTATCACTGACCTTCCAGAAAATGAACCGTATTGTGCGCGACATGAAGAAAAAGATCGGTAAGAATGTTGAATTGACCATCATCGGTGAACATACGGAAGTCGATAAAAACGTTATTGAGCATATTGGCGATCCTTTGATGCATATTATCCGCAACTCTATTGACCATGGCATCGAGTCTCCGGCAGAGCGGATCGATTCGGGCAAGCCTGAAAAAGGCACGGTAACCCTTGAAGCGAAGCACGCAGGTGGCGACGTCTGGATCATCGTCAAGGATGATGGTAAGGGTCTCAACCGAGAACGGATTTTAGAAAAAGCTTTATCGCGGGATCTTCTTAGAAAAGAGCCTCATGAATATACTGACCAGGAAGTCTACGGTATGATTTTCAAACCGGGTTTTTCTACCAAAGAACAGGTGACCGAATTTTCCGGGCGCGGGGTTGGCCTAGATGTCGTACAGAAAAACATTCAAAAATTGGGCGGTAACGTTGTCGTTAACAGCACAGAAGGTATCGGCACTGAATTTGCGATTAGAATTCCTCTGACATTGGCAATTATTGATGGCATGTTGCTTCGTGTAGGTCATTCCAGCTTTACGGTTCCGATTATTTCCATCAAGGAATCCTTTAAAGCGGAAAAGAATAACATCGTTACAGATCCTGATGGACACATGATGGTGATGGTTAGAGGTCAGTGCTATCCAATCATTAAATTATATGATCGGTATAACATCGCCTCTAAATACCAATCCGTCAACGATGGCATCATCATTATGCTAGAATCGGATGGGAAGGAATTCTGTATATTTGCAGATGAAATTATTGGTGAGCAACAAGTGGTCGTCAAGAGTCTATCCAAGTTTCTTACCAAGGTCAACGGCATATCGGGATGTACGTTATTGGGTGATGGTCGAATCAGCTTGATTTTGGATCCATCGGAAATGATTCACGAGATATAAGGAGAAGACTATGAACGAGGAGAAAGCTGTAAAGAGTAACAAATACCTTACGTTTAGCGTAGATAAGGAAGTGTTTGGTTTAGACATCAAACATGTGGACGACATTATCGGTATTCAGGATATTACCCTGGTACCGGAGCAACCGGATTACATAAAGGGTGTGATCAACCTAAGGGGCAAAATCATTCCTACCATGGATGTCCGCGCCCGATTCAAAAAAGAATCAAGGGAATATGATGATAGAACCTGTATCGTCGTCTTGAATATGCAAAATACATCCGTTGGCGTTATCGTCGATAGAGTGGTAGAAGTGTTGGATATTGACGAAGATCAAATTGCGGAACCACCGAGGTTTTCGGGTGAATACCAGAGCCATTATATTTCAGGCATTGGTAAAATCAACAATGAAATTGCCATGCTCTTAGATTGCAATAAGCTGTTGAATTATGAGCAGATTGAAGCATTGAGTCATTTGAGTGAGGAAGTAGAGGAAGCGTAAGCTGTGACATAAAGGTGGGTGAGCATATGCAGTTAACAGATAAAGAGTTTGATGAAATATCGACCTTTGTTCGAAGTCGGTACGGTATTAACTTGACCGATAAGAAAAAAATGCTTGTCGCAACACGATTGAATTTTATTTTTGACAAATACGACGTGAAGAGCTATGGCGACTATTTTGAAATGATGCGGAACGATATGGCAGGTGATTTGACGGTAGAGTTTTTAAATCGTATTACTACAAATCATACTTTTGTTAATCGCGAAGCCCATCATTTTGAGTTTATGAAATCAGAAGTATTGCCATATATAGAAAAATTCGAATATGGATCCAAGGATTTGCGAATATGGAGTGCAGGCTGTTCAAATGGTGCTGAAGCCTATTCTATAGCGATGACGGTGGAAGATTATCTGGGCACTCAGAAAAGATTTTGGGATACTACCATTTTGGCTACGGACATTTCCATGGATATTTTGCATAAGGCAAAAGAAGGCGCTTTTCCAGAAGAGGACTTGAAGACGGCACCGGATGAATGGATTAGAAAATATTTTGATAAGGGTGTGGGGGACCATTATGTCGTTAAGAAGCGTCTGCGAGATGAAGTTCTATTTAGGCGTTTGAACTTGATGAATCAATTTCCATTCAGAAAAAAATTCCATTTGATATTCTGTAGAAATGTCATGATTTACTTTGATAATGACTTCAAACATCAGTTGGCGGCTAAATTTTATGACCAACTAGAGGATGGCGGCTATCTTTTTATAGGCCATTCAGAAACTTTGGATAGAAATAAGACCAATTTTGAATACGTAAAACCTGCAATCTATAGAAAGGGATGTAAGTAGGGTGAAGAAGACAATTAGATTACTTGTGGTGGATGACAGCATGCTCTTTCGGGAAGTATTGATCAAGGGCATGGAAACCGACGAACAAATAGAGGTGGTCGGATATGCATCAGACCCTTATATGGCGAGAGATAAAATCATAGAACTTCGACCGGATGTCATGACTCTTGATGTGAATATGCCGAAGATGAATGGCATAGAGTTTCTGAAGCGGCTGCTACCTCAGTATCCGTTACCTACAGTAGTTGTTAGTGGCGTTAACGATTCTGTGTTTCAAGCCCTGGAAGCTGGTGCCGTAGAATTTGTCGGAAAGCCAGATCGAAAGGACCCAGATGCTATGCAACAGATGATTGATGAATTAAAACATAAAGTAAAGATTGCTTCCACGGTCAATGTTGAAAGAAAGAAAATCAAACATAACAAGCAGGAAGTACATGGTGTATCACATAAAGTAGAAAATAGTATTATCGCTATTGGTGCATCGACAGGAGGAACTGAGGCTATTTTTGAGGTCATCTCAAAATTTCCTAAGGACATTCCTGGGGTGGTTATTGTGCAGCATATGCCACCAGTATTTACGAATATGTATGCACAACGACTAAATTTGAATTGTCCGGCGACCGTTAAAGAAGCTGAGGATGGTGACGAGATTTTATCTGGACGTGTACTGATTGCGCCTGGTGATCATCAAATGGAAGTCCATAAAAAGGGTGGCCGATATTTTGTTAAATGCTATAAAGGTGAAAAAGTCAGTGGACATTGTCCGTCTGTCGATGTACTGTTCACCTCAGTTTCTAAGCTCAACAGCACGGGTGTGATTGCTGTACTGCTAACTGGTATGGGGCGAGATGGCGCAGACGGATTGAAGAAAATAAGCGATGCCAACGGTATTACAATAGGTCAGGATGAACAAACATCCATTGTCTATGGGATGCCGCGTGCTGCGTATGAACTAGGTGCTGTAAAGTACCAATTGCCGTTAGGAGAAATTTCTCGAAAGATTATATCATTGTTATAAGGTGTGGTGATTAAGGATGAATCAGCGAATGACTGAGGTGAATCACGACAATTTCAAAGTGCTTTTCGATTATGCACCTCAGGGCATGCTGACGGTTGACAAGAATTACAAAATTGTCAACATGAACGCTGCGGCGGCGGATATCTTCTTTGTATCTGTTGAAGACAGTATCGGAAAAAGGATTGGCGAATCTTTTGGATGCGTTAATTTCATAGGCTCTACAGAAGGTTGTAGTCAGACTGAAATGTGTGAGAGCTGCGTTTTCAAGAATGCTGTAGATAATGTTTTGATACAGGGCATCAAGGTGAATGGTGTAGAATTTCTATTCAATTACAAGGATGATGATTATGATACCTGCCATGTTTGGTTGAAAATCAGTGCAGTGCCAATGGTTTTGAACGATGAATTGCATGCACTTATCGTTATCGAAGATGTGACCTTAAATAGGGAGTTGGCAAAGAATTTAATTCGCAATGAACGACGCCTGAGATTGATTACTGACAATATGACGGATACTATTACCCAAGTGGACAATCAGGGTGTCATTGAATTTGTAACACCTTCTTGCTGGACCTTGTTGGGGTATTCTCCTTCGGACGTGGTAGGAAAACATTTTATGGATTACGTTTATAAGGATGACCTGATGATGGTGGAATCCTCATTTAGAAAACGTTTAAAGACACGAGAAAATTTTACTACGCGTATTCGTCTCATAAGGATGGATGGTCAGACTATCTGGGTAGAGGCCAATGGTTCTGTGGTGGATGATGAAAATAGAAGAAGAACCATTGTTTATGTTATTCGAGATGTGACGGAGGAAGAGCGTTATAAGAAAGAATTGGAAAAATCAAAAGAAGAGGCTGTTAGTGCATCGAAATCAAAAAGTGAGTTTTTAGCTAATATGAGTCATGAAATACGAACACCTATGAACGGCATCATAGGGATGACCAATATTACCCTCATGGATAAATTGACGGATGAACAAAGAGAGAATATGACCATGGTAAAAAACAGTGCTGTCTCTCTGCTGGGCATTATCAATAGCATTCTTGATTTTTCGAAAATTGAAGCTGGGAAAATTGAATTGGAAAAGATGGAATTCGACCTAAAAGAATTGGTGACCCGAACCATCAACCCCTTGGTGGTCATCGCAGACCAAAAGAACATCGAAATGGAGGTCAGCTATGCTTCTAACCTTCAGCAAAAGTTGGTGGGTGATCCAGGAAGAATTAGTCAAATTCTAAATAATCTGGTGTACAATGCCATTAAATTTACCGAAGCTGGTGGTGTGTATGTTAATTTTGCAACCATTGAAATGAAAAATGAGTTGATGGAACTTAGGTGTTCGGTAAGAGATACGGGCATAGGGATACCGAAAGAAGAACAGTCCAAAATGTTTGAAAGTTTTCATCAGGTGGATGGGTCGATTACCAGAAAATATGGTGGCACCGGTCTTGGGTTGGCGATTACCAAGGGCTTGATTCGTCAAATGGACGGTGTCATAGAAGTGAATAGTGTGCTAGGCCAAGGTTCTGTTTTCAGTTTTTCGATTCCGATGAAAGCGTCCAACGTAGAAAAGGTGGTTAATTCCGATCGTATTCAGATTCAGGTGCCGCAAATGGATAGGCAGCTTAATATTTTGCTGGTGGAAGACGATTTGGTTAATCGGAAGATGACGCGAAAGATACTTGAAAAACAGAATCATCTGGTTACCATTGCGACCAATGGTAAAGAAGCGGTTGAAATATTTAAGGAAGCTAATTTTGATCTTATTCTTATGGATATACAAATGCCGGAAATGGACGGCATTAAGGCTTCAAAACTGATAAAAAAACAGTGTAGAGATCGAGGTATCTATACACCGATTATTGCGCTGACGGCCTATGCCATTGCAGGTGATGAAGAACGTTTCATCGAAGAAGGCATGGATGACTACATATCCAAGCCAATCGACCTCACTAAATTTTTCGAGGTGATTATGAGAAATATCAATCATGTAGAAGGCTGGGGTAAAGATCCAAATAATGAAATTCATAATATTTTAGAACGTGTTACTCGTGAAAACAAACATTCAAGAGTGTATCTTTCCAATGATAATGAAGCAGATAAGGCCTTCTTTGGAAGACTACTCAAGTTTTTTAGGACCATAGAGGAAGGTTTGCGGGAACATAATTTTGACACCATTGAATCAGCAGCGCATCGACTCAAGACGATACTCGCCGAGTATGGCTATGCTGAAGAGCGAAAACTGACATTTAAACTGGAACTTGCTACAAGGCGAGGCGACATTGAGAAAGTGATATCCCTTTATAAAGAGTTAAAGGCATGCTTTAATTTCGAAAGATAGGAGTGAAACAATGAAAAAGAAAAATAAGATGAAGATTTTGATAGCGGAAGATGATTATGTCAGCAGAAAGTTTTTGTACAAGTTTCTTTCCAATTATGGTGAATGTGACATTACTGTCGACGGAATGGAAGCTATTGAAGTGTTCATGATGGCTCTTGATGAGAAGGAATATTATGATCTCATATGTCTTGATATCATGATGCCTGAAGTGGATGGCGTAAAAGCACTGAAGACGATTAGGTTGCTCGAAGAGGAACGTGAAGTACCAAAAGACAAGCGCGCAAAAATTATTATGACAACGGCACTTAACGATACAGAAAAGGTCATGGGTTCTTTCGATAGTGGTTCAGAAGCCTATGCGGTCAAGCCGATTGACATCGATAAGTTCATTAATGTCATGGGCAAATTAGGACTAATTGAGAATTGAGCAAAAAATAGTGAAGCTGTTACGGAGTTGTAAGACTCACGTAACAGCTTTTATTATAGGTAGCTTTTTAATTTGATTACCAAATCTTTTGGATTGATGTTCTTTTCAAAATAATCAGAAGCACCAACTTTGCTGCATGCCTCCCAGACTTCATCTTTTTCATAGCTGGAGTAAATGACGACAGGAATGTGACTGAGCGCCGCACTGTGTTTGATGGACTTGCATAGGTCTATACCGGAAAGTCCTGGAATATCGATGTCAGTCATTACCAAATCCGGCAAGTGGGTTTTGAGCTTTTCGATTGCTTCGTCCGCGTCGTAGGCGTCGATGAGTTCGATGGCGTTATTAAGAAAAGCATCCTTTATAATAATGTGCATGAAGCGGTTGTCCGAAACATAAAGGATTTGCTTAATTCTCTCCAGATGGGATGGCTTGATAGGTGTATCATCTCTTTGTTCCTCGACCATAGCCGTCATCTTGGCGCAAAAATCGTCGTTCAAGGCGTGTTCATCGACGAGAAGCATCTGATGCTGAGTAGCAAAATCCATGAGCTGGGTGACTACCATATCATCTTTTGCAACAAGGATTTTAATGCTTGTGTTAAAACGGGGATTTTGGCTTAAGCTTTTAGTAAGAAAGGTTACTGAGACGTCGTCATATTGATCTTGCATAATAATGGCATCGGGCTTCAGCTGATTACAATAATCGTTGATATTATCCATCGGTGTTACGGTTTTAAAGACAAAAGCACTGCCTTGGCAACTGTGTTTAATTTTCTTTAACAAGTCGATAGAATCCAATATACATAATACTTGCATAGGTCACCTCGCATTCAATTCAATAATATGTGTACCCGCTTTTGACATCAGTGTAACATTTTTGAAGCCCTTCATGTTGTTGAAAATAAACTGAGTCGAAAGAATTTTCTAACAAAAGTGTCACTAATTTTTTTAAAAGATCATTTTAGTGACGTTTTGGTGACGGATGGCGGGATATACTTTAAACAAGAAGTTCAAATGAGAGGAGAACACATATGATTACAAACAAGCAAATTGCAGATGCCTTAAGGGTGAAGTTGACAGATGTTTTTCCTACGTTGCCTGAAATGCCTACATTTGTAGAAGGTATCCGTAGAGCGCCAAAGAGAGAGTTTAACCTTTCAAAATCAGATACAGAACTCGCTCTTAAAAATGCTCTGCGTTACATTCCTGAGGAATGGCATGAGACGCTAGCGCCTGAATTCCTTGACGAGTTATTGACGCGTGGAAGAATTTATGGCTATCGTTTTAGACCACAAGGCAACTTAAAAGGTAAAGCTATCGATGAGTACACAGCTCGTACAACAGAAGGGCGTGCATTCCAAGTTATGATTGACAACAATCTGGACTTTGATATCGCACTTTATCCATATGAGTTGGTTACTTATGGTGAGACGGGTCAAGTGTGCCAAAACTGGATGCAATACTGGATGATCAAACGTTACCTTGAAGTGATGACGGAAGATCAAACATTGGTTATTGATTCAGGTAACCCAAGAGGTCTTTTTAAATCATCACCAGAAGCGCCGAGAGTTATGCTGACAAATGGTCTTATGATTGGTATGTTTGATAACCAAGAAGACTGGCATAGGGCAGCAGCTATTGGTGTAGCCAACTATGGTCAAATGACAGCTGGTGGCTGGATGTATATCGGACCTCAAGGTATTGTTCATGGAACATACAGTACGATCCTTAATGCAGGCCGTTCAAAACTTGGTATTCCAGAAGATCAAGATTTAAAAGGCAGATTGTTTGTAACATCTGGTCTTGGTGGCATGAGTGGTGCTCAAGGTAAAGCGGTTGAAATCGCAAACGGTGTTGGTATCGTTGCAGAAGTTGACTACTCAAGAATTGAAACAAGATATACGCAAGGATGGGTTTCATCTGTTGCGAGAACACCAAAAGAAGCTTTCGAAAATGCGCAAAATTACATGGACAAAGGGGAAGGTCATGCAATTGCATTTCACGGAAATATAGTGGATTTATTAGAATATGCAGCTGAAAATAATATCCATATTGACTTATTGTCAGATCAGACTTCATGTCACGCGGTATACGATGGTGGATACTGTCCGGCTGGTATCACTTTTGAAGAGCGTACGGAGTTACTAGGTACCGATAAGCCTAAATTTATCGAACTTGTCAATGAAACTTTACGGAAGCATTACCAAGTAATCAAGATATTAGTAAGCAGAGGCGTTTACTTCTTTGATTACGGCAACTCATTTATGAAAGCGGTTTATGACGCAGGCGTTCAGGAAATCTGTAAAAATGGTATCAATGAATTAGACGGATTTATCTACCCATCTTATGTAGAAGACATTATGGGTCCGGTATTGTTCGACTATGGTTATGGTCCATTCAGATGGGTATGTTTAAGCGGTAAAGAAGAAGACTTGCTAAAAACAGACCATGCGGCGATGTCTTGCATCGACCCTGACAGACGATTCCAAGATCGTGATAACTACATTTGGATTAGAGACGCATTCAAGAACAAACTTGTCGTTGGTACGCAGGCGAGAATCCTATACCAAGATGCGATGGGTAGAATGAACATTGCGCTTAAATTCAATGAAATGGTTAGAAAGGGCGAAATCGGACCAGTTATGTTAGGTAGAGATCATCATGATACTGGTGGAACGGACTCTCCTTTTAGAGAGACATCAAACATCAAAGATGGTTCAAATATTATGGCTGAAATGGCAACACATTCATTTGCAGGGGACGCGGCTAGAGGTATGAGTTTAGTTGCTCTTCATAATGGTGGTGGCGTTGGTATCGGTAAAGTAATCAATGGTGGCTTTGGTCTTGTATTAGACGGTAGTGCGCGTATTGATGCGATTATCAAACGTGCAATGCCATGGGATGTTATGAACGGCGTTTCAAGAAGAGCTTGGGCTAGAAATGAAAACGCGATAGAAACATCTATCGAGTACAACAAAATCAGAGGCGGTCAAGACTATATTTCAATTCCATTCATTCCTAAAGAAGATTTGGTTAAATCTCTAGTAGAAAAGAATTGGTCAAAATCAGGCAAATAGGCGGAGGATTACTATGTCAGTAAAAAAATTATTACAATGCGTACCTAACTTCAGTGAAGGTAGAGATAAAGATAAGATTGAAAAAATTGTTGATTGTTTTAGAGGCAAAGAAGGCGTGAAATTACTGGACTACTCTTCAGATGAAGACCATAACCGTTCGGTAGTGACACTTGTTGGTGAACCTGCACCACTTCAAGCTGCTGTAGTAGCGGCAATGGGCGTTGCAGCAGAACTCATCGATATGACAAAACACGAAGGACAACATCCAAGAATGGGCGCAACTGACGTTGTACCGTTCATCCCAGTAAAAAACGCAACAACAGAAGATGCTATTGAAGCAGCGGTAGCAACTGCTAAAGAAGCATCTGAAAAATTCAATTTACCAATTTTCTTATACGAAGATGCAGCAACTTGTGCAGATAGAAAAAACCTTGCAACAGTAAGAAAAGGTCAATACGAAGGGATGGCTGAAAAACTTCAAGATCCAACATGGAAACCGGATTTCGGTCCTACTACTGTTGGTACTGCAGGTGTTACGGCTGTTGGTGCTAGAATGCCACTTGTCGCATTCAACGTTAACTTAGGTACAGATAATTTGGAAATTGCTGACAAAATTGCAAAATCAGTTCGCCATATCGGTGGTGGTCTTAGATACTGTAAAGGTATGGGTGTTGCTTTAGAAGAGCGCGGCATTGTTCAAGTATCTATGAACATGACTAACTACCAAAAGACGCCACTATACAGAGTGGTTGAACTCATCAGAGCAGAAGCGAAGAGATGGGGGGTTCCGATTGTTGGTTCAGAACTTATCGGATTATGTCCAATGGAAGCGCTTACAATGTGTGCTGAGTACTATATGGGCATTGAAGCTTTCTCGATGGAACAAGTTTTAGAAACACATTTAATGGAATAACCAAAACAGAAACGAGGCTGAAAGGCCTCGTTTTTTTATGTGATTGAAGAAGATTGTTTCTTGTTACATGCTATTAAAACATGAAAGTTTTTTGATTAGTTCTGTTACGGATAAATAAAAACCTTTATAATAGAAGTGAATGAAAGTCTTGAGTTCATTAACTTTAAGAATGTGGAGATAACAACTATGATGAAGAATCGCAAGGAACCTCTTATTAAAGATTTTTTTAAGCGAATACCTTTTATCGCTTTAGGCAGTTTGATTTTAGCAATTGGGATTAATATTTTCATTACACCACATCACCTGTTATCAGGTGGCGTTTCGGGTTTGGCCCTGCTGGCATACTATATTACAGGTATCGCACCGGGACTTATGATCATTGCCCTTAATATTCCTGTGTTTTATCTGGGTTTTAAAAAGGTAGACCTTGAGTTTGTTTTAATCAGTATGATGGGCATGCTTATGTTCTCATTTTTGCTCAGTTTGACGAAACCACTTCAGTCCTATCTTTATGTAGAGGATTTACTGGCTTCCTGTATATTAGGTGGCGTTTTAAATGGCATAGGCAACGGCATTATATTCAGGCAAAGGGCGTCTCTTGGCGGTAGTGACATCGTATCCATTGTATTGAAGCAAAAGTATTCCATAGAAATATACAAGTTGATGTTCGGCATCAACATTGTCGTCGTCAGCATTGGTACTTTTATCAATTCTCTAGAGTTGGCGGTTTATACCTTGATTTCTATGTATATCGGCTCTTCGGTATTGAACTTGATCTTGGATGGCTTGGATCGCAAAAAGATGTTATTAATTGTTACGGATCAGGGACGGGCTTGTGCTGATGCTATGATGGCCAATACACGTCGAGGTATTACCATACTGTCTGGAGAAGGTGCTTACACTGGGGCAGAACGTCAGGTGCTCTATTGCACAGTGACTTCGAGACAGCTTGCCAGCATGAAGAATACCATTATTGCTACGGATCCTCATGCCTTTATTTCAGTAGTGGATGTTTCTGAAGTGCAGGGCAAAGGATTTAAACAGTCAGCATTTTAAAAGTGAAAGTGGATAAGGTTATGGAGAATACATTAAAAATAAAATATTTTGGCGTACCGACCATCGAATATAATAATGTACCGATTAAGTTTCCTATGAAGAAGCTGGAGGCTCTGGTTTTTTACGTTGGATACTACAAAAAGGCAGAGCGAACTGAGCTTGTGAATTTATTGTGGTGTGACAAGGGTGAGCAAACGGGGCGTAAAAACCTTAGAAATGCTTTGTATAAGTTGAAATCATTTGTCGATGTGGATTTGATTGAATTCATAAACGATCAGGTCATCACGATCAACTCTGAGTTGAAGCTCATTACAGATTTGCCCTCAGATGCGGAAACCCTTTCTGAGAAAGTGCTTAAACTGGATTTTTTAAGGGACTTTCACGTGAAGAACGCAGAAGAATTTGATGACTGGATTACAATGAAACGTAATCAGTATCAAGGTTTTTATAGTGATTGGCTCGTTGAAAAATACCAATATCATTTGACCCTAGAAGATGTGCGGGAAGAAAAAAAATATTTAAAGTTGTTGATAGAACACGATCCGTATAACGAGCCTTATTATCGTGAATTGATGAGAATGTATCAGAAGGAGCGCCGTTACAACAAAGGTATTGATCTTTACCGTGTTTTAGTGGAACTCCTGGATACGGAATTAGGCATCAGTCCAGATGCTCAGACGGAAGAACTTTATAGAAGACTCTTACTTGAAAAGGATGCGAAACAAGAAGATGTTGATGTGATTCAGGATGCTTTTTTTGGTCGAGAAAGTCAGCTGAAAAAATTGATGAATATTTATCGGATGGGTTCCCAGAACGATATGATTTTGATTAAAGGCGAAGCGGGCATCGGTAAAACCCGATTGAAGGACGAGTTTTTAAAGAGCATAAGAAATGAGGTTTTATTGGTGGAAAGTCAGTCCTATCAGATGGAACCCCATTATTATCTAAAACCTTGGTCGAAAATTCTGGATGCTATCAGCAGCTACATCGTCAAAGAGCATATTGAGCTGCCAGACAACTGGACTAAGACTATTCGTACTGTTTTTCCGAATTTCAAGAACGAAGAAGAGTTGGGGTCTTTCCTACTCAAGGAACAAACGGACGTCTTAAAGTATCCTGAGATCGAAGATGCCGTGGTCAACTTATTTGATTACATCAGCAGTTATAAAAAAATTGTTATCGGACTGGAGGATTTACAGTGGATGGACCGTCTCAGCATGGATTTGCTGAAAGGTGTACTCATACGCTGCCGCATTGCCAGTGTTGTTGTCATAGCTACTTTGCGTTTAGGTCATTCGGAGTACATTGATGATTTTATCATGGTGGTCAATCGGACACATCCGGTGTCGGAACTGCATTTGGATCGTTTTACAGAATCAGAAGTAGGAGATTACATCGAGTCCGTCATGCCGAAGGCTGTTACTGAGGATGTAAAACAGAAAATATACAAGGAAACGGAAGGCAATACAGGCTTCATGGTGGAGTATGTCAAAAATCTGAAGGAAGGCAGGGCCTTGCCAGATGTTTTGGATGGCATGCGTGACCTGCTGCGCAGTCGAATTATGGAGGTGGGTGAAGAGGGAAAAAAACTCCTTAACATCATGTCCATGTTTTTTGATGAAATTCCGTTTGAATTGCTTAATCGTGTCAGTTCCAAGAATGAATTCGAATTGATTGAGTTGATTGAAGATTTAAAACGCCGCAATCTGATTCGGGAAGTAGAACAAAACGGACGTTTGAATTATCAATTTATCCATAATAAAATTAGAGAATACCTCTATAGAAACCAGTCTACAACGGCGAAACGTATTTTTCATCTAAAAATCGCGGATCTGCTGGAGCAAAATTTAACGGGTGAAGTCAAGGATCGACTGATCTATCCCTATCTAATTTATAATTATTCCAAAGGCGGTAATTTACTGAAGAGCATCCGCTACAAAATCAACAACGCCCATACCTACTTGGATTTCAGCCATGAACTGATTCCAGAGAATCATCATTTGGGCGATAATGACAAGGCTAGTATGGTTATTTCTAACGATATGACTATGGAATTAATTAAGGATATAGAGGAAACCATTGATAAATTTGACGTCATTGATTTGTCTACTGACGAGAGTAAGGAAATCATATTGGAGTTCTATCATATCAAGGGGCGTTACTATATTAGAGAGGGCCTTTACGACAAGGGCTTTGAAAGCATCGAGAAAGCGCTGAACCTGTGTTATCAAACGGGTAATTATAAGTACATGATGAACTGCTATTTGCAACAAATCTATTTATGCATTCAGACCAATGATCTTGAAAAGATGAAGCATCTCATCGACCAAAGTTTAGGAATTATTCAAAAGGTAGACTTAAGCGAAAAGTATGGTACCGTAATGCGCCTTCAAGGGCTCTATTATCTGCTGATTAAAGATTTCGATCAGAGCCTCGAGTATTTGAATCAGTCTATTGCCTTAGTGGAGGCAAGCGATCAGTCCCCATATCTGAAGGATGTCAATATTGCTGTGGTCTATAACTACATGGGAGAACTTCATAGGAGCAAACGTGCCTTTGAAGAAGCACGCGGTTACTTTGAAAAAGCGATTGCTATTAGCGATAAGCACGGTATTATCAATAGTCTATCGACCTTCTACACCAACTATGCTAAAACGCTTTTCGAATTGGATAAGTTGGACGAGGCCAAAGTGAATGCTAAAAAGGCGATTGAAATCTTCAACTTCACTGGGATTTCCTGGCGTCGTTCTGTGGCGGAAAACGTATTGGTGCTGGTCGCTTTAAGGGAAGGTTTAATGGAAGAGGCACTTGCCCATTATGATAATGGCATCAAATATGCCTTGAAAATACGCAATCCTTATGAGATGGGCTTCATGTATCGTGTGAAATGTGAGATATATACAAATTATAATCAGAATCATCAGATTAAGGCATTGTTCCATTCTGTTTTTGAAAAAAAGCTCAATGAGTATATCGAGGCGGGAATTGCCCATTATGAGCGTAGTTATGACGGTTATGAAAAAGAATATTTGTTGAGAATGAAAAAAAATTAGAAAAATGGGTTGACAATTTTAAGTGTCTCACGTATTATAAGTACAAGCAAAATAATTCATAGTATTTTAGTAGGAATTACGAGGAAGAAGGAAAGTACCCTTGATTGTCTATTGAGAGAGAAGACGGTTGGTGAAAGTCTTTTAGAGGATGTTGGGGAAGTGCCCTTTGGAGTAGCGCACCGAAATAACAGTAGGCTGTGCCGGGTTCTCCCGTTATAGAGATAGAGTATGTCAGTACTCGATGAGGGAATCGTGAGATTAACTAGAGTGGAACCGCGGAGTATATACTCCGTCTCTAATGTATATTAGAGGCGGAGTTTTTTGTTTTTAAAAGGAGAAGAAGGATGATTAAACAGAATGCTTTAGAATTGATTGGCAATACACCGATTGTGAGATTAGTAAAGTTAACGTCAGAAGATATGGCGGATATTTATATTAAATTAGAAAGCTTTAACCCGGCAGGCAGTATTAAGGATAGAGCGGCATATCAGATGATTGTGGATGCAGAAGAACGTGGTGATTTGGTAGAAGGCAGCGTTATCGTTGAACCGACTAGCGGTAATACGGGTATCGCTTTGGCGATGATCGGCAAAATAAAAGGCTATGATGTCAAGATTGTTATGCCGGACAGCATGAGTGCTGAACGTCGCAATCTTATCAGATCATATGGTGCCGAACTGGTTTTGACCGACGGTAAACTTGGTATGAAAGGTGCGATTGAGGAAGCAGATCGATTGGTAGCGGAAAATGAGCATTATTATCAACCGGGTCAATTCGTCAATCAAAGTAATGTAAAAGCGCATTACTATGGTACTGGTCCTGAACTTCTTAAGCAAATTGGAAAAATCGATGCTTTTGTTGCAGGCATTGGCACTGGAGGTACCATATCGGGCACAGGCAAGCGTCTTAAGGAAGAGTTGAAAGAAGTTTTGATAGTAGGTGTAGAACCGAAAGAATCCAATATACTCTCTGGTGGAGAAATTGGTGCTCATAGTATTCAAGGCATTGGCGCAGGATTCGCTCCAGCTATATTGAATAGAGAAGTCATTGACGAGATTATGGAAGTTGCCAGTGAAGATGCCAAGGTGATGACAAAGACATTACTGAACAGTGAAGGCCTTTTTGTCGGCATTTCATCTGCGGCTAATGTAGTGGCAGCTATCGAAATAGCTAAGCGCCTCGGCAAAGGAAAAAAAGTGGTGACGGTTGCACCGGATAGTGGCAGTAAGTATATTTCTATGGGACTGTATTATTAGTGGGCATCAAGTTTTAAGGGGAGGGTGTTATGAAACAGATGAAAGCGTATTTAGATAATATTTTGAAGAATGATCCAGCGGCTCGGTCGTATGTAGAAGTGATCCTACTCTACCCGACAGTACATGCAATGGCTTTTTATAGAGCGGCAAACTGGCTATATCGACACAATGCCTTTTTTATGGCAAGATTTTTATCTCAGTTCGCTCGGTTTCTGACAGGCATTGAAATTCATCCAGGTGCAACGATCGGAAGACGTTTCTTCATAGATCATGGTATGGGCGTGGTCATTGGCGAAACGACCATCATCGGTGACGATGTTACCATTTATCAAGGCGTGACCCTTGGTGGTACGGGTAAAGATGTCGGAAAACGACATCCGACGCTTGAAGACGACGTTGTTATTGGTGCCGGTGCCAAGGTACTTGGACCTATTACCATTGCAAAGGGTAGTAAAATTGGTGCAGGCAGTGTAGTTCTAAAAAATACGGAAAAGGACTCCACAACGGTGGGTTACAAGGCAAAAACCTTGCCTTTCAAGACGGAACAAATTAAGGATTCTATTGAGCGAACCACTGGTATTACAGAGATTTATAACGAAATGGTAATTTAATCCTAAATTAACGAAATAACTGTTGACCCTTGTAAGCGACTATGTTAATATGAATCTTGTTTTCAAAACGATATAGCTTGGAGGGTAATGCTATGAAAGAGAAATTGGAACGTATTTGGGCCAAACATATTATAGATGCTTTATATATTATCATTGGCTGTGTTTTGTTGTCATTTGCAATCACGGTGATTTTAAAGCCGAATCATTTAATTACAGGTGGTATCACGGGTTTTTCAATTGTTGTTGAAAAATTTATTGGGATCCCATATACTATTATTTATTATGGTATGTCCTTGCTGGTATTGATGTTCACATACCTGATGTTAGGCAAGGAGGAGGTTAAGAAGATTGTCATTTTGTCCCTTGTATTGCCGGCATTTCTGATTTCCTTTGAACACCTGTTCAGCGGAAAATTCA
This sequence comes from Clostridia bacterium, assembly GCA_016938815.1. Classification (GTDB taxonomy): domain Bacteria; phylum Bacillota; class Clostridia; order Peptostreptococcales; family Acidaminobacteraceae; genus JAFGTX01. The sequence goes on along the minus strand of JAFGTX010000195.1, from coordinate 4,486 downwards.
ACTTTACAGATGGGGATATGTTTCTTTCTTCCATCTATTATGGTATTATCGCCGGTGCAGGTGCAGGATTTTTCCTGAAACGCGGATTTTCTTCCGGTGGTACGGATACCATCGCTAAAGTACTACACATTAAGGTTTTTCCTTTTATGTCTATCAGTCAGTTGGTGGCGGTTTTAGACATTACGGTTATTGTTTTATCTATAGTCGTGTTCAACTTACAGACGGCACTTTATGCGATTGTGACACAAGTGGTCTTCATTAAAAGTATGGAAGTCATTCTATACGGATTTGGTAACAACCTGCTGAAGCTGGAGATTATCAGTGATAAGGAAGAAGCGATTGAAGATTTTATCCTCAATGATATTCATAGAGGTATCACGAAATACAATATTGTTGGAGCATATTCGAATTTAGAACGCATTAAATTGGTAACGGTTTGTTCAAGACGTGAATCCATGTTGATTAGACAAAAAATAGCGAAAGTGGATCAAAATGCGTTTGTTACTGTGACGGCCATTGCTTCTGTATGGGGCATGGGTGTTGGGTTTGATAATTTACTACTCAACGAATAGAGTAAAAAAGACAATTAGGCAATATAAAAACGCTGGTACAACATAACCAGCGTTTTTTTTATGGTAATATCGGCTTGTTTAAGATGGGACTGGATAAAACAATAGATGTTCTTGTGTTGCCGACTTTCTGAATCTTATCCAGCAACCTTTCCAACTCAATGGTATTTTCTACAACAACCGTGATGGTCATGCAGTCATCCCCTGTCATATGATGACATTCTATAATGGCATTTTCAGATTTTGCAAGATCCAAGAATTGTTTATGCACCTGAACTTTCATCTCTACGTTAATGATGGCTTTAACTAATTTGCCGAGACGTAGTGGATTTACAACGGCTTTGTAGCCTTCAATCACGCCGCTTTCTTCTAAACGACGTACCCGTTCTGAAACGGCCGGTGGTGTTAATGCAACTAATTGTCCAAGGTCTTTCATTGAAATACGTCCATCTTTCTGCAGCGCTTCTAATATTTTATAGTCAGTAGTATCCATGAAACCTCCTTTTTTATTTAAGTAGTTCTTACTAAATATCTTTTTTATTTAACACAATTTATCATAACACCTTTTTTGTGTCATGTACACTGTTTTTGCCCGGTGATAGAATAAATATACAGAGGGTATTAATAAATCAGGAGGTATTGATATGTCTAAAGTAAAGATAACGGAAACGGTGCTAAGAGATGGTCATCAGTCGTTGATAGCAACCCGATTATCAACTGAAGAGATGATTCCTATATTAGAAGAAATGGATGCAATCGGTTACCATGCGGTAGAAATGTGGGGCGGTGCGACGTTTGATGCTTCACTCAGATTTTTATATGAAAATCCATGGGAACGATTGAGATTAATCAGAAAATACATGAAGAACACTAAATTGCAGATGTTGCTTAGAGGACAAAACATCTTAGGATACAAGCATTACCCAGATGATGTTGTTAAAGAGTTCGTTAAGCGTTCTGTTGGCAATGGTATTGACATCATTAGAATTTTTGATGCGTTAAACGATACGAGAAATTTGAGAGTGGCTTTGGAAGCGACTAAGGCAGCAGGTGGTCATGCGCAAGCGGCGATTTCATATACAATCAGTCCAGCGCATACGACAGAAACGTTTGTTAATTTAGCAAAAGAGATGGAATCGATGGGTGCGGATTCGATTGCTATCAAGGATATGTCAGGTTTATTGACACCTTATTACGCTTATGAATTGGTAAAAGCAATCAAAGAAAACACATCGGTGCCGCTGGAGTTGCATTCTCACGCAACAAGTGGTCTTGCAAGCATGACTTACCTTAAGGGTATTGAAGCGGGCGTAGATATTATCGATACGGCAATTTCACCATTTGCCCTAGGTACGTCTCAACCACCGACAGAGTCGTTGATTGCAACGCTCCAAGGTAGTCAGTATGATACAGGCCTTGATTTGAAAAAATTGAACAGCATTTCATCGTACTTCAATAAGATCAGAGAGAAGTCTATCGAAAGCGGCCTTCTAGACAGCAAAGTACTTGGTGTTGACATCAATACACTGGTATATCAAGTGCCAGGTGGCATGCTATCCAATTTGGTTTCTCAGCTTAAAATGCAAAATGCATTGGATAAATTCGAAGAAGTGCTTAAGGAAGTTCCTAGAGTGAGAGAAGATTTAGGTTATCCACCACTAGTGACACCAACCAGTCAAATCGTAGGTACTCAGGCGGTACTAAATGTTGTAACTGGAGAACGTTACAAAATGGTGCCTAAAGAAGTCAAAGCTTATGTAAAAGGCATGTACGGCAAACCAACTGTAGAAATTAAAGAAGAAATCGTTAAGAAAATTATCGGTGACGAAGCACAAATAACTTGTCGCCCTGCGGATTTACTTGAACCAATGCTTGAAGCTGAGAAAGAAAATATGGCAGAGTTCTTTGAAGAACCAGAGGATCTATTGTCTTATATTTTATTCCCACAACCGGCAATTGAGTTCTTTAAGTACAGACAAGCGGAACGTTACAAGATTGATGGCACGATGGTACAAGTAGAAGAGCGTGTACATCCTGTTTAAGACAAAAAAATTGCATTGTTGTTTCTTCACGAAACCTTTACCTTGGAACCAGTTTGAAATATTCAGACTGGTTTCCTTTTGTTTTAAGATTGACAAATAATGTAAAAATAGTAAAATAGACTCAGAGGTGAAAAATGTCAAAAAATGTAATTTTAATATTAGATCATTGTCAAAGCTTTGCTTTGGGTCTTAAGAGGTATGCAGAGATAGAGAATAGAGCCATAGTGCATCTTTTAACGGAGGTTCAGGAAATAGGCGCTTATGCCTATGATTATCTGTTGGTGGATGAAGAACGCTATGAGAAATTGCTGTATCAGGACCGAAGGTTGTATAGACTGGTCATGGGCAATAAAAAAGAAAGTATGCATGAAGGTTGCATTAGTAGACATTCGAAAGCAAGTCATATTTTGAGTCAACTTTTGGATGAAAAGAAAGGACCTCAGCAACAGATGATGGCAACGATTTTCTCGATGTCTGGTGGCACTGGAAAAAGTGCACTTGCAGCTGGACTATGTGATGGTGCGGAAACACTGGGAAAGGGTAGCCTTTTGATTTCTTTTGCATCTTATGTCATGGAGTCGCATAACGACTTGGATTTGTCGTTGATTGTCTATTATTTGCATCAACATGGTTCTGTGCCGATGGCCATTACAGCGGCAGCCAAAGACGGGCTTCGTTCAACCAAGCTGAAATTGAATGCGGGTCTTAAATCTCCTGAAGACTGCCTTTATCTCACACCAGCAGTACTCAAGGGGCTCATGGAGTGGATGATTTCCGTGATAGAGGATCGATGGGTCATCATAGAATCACCATGGCATTATGGTGAACAGCTACAGGTGATTTTGCAGTATGCAACTTATCGGCTATTGGTGGCAGATCAACGACATACACGGGAACAAATTGAGTCGTGGCAGGAAAAATATCAGCAACTTATTGGCAGCGAGCGCGGTTTTTATTTGATTCAGAATAAGAATAGTGGCACCAGTACGTCAGAAGGTTTCAGCATACCTCTATACGACAGTATAGATTGCAAGAAAGGGCTAAAAGAATGGACAAGCAAATATCTACTGACATCTTGGATTCGGCGATAGACCAAATTGTCGATCAGATTTCTATGAAGTCACATGTGCCATCTGATGAAATGCAGACCTTGATTGAGGCCACGGTTTTCCAGTTGCCCATACTCAGTAAGCATTCTTTAGTGGAAAAAGGCGAAATCGCTCAGATCATATTCCATAGGATGTGCGCTTATGATGTCCTACAACCCTATCTAGATGATGAAAGCGTGACAGAGATTATGTGTAATGGGTATGACCATATCTTTATAGAGCGTCGTGGGATTATTGAAAAAACGCGGACGCAGTTTTATAAGGATAGCCATTATAAGGCTTTGATACATAGGATCGCTGCAGACGTGAATAGAAAAGTGGATTTTTCTTCACCGATTGTTGATGCGCGTTTATCCGATGGTTCAAGGGTCAATATCGTTTTGAATCCAGTCGCTTTGAATGGACCAATACTCACTATCCGAAAGTTTGGCAAGACAGTCTACAGTCTGGAAGATCTTTGTGAAAAGGGTAGTGTTTCTAAGGAAGAGATGGCATTTCTGAAACAGGCCATCAGTGATAGGAAAAATATCTTCATTTCCGGCGGCACGGGGTCGGGTAAGACCACGCTTCTCAATGCCCTTTGCCAAGAAATCGATGCTAGGGAAAGGATTATTACCATTGAAGATAGTGCGGAGATCACCATTAAAGGCATTGATAATGTGGTATCCCTAGAAAAGCGTGAGGCAAATCTGGAAGGCGCGGGCGAGATTTCTATTGCCAATCTCATTAAGACGGCCTTGCGGATGCGGCCTGATCGTATCATTGT
>JAFGTX010000194.1 GCA_016938815.1 Clostridia bacterium | reverse complement strand
TTAGAGAAAGTCATGAATCGATCGTTCATCAGGGCAATGATTACCGAAAAAATAATCAGACCAATGATCGATTGATAACGTCTCCAATTCAGTGTGTTTTTTTCTTTCATCTCTACTTCCTCCTAGACGCCAATGGCCAATCGCATAATCTTCTCTTGTGTTGCGTCTTTTCTATCCAATATACCTGCAATACGTCCTTCATGCATGACCATGACCCGGTCACAGACCCCGAGAATTTCAGGGATTTCCGATGAAATCATCAAAATGGCCATACCCTTTTCCTTAAACGCATTCATTAATTCGTAAATCTCTTTTTTAGCACCAACGTCCACACCTCGCGTTGGCTCATCTAAAATCAACACCTTAGGCTCACATGAAAGCGCCTTGCCAATAGATACTTTCTGTTGATTACCACCGCTTAAATTTTTCACCTTCTGGTCGATGGATGGTGTCTTAATGCTCATGGAATCCCTATAGCCTTCCACCATCTCTTTTTCGGCACGTTTACTCACTTGTATGCCTCTAGAATATTTTTTAAGCGATGAGAGGCTCATGTTATTTTTGACCGACATGCCTAGAACTAGGCCATCTTTTTTTCTATCTTCAGAAACGTAGGCGATGCCTTCTCTCAAGGCATCCGCTTCACTCTTGATGTTAAGTGATTCGCCCTCGAGGTACATTTCCGCCGATGTGTTTCTAATCGCGCCATAAATCGATTTTGCCAACTCTGTCCTGCCTGCCCCCATGAGGCCTGCAACACCTAAAATCTCACCTTTTCTAAGTTCAAAAGTGATGTCTCTGACAAAAGCATTTTCCAATTGTTTGATTTCGAAAATCGTTTCAGAAGAATCCTGTTTCAAGTAAGGGTACTGCTCTTCTAATTTTCTGCCCACCATCATCTCAATCAGTTTGTCCTCATTGATAGAAGCAACGCTAGCTTCTCCAATAAATTGCCCATCTCTTAACACCGTAATATCATCACAAATTTCAAATATTTCAGGTAATCTATGGGAAATGTAGACGATGGATTTCCCCTGATCTCTAAGCTCCCTGATGACCTTGAATAGGCTTTCCGTTTCTGTATCTGTCAAAGCATCTGTCGGCTCGTCCATAATGATGATTCTTGCATCGAAGGAAAGCGCTTTTGCGATTTCAACCATTTGTTTGTGCCCGATGCTCAAACCCTTAACCAAAGTTTTTGGATTCAAGTCCAAATTCAGTTTTTTAAGGAGCACTTCCGCTTCACTATAGAGGGTATGCCAGTCGATGCGACCCAATTTTTTCGGTGCTCTGCCCATAAAGATATTCTCGCCAATGGACAGTTCCTCCACTAGATTCAATTCCTGATGGATAATGGCGATGCCTTTTTCCATAGCATCTTTTGGACCAGTCACTTCTAGGCGCTCACCCAACAAGTAGAGTTCGCCCTCCGTTTTTTGATAGACACCCGACAGGATTTTCATCAAAGTCGATTTGCCTGCGCCATTCTCCCCAAGCAAAGCCATCACCTTGCTCTCGTAGACATTCAAATCCACTTGATCCAGTGCCTTGACACCAGGAAACTCTTTCGAGATTTTTTCCATTCTCAATACAACTTCACTCATGATTATGCCTCGCTAAAATCAACACCTGACTGAAGAATCACATTTGCATAAGGTGTGCATTCTCCTGTCCTGACAACGGCTTTTGAAACAGCTGTTTGCTCCTTAAAAATCTCATGAGGTACAAAGAGCATTTCTAACCCTTTAAATAGTGTTTCCAGCTCCTTTAGAACCTCAGGATTATTTTCTCTGATTTCTTCCGCTAAAATAATCTTTTCAACCACCATATCCTTTTCAATGGCTTTTACCGTCTCTAGAAATCCCGGTATCCCATTGACAAGCGCCAAGTCGATACGTTCTACACCATTTGGAATTGGAAGACCCGCGTCACCGATTGTCAATTGATCGGTATGTCCCATTTTTGAAAGCATCGACACAATATTTGAATTTAATAACTTACCTTTTCGCATAATTTCCTCCTAAATCCCAGCAACTTCTTCTTTGGTCGGTAAGGAGCTCTGTGCACCAAATCGCGTCACGGTAATCGCCGCTACCTTGGTCCCCATTTCAAGAGCCTCTTGCATCGAAGCACCTCTTGCAAGACTTTCACAGACACCGGCAATGAAACTATCTCCTGCTGCTGTCGTGTCCACTGCGTTCACTTTCTTAGCCGCTACAGATAGAAAGTTTTCACCATTGTAATACCATGCCCCTTTGGAACCCAAAGTCACAATAATCTCCTTAATACCCAGTGCATTTATTGCTTGATAACCCATCATCAAGTCCTCTCGAGTTTCAACAGCAACACCTGTTAAGCTCTCAAATTCGGTCTCGTTTGGAATCAGCAGATCAACACAGGATAAGAGTTCATTGGAAAGCGCCTTCGCCGGTGCTGGATTCAACACGGTTTTCACACCTAGGGCTTTCGCTCTTCTAAGAACGGTTTCAACCGTTTCTACTGGTGTCTCCAATTGACAAACCACTAGGGATACATCATCAAACCACGCATCCACTACATCTTCAGGTAATAATTGACCATTAGCACCTGCAATCACCACAATGGAATTGTCTCCTGATGCATTGACCATAATCATTGCCACACCCGTCGGTGCTTCTGCAATGTTTTTAATACGATCCGCTATTACATTCATTTTAATCAAGTTGTCCTTTAAGACCTCGCCATTGCCATCGGTGCCGATTGCTCCAATCATTTCGACACGGGCGCCTAGTTTACCCATAGCAACTGCTTGGTTGGCACCTTTGCCTCCCGGAATAAACTGCAGGCCATCGCCAGAAATCGTTTCACCAATTTTCGGCGTCGCTACCACTTTGGTAACAAGATCCATATTCAGACTGCCCACTACTAAAATCTTTTTCATTAATCCACCTCTAACTAACTATTATCAATTGGTTAAACGTTTAACTATTTAAATATTAGAGAATCACTAACTGGATTCTCTGATAATAAGTTCTGTTTTTAAAATTATTTTTTTCTCTTTTACTACTTTTTCTTCTATGAAATCTACCAGCATCTGAGCTGCTTTATAACCCATCTGGTAATTTGGCTGATGTACTGTCGTCAATCTTGGTTCAATCAGAGTCGTCATGTATATATCATCGAATCCCACGATACCAATATCATCCGGCACTTTGACACCTTTTTCTTTAAGCGCCTTCAAAGCACCTAAAGCGATCAGGTCATTGGCGCAAAAGACGCCATCAAAGTCAATGCCTTCGTTTAACACCCTCTGTATCCCCTCATACCCCCATTCAGCGGTATAAAACCCTTCCACGAAAAGTTCCTCGTAGATAGGCAAACCAAAGTTTTCATGGGCCAGCTTATAACCTTCATAACGTTCCTTAGAGGTACCTGAGGTAAATGGCCCTGCCAAATGTAGAATCCGTTTATAGCCTTTATTCAGCATATAACTCACTGCTTCGTAGGCACCAGATTTGTTGTCTACTATAATCTTACCCTTGATTTTAGAAGCCTTAATATCCCGGTCTACCGTAATCACCGGTACGTGAATCCTACCGAGATCTAAGGTTTCCCCCTCTCTCATAGCCGAAGCCGTCAATATGATACCATCCACCATTTTCTCTTGTAGCATGGCGATATAGGCCACTTCTTTTTTTAAGTCGTTATCAGAATTGCATAGGATTACATGATAACCATGTTGATTGGCCAAATCCTCTACCCCACGTGCTATCTCCGGGAAAAAGGGGTTCGTGATATCCGGTATGACAAGTCCAATGGAATGGGTCTTCTTGGTCACCATACTGGATGCTACGCGATTGGGTACGTAATTGTATTCTTCTATCAAATTCAATATGCGCTGCCGCGTCGCCTCGGAAATGTTATTATCCTTGTGATTCACGACTTTAGATACCGTCGCCGTTGACACGCCAGCCATTTTTGCAATGTCTTTAATCGTTGTTTTCATATGTCTGCACCCTTAGGTAAACGTTTACCTAAATCATAATCTATATTATTTTCTTCGTCAAGTCATTTTTGTTTTTTATACCTTGTTACGGAATCAATAGATTGGATTGACAAGCTCTCAAAAGATTGATAATCTATTAACGGAATAACTTTTTTCCAATATTCTTGAGAAGCCTCTTAAGAATATTGTTTCTACATTTTACAACCTTTCGGAAAAGAACATTCTAATCCGCAGAGGAACGTGATTCATATTAGAAACGTTGTTTTTGACAACGGATTTTATAGTGACTTCATCTTCCCTACGCTTAGGGAAGATTTTTTATTTTCCGTGATAAACAAGGACAGCAAGTTTGTAAAAAATAGTTAGGACTCGTGCTCGCACGAAATTTCTAACTGATTAAAATAGCATAGGAGACCCCCATGAAAAATTTACGCGGCCTTGTCTTGCCAATACTCATTATCGTTTTTTGGCAACTCGGCTCTACTCTAAATCTATTCAATAGCTTCATCGTTCCCAATCCTTTGAAAGTAGCAAGGACAGGCATTAAACTGATTCAAAACGGACTACTTTTCAAACACCTGTGGATCAGTATGTATCGTGTATTGGCAGGTTTTATCCTCGCCTTCGTCACAGCATTTCCACTGGCGATTGCCGTCGGCCTTAATAAAAGGGTTCACGCCTATTTGGTGCCGACCTTAGAATTCATACGACACATACCGCCGATTGCCACCATTCCACTCTTGATTCTATGGTTTGGGATCGGTGAGACATCAAAACTTGCCGTGATTGTCATGGCGACGTTTTTCCCTATTTTCATCAACACCTTCAGCGGTATCGTCAACAGTCGGATTGAACTTGAAGAAGTCGG
>JAFGTX010000193.1 GCA_016938815.1 Clostridia bacterium | reverse complement strand
GGCTCTCTAAAGCTTTCCACCGTATGATAAAGTAAAATATCTTGCTCCAGCAACTGCTCAATGTGCTTGTTGGTCGCCCCATAGGTTTTCTTGAGTTCATCTTCACCTATGACGTTATGCTCATGGAAGGCTTCCAGCATACGTCTAACAATCTTCTGACGTTCAGGCACACCTGCCATTACAACTTCGTAAGAAAGGGTTGGATTCATCCGTAGCATGCGTATTTCCTTGATGTGGCTGGCCATATCCGGAGGTGTCAAAAGTGATAAGGATTCAGACATCGTACAAAAGTATCGGTTCTTCATCCACTGTGTCAACTGAATTTGCCAAGGTCTTAAGGAAAGATTGACATCATGGGACAAAATATTTTTCACCTTGCCAAACTCAGTGGTTTCGGACAAGCCTACCACATAGCCAATCGTCGACTTATCGCCCCTACCAAAAGGAACGCACACTTTAGCACCTACTTGAACTTCACCAATCAGGGTTTCCGGGATACCATATGTAAAAGGTCGATCGAGAACCTTCGTTTTTGTGTTTATATTCACTTGTGCGTATCTGCCAAGTCCCATATAAGCCTCCACAATCACAATTCCATTATAAGACCCTTTATTGTCCACAATATGAAATAAAATTAAACAAATTATGAATAGAGCCATTTAAAAATCTAAAAGAGTAGGCAAAAAACCTACTCTCGAATTTTTATGCATTCATGTCTTCAATAATGGTGTCCAGAATCTCAGATGCAACTTCCTCTTTGGACATCAAAGCCAAAGCCTTTTCCTCACCATTCTTACGTAAAATAGTGACGACATTAGTGTTGCTCTTAAATCCTGCACCTTCAGCGGTAACATCATTAGCAACAATCAAATCAAGGTTCTTTTTAACCATTTTCTGCTTGGCATTCTCAATAACGTCATTTGTCTCTGCTGCAAATCCGACCAGGTATTGATGCGTTTTGATCATGCCTAATTCAAAAAGGATATCCTTATTGCGTGTCAAAGGTATGGTCATATCCCCCGGCATCTTTTTAATCTTGATGTCCGATGGTGCCGCTGGTCTGTAATCTGCCACCGCCGCCGCCTTGACGATAATATCCGCATCGATATTCGCCATCACTGCTTCATACATATCATTTGCCGAGTCAATCTCGATGACTTTAACGCCTTCTGCCGCTGCAAGATCTCTCACACCAGAAACGAGTACGACATCCGCACCTCTAAGACGTGCTTCTCTGGCAATGGCATAACCCATTTTGCCAGATGAATGATTTGTCAGATAACGCACAGGATCAATAGCTTCACGAGTCGGTCCAGCTGTAACCAGCACTTTCTTACCCTTTAACTCATCGGTGGCAAGCAAAATCTCAACCGCTCTATTAACGATCTTTTCAGGGTCTTCAAGACGCCCTTTGCCAAGGTCACCGCAAGCCAAAAATCCCTCGCCCGGCTCTACAAAATGGTAGCCAAGTTCCTTCAAAGCTACCATATTACGCTGATTGACTGCACTTTCGTACATATTGACATTCATTGCAGGCGCTATAAGCACTGGCGCTTTTGTCGCCATGACGGTAGTCGTCAACATGTCATCAGCAATGCCCGCATTGATTTTTCCCATCACGCTAGCAGTTGCTGGTGCAATAACAAACAAATTTGCAGCTTTTGCAAGGGCAATATGCTCTACATCCCAACGCGTTGGTGGTGCAAACATATCCGTAACAACCGGGTTGTTAGAGATCGCCTGAAAAGTAAGGGGTCCAACAAACTCTTGTGCATGCTCAGTCATAATCACTTTGACATCAGCACCCAACTTGACGAATCTGCTGGTAATCTCCGCAGCTTTATAAGCAGCAATACCACCAGTCACACCAAGTACAACAGTTTTTCCCTTCAACATGAAATCACCTCTTACTCGACTTCTTCAACGCTTTGTACAATTTCAATCTTGCCTCTATAAATTTCCTCAGTAGCAATACTGATTGGCTTGATTGAATCTACATCAACTAGTGGCAATTCACCATCTATCAATTTTCTTGCACGCTTTGACACAGCAATAACAAGTGCATATCTGCTACCTGCAATTTCTAATAATTTATTAATTGGTGGGTTTAACATCCTTTTTCCTCCTTTTTGAACGTTCGCATAATTTCTTCAACATTACCCATTACGCGATTTCTTTCAGCAACTATTATAGATACCATAAGATCCGTTGCTTTGTCAACTTCATCATTGATAATAAAGTAATCGTAATGGTTAACCAGTTTGATTTCATCGTAAGCCGAAGAAAATCTCGTTTTAAGACTTTCTTCCGTCTCGCTGCCACGACCGATGATACGCTTTCTCAGCTCCTCATAAGACGGTGGCAAAATAAAGATGAATACACCCTCTGGATAACGCTCCTTGACTTGGAGTGCACCTTGGATATCGATCTCCAGCAGTACATCCTCACCAGCGTTGACCTTTTCCATCACATAATCCTTTGGTGTGCCATATAGATTATTGTAGACAGTGGCATGTTCCAGAAATGCATCCTTTTCAATACCACTTTCAAATTCATCGCGACCCAAGAAGAAATAGTTCACGCCATGCTTTTCGCCATTACGTGGTTCCCGTGTCGTCGCTGATACAGATATGTTAATGTCGTCTCTACGATTCAAAAGTTCTTTGCAAATCGTACCTTTCCCAGCACCAGATGGTCCTGAAACAACAATTAATAATCCCTTTGTTCTCATTGATATCCCCTTACTATTCGATATTTTGAATTTGTTCACGAATCTTTTCAATTTCACTCTTCATATCAACAACGTAATTCGAAATATCAATATCAGGCGATTTTGAACCAATTGTATTCACTTCTCGATTGATTTCTTGGATCAAGAAGTCAAGTTTTCTACCTACCGGTTTTGATTCGTTAAAAATACTAACAAGTTGTTCAAAATGACTCTCTAAACGCACTATCTCCTCTGTGATATTGGTTTTATCCGAGAATACGGCTATTTCCGTAGCAATGCGTTGTTCATCAAGCTCTACACCGGTATCATTCAATAATTCCTGAATACGCTCCAGCATTTTATCTTTATGCGTCGCAATAATCGTTGGCGCTAATTTTTCAATGTTCTTCACAATCGAACGAATCACATCAACACGTTCAATCGTATCATGCTTCAACTTGGCACCTTCTACCTTACGCATTTCCACGAGCGCTTTCAAAGCACCATTGAGTGCATCTTCCATCAGTGTCCATATCTCTTCTTCATCAGCTTCACGGAAGTCGATCTTCAAAACATCTGGATAACGCGCCAACAGTGATACCCCCACGTCATCACTTACTTGGTAGCGTTCTTTAATCGCATCCAAAGCAGATACATACTGATCTAATACCGTATAGTTCGGTACGATCAATAGATTCTCTGCTTCACTTTCCTCAAAGTTCACAAACACTTCAACACGACCTCTGTTGATATGTTCCTTAATAACGTTTTTCATCTTTTCTTCCAAGGAATTCAACTTTCTTGGCATCTTAATGATGATATCATTATATCGGTGGTTGACTGACTTGATTTCAATAACAATTTTGTAGTGAATATTCTCACTTTCATGACGACCGAATCCGGTCATACTATAGGTCATTCTCATACCTCCAACTTATTCATTAATCTTTATTATAGCACATTTCCATCGCTAATTGTCGATAAAAACACGCCTTTACATATTTTTATTGCCGGTCCCGTCATCATCACCGACTGGTCTGGAAGAACTTCTATAACCAGCTCGCCGCCTTTTACGAAAACCCTTACCTTGCCCTCTAGCATACCGGCTTGATGTAAACTATAAACCGTCGCACAACATCCTGTTCCGCAGGCATAGGTATAACCTGCACCCCGTTCCCAAGTATCTACGTGAATTTGGTCTCTTGAAACTACTCGAGCAAAGTTGACATTGGTGCCTTTAGGAAAGACAGATGCCTTTTCCATAAGCGGTCCATAAGTCGTGATTTCTTTTTCAGAAATATGTTCTACCGGCACAACCAAATGCGGAACGCCAAGGTGAAGGTACATGCCCTCGTATTGCACCTCTGCCATATCAAAGTGATGTCTATCAATAACATGACCACCATCACTCATTTTGACGGTTACAGATACAACCTCGTCACCTTCAAGGGTCAAAACCACATCCTTAATACCGTCTCCCGTCTCGACCGAAAACGACGTTTGATCGACATATGCTTCCTCGTAAACAAATTTTGAAAAACAACGTATACCGTTGCCGCACATCGTAGCATAAGAACCATCGCTATTATAGTACACCATCTTTATATCTGCAATCTCTGAGGCTTCAGGCACCATAAAGCCATCGGCGCCTACGCCAAATCGTCTATGGCATAGGGTTTTCGCAACCTCAGACATCGTGTAATCGCCAATTGATTTCATCAAAATAAAATCATTGCCTGCACCGTGATATTTATAAAATTCCATTGATCACTCTGCACAGAATCTCGTGCATCCTCCATCTTCATAAGATTATTACTACCATGCTTACAGTATACTAAATGCAGCTTGGATTAACAATTATGCATTTCCACTATTTAGTGTTATACTCAAATATACTCTAAAAAGTATTTTTAACAGGAGGTTACAACATGGCTTATGACGGCATATTCATAGCGGCACTAACCGCCGACCTTAAAAAGAGATTGATCGGCGGAAAAATAGATAAAATTCATCAACCAGAACCAGACAGCTTGCTGATTCAAATGCATTGCGGCAAAGAGCGTTACAAACTCTATATAACCGCTAACAGTAGTCTGCCTTTTATTTCTTTGACAGAAAACAAGTTCGAGAACCCATTATCACCACCCATGTTCTGCATGCTGTTGAGAAAGCACATTTCAAACGGCACCATCATCGATGTCGAACAGCGCAGCCAAGAACGTGTGGTCACGTTTAAAATAGAAGCGAGAAACGAGTTAGGGGAATTGGTCTTATACCATCTCATTGTCGAGATTATGGGCAAGCACTCCAACATCATATTGACGGTCGCAGATGACAATAAAATCATCGACAGTATTCATCGCGTGTCCATGTATCAATCCAGAATCAGACAGATTCTACCTGGACTCACCTTCGACTATTTGCCAAGCAACAAACTCAATCTGCTTTCACTGACCAACGACCAGTTCTCACGTCTCATTGGCGAACTTCTGGATAGCAACAAGGATTTGGAAATCGTCAAATTCCTCTATACCACTTACGAAGGCTTCAGCCCTAATCTTGCTCGCGACGTGATTTTCCAAAGCGGTCTGGATCTAAAAAGTCGACTCAGTGAACTCAGACCACAGGAAATCGATCAGCTTTTCGAATCGGTGAATCGTATTAAAAGCACAATGGAAAACGAGGCTTACACACCGTGTACCATTCAGGAGAAAGAGACAGGCAAGTATATCGACTTGACGGCAATACACCCTGCCCTCTATTCACCCGAACTCTACACCATTACCGAAAGCGATGTGATTAGTGTCATTAATGACTATTACAAGCGCAAGGATGTCGTGAACCGTTTTCTTCAAAAGTCCCAAAGTATGCGAAAAATGGTCTCACAGCGCATCGAAAAAGGTACACACAAGCTGTCTAACCTGCAATCCGACTTAATTTTTGCCGAGAATGCTGATGACTATAAAATCAAAGGTGAATTGGTTCTAGCCAACCTTTACCAAATCGAAAAAGGCATGAACGCAGTCATTGTGGACAACTATTACACAGACCCTTGTGAAAAAATAGAACTGCAACTGGATATTCGACTGTCACCTGCTGACAATGCACAGAAATTCTTCAAGAAATACAACAAGCTTAAAACGGCACAAACGGAAATCGTAAAACAAATCGAAGAAACGACGGATGAAATCGCTTATTTGGAACAGGTCTTAAACAACCTTGAAAACACCACCGACAATGCCAATCTTGAAGAAATCAAAATGGAGCTGGTAAAGGCCGGCATACTGAAAGCTAGAAAAGAACAAATGCAGCGTCAAAAATTAAAGAGCGCGCCTTATCATTACCGTTCCGAAGAGGGCTTCGATATTCTTGTCGGCAAGAACAACCTTCAAAATGATCAATTGACCCTTAAAACCGCTTCAAAAAGCGATATGTGGCTCCATACAAAAGATATCCCAGGTTCTCACGTGATTATACGTGCAGAAGGTCATGATATTCCAGATGAGACCTTGCTCCTTGCAGCTAAGCTCGCGGCATTTCACAGCAAAGGAAAAAGCTCTTCTCAAGTCCCTGTTGACTACACACAGGTGCGAAACGTCAACAAACCTTCAGGTGCCAAGCCAGGCATGGTAATTTACGTTAAGAACCACACCCTGTATGTCACGCCGGATGCGGATGAATTAGAAAAATACATGATTCAATAAAATCACAAAGGATAGCCAGAGGCTATCCTTTTTTGAACGTTTTGTGAACGTTTCCTATTTAGCGTTTTAATCATTTTTATAATGGATACACATATTATAGATTCACCAGCTTTCCTAAAGGAGGTTTACTTATGAAAATTAAAATATATACCAAAACCGGAGACAAAGGAAAAACAAGCCTATATGACGGTACTCGTGTAGATAAAAACAGCAATCGCGTCGAAGCTTACGGAACCGTTGATGAATTGAACGCGGCGCTTGGCATTGCTAAAAACTATATGGAAGACCGGGACATGTTCGAAATTGTTGAGACCATACAACATAAACTATTCAACGTTGGCGGTGAATTAGCAACCACCAAAGGCGAAAATTTTCCAGACCGCATCGTTGAAGCTGATATTGAATATTTAGAAAGCGTCATAGATGCTTATATTCTAAAAATGGGCGCCAATCAGGAATTTCAGTTTATCTTGCCAGGTAGTAACCATATTAGTGCCCATTTACATCTGGCACGTACAATTTGTAGACGGGCTGAAAGACGTATCGTCACATTGTCAGAGCACGACGAGATCGCCGAAACACTCGTCAAATATATCAATCGTCTCTCCGATGCCATTTATGCTTTGGCAAGGTATTCAGAGACCCATCAAGAATTGATTCATTTTAAAAAATAGCTAAAAAACGACCCTTAATCACAGGGTCGTTTTCATTGTCTGTTCCGAATTCACCAGCAG
>JAFGTX010000192.1 GCA_016938815.1 Clostridia bacterium | reverse complement strand
GTTTCCAACATGTGATTGATTTTGTAATTGATCATCGAGCCCTTAGAAAGCACTGGGCCACCACCCAATTTAACATCGCCGTCCTTTTTAGGGTCCAGTCCTGGGTAATCTGTCGCAAAAGTAACATCACAGGCAATCCCCAAAGAAGGCTGTATATGACACGCCGCAAAATGCGCACCGCCCATGTTGGTTTCCTCATTCACCGTGCTCGCCCCATAAACACCAACCGCTAACTGCTCTTCAGAAAGACGTCTAAGTACCTCTGCTACAATGAAGGCACCGGTTCTATTATCCAAGCCTCGACCTGCAACACGCCCATTCATGAGCGTCATCATATCTAAATCATAAATGACATAGTCACCGATCTGTACGCGATCCGCCAATTCTTCCGAAGACTGTGCCCCACAATCGATGTACAAGTCTTCAACTTTGATTTCTCCTTTTGAGCCACCTTGATGCTCAGCCTTCACACCGACCACGCCATGAAGAACACCTGATTTTCCAAGTATCCTAACGCGCATGCCAAGGGCTAAATTAGGATTGATGCCACCCGCTTTAGTAACATAAATCAAACCTTTGTCATCGATGTAAGTCACCATAAAAGCGATTTCATCGCAGTGTCCGGATAACATGACTTTAAAAGGCGCACTTGGATTTAAGATACCAATGGCACTGCCGCTGTAATCCGTTTCTACCGCATCAACAAAAGGCGTGACATAGTTTATCCATTTTTTCTGTATCTCAAGCTCATCACCTGATGGAGAGGGTGTTTGGATCAAAGATTCCAAAAATTGCAAGGGTTGCTTTTCCATATCTGACCTCCTACTTTTTATTAAAACTCAGTTGAGAAAAATACGCACTGATGATTTCCAAGAGTTTCAAATCGTTTTCATCGTACTCGTTGGCGTTCTGACTTTGAACTGTCAGCACGCCTTTTATAACATTTTCCGCTATGATAGGCACGTACATCGCTGACTGAACCTCATCGTAAGCTTCTTTGTATTTATAATCCTCAAGGCGATCCGAATGGTCCTCCTCTTGGCTTCCGAACATCACTGATCGTCCTTCCCTAATGCAGGTTTTCATGTTGAAAGATTCTGGTCGTTTGAGGCTGATGGTGACATCACCTCTGATGGTTCCATCCTCCAAAATATGAACCAAATCCAAAACATCCTGTGTTTCATCATAACAGCCCAGTCCAATGCAGTAAACCGACATCAGTTCCCGCATTCGGACATTAAGCAGCGTCAGCATGGATTCAATGGATAGAATAGATTTTAAGCCATTACCGATAGCGACCGCCAAATCCAAACGTTTGTAATTTCGTTGAAGAGACACTTTGCCTAAAAGCATCTGTCTGTGCTCTTCATCAACATAATGCTTGGCTTGCTTGAGTTGTCTGAATTTCAATTTGTGCATCATGTAATCGCTATGCATATCGTTATGCTTTTTAGAATATCGAAAATGCCCCTGACACATGTCCCTATAATAGATAAGGGCCTTATCACCCTGCCCCATACTCTGGTACAGAGAGGCAATGCGTGCTTTACAATGAATGTCGGACGCCTCATCGTTACCATAATTAGCCCACTCTGAAGCCATTTGGTAGGCATCAATAGCTTTATAGTGATCGCCATTCCCTGCATGACAATCACCCAACCGCTTATAAGCCCGCATTCTATTGTCCACTAGGTTCAAGTCCTCAATAGCCTTGATAAAGACGTCGTAGTGAAGGATGGCTTCGTCATATGCGCCAATAGCCTCACAGTAGCATCCCCTAGAAAAACTTAACCACGTGGTATCCGTATCTCCAGAAAGATGCACCTCTTCTAGCTCATCCAAATAGTTCTTTGCCAAATCCAGTTGCTTGGCATTGCAATAGCTGATTACTAAATTATCCAAAATACAGGTATAATAACGCCCCGGGATAACCTGGTTATGAGCCTGGAACAGCTCATAAGCTTCCTGATAATAAACCAGCGCCCGTTCGTCATCATTCAGGTTCTTAAACACCTCACCGAGATTGTTGAGAATCATGAATAACAATGCCGGCTCATTGACTTTTTCAGCCCTCTCTAAAGCCTTTGCATAATATTCCACGGCCATGGAGTAACAGCCCCGCACCATATAATCCAGTCCCAGCAAATTATTGAAGCGTATAATAAAAACCTCTTCTGATGGTGAAATCATCTGAAGGGCTTTCTTTATAGATGCAGCATTATTCTCTTTTTTGCCATAACAAAAACCCATAGACATAAAGTACATTGCCTTTGCCATCGCATTTTCATCTTCTAGCTCCTCAGCCAGTTCATAAGCCGGACGCCCTAAGCTCTCCGCCTTAAAAACATTGGTTTTGCCTATCTTTTCAGCTTGGGTCAATAGTTCACTCAACAACTGTCGCTTTTGTTCCATACTCTGCATAACGTTGCCCTCCCCCAAAGCAACTCTACTTAATTACGTAGAGACCACCAATCTTATCACGATAGGTCATGTTCAACATGACATCATCGCCAACGCGAATCCCCTCGCTCTCCATAATTGCCCTAACCGTTTCATAGGCCAAATCCGGAAAGTTGTTTTCGCGGCTCAAGTGTCCCAGCAAAATATTGCGCGCCCTACCGTTGCGAACGATATCACAAGCGATTTCTCCCGAAGTTTCATTGGATAAATGGCCTACATCACTTAAAATACGCCGTTTTAAGTAATACGGGTAACTGCCCATTTTCAACATTTCAATATCGTGATTGGCTTCTAACATGACCAAATCACAGCTCCGAATCTCATCCAAAATGGCATCGGTATAATGCCCTAAATCCGTAATCACGCCCACTTTGGCAGAACCATTCTGGAAGGTATACCCCACCGGATCATTGGCATCATGAGAAACTGGATACGCTTTCACTTCAATATCCTTAATCGAAAACACCGCATTGTTCTCGATAATATGTACTTTTTCTAAATCGACTTTACCGATCTTATCAACCATGCCTTGCCATGTGCCTTCTGTTGTATAAATCGGCACACCATAACGGCGCATCAAAACGCCGATACCCTTGATATGATCAGAATGTTCATGTGTAATCACAATACCATCCAAATCTTTAGGATCGACACCTATGCCTTCCAAACCCGCTTGAATGTACTTACCACTCAAACCCGCATCCAGAAGAATCTTTGTGGTCTTATTCCCAATGTATTGAGCATTCCCACTACTACCACTCGCTAATGAACAAAAACTAATCACACTTTACTCCTTTGTGCTCTACCTTTACCACATATTCTATCGCTTTACCGCTTCAATGTAAATTATTCTTCCATCGGAAAACGTAATACGCCAATAAGGGAAGACATCTCCAGATTTGATATAAGAGAACAGAATGCTGTCATCTAAGCGATAACCCAGTTCCATCTTCTCTATGACAATCGGTGCACCATAGGTTACCGTTTCATTATAGGCCCGTTCGATTACCTTGAAAAGCGCTTCGCTAGGTGGCACAATCTGCCGTGATACATTTTGGACGGCAACGCTCTGAAACCATTTTCGAGAGAATCTGACGACATGATCGTCGTAAATTGCCAAAGTCATATAGGCCTCATCCAAATAATAGGACTTATAGAACTGCTTGTAGGTGACCACAAGGAATTCACCCTGTTGATCAATACGCCAAGGTGCATCTTCCGTTTCGTAACCGTATTGGGCCAAAAAGCGTTCTGCAATCCCCTGTGCGCCTTCCAGCGTGCAATCGTTCTTATCATCCAGTGCTGTGGTAAAAAAATATTTTAAGGTTGTATCGTTTTCAACCTTGACCGCTTCCTCACCCAAGATAGCAACACCATCAATCACCTCGTAACCTTCGCCCAAGAAATTGTCCGCACTTTGATTCAGGTCATAAGATTCATACGAAACTGTCAGCGATGGTACCGTCGCCATGTAGCTTTCAAGGTCAAAGTCCACCGAAATATTCTTAGAGGCCAAAAGTGCTACGACTTGGTCAAAAACTTCGCTTTCCACAGGCACCTTTTTCTCAAAAGTCTGCTGCGTACCATAGATAATATAACCCAATATTAAGTTGATGATAATAAACGAAACAATAAGTATCGTTTTGATTTTCGACCAATCCATAGTTTATCCTACTTCCTCGATAATGCGACTTCTTCCGGTACGCCTATTTTCTCCATCATCAGGATGTCCCCTGTGTACAAATGGAAGTAATAAAGCGTATCCGCGATTTCCAATGACCATGCTGGAATCAACCGTTCATCGTCCAGCGTAGAATCCAAGTAATAGGTCAACTCTACATTCTTGAGACTTTGCATAATCCCTAGAACATAGGTCGACATTTGCCAATTTGTTTCAGTGTCATTGATATCAATAGCCTTATCCTTAACAAAATTCTCACTGATGACATCGAAATTCTTATTGATGATCGCCTCAATGAACATCGGTCCATCCGCCCATATTTCAGATGCGTCGATCGATTTCACATAACGTCTAATGTTCTTTTTAAACTTGGTCACAACATCATTTTTCATGACCACTTCAATGCCGTGCCCGCCTGTCATATTTTTGGTAAAAATACTTAAATCACGCATACGATAATCGAAATAGTAGCTTTTCACCTCGTAAACGCCATCTTTCGTCACCTGATAATCGGTCAGATAAAGAGACTGTGGCGACGTACCATAACCGTCAATAAAACCGAGCGCAATATCAAGTCCTTCCTTGAAGCTAACAGACGATGTCTCTACCGAAGAGGACAGTTTCTCTTGATAGGATATTTCACCGCTGATGCCCAATCGAAGTGCCTTATCGCCATAACCGTAGATATAGGTTTTAGAACCATCAATCTCCTCAAGGCGCTTAATGAAGTCGGAACTGTTGCCAAAAGCCTTAATCAAAAGCGTTTGTATTTCACTGTCCTGACGTTCTGCTAGAGCGTCAATTTCCTTAGCAACCTTCACAAAAGGAATTGGCTCTACCCCTGTAATCGGAATAATCTCTTCGTTGAAGAAAGTCTGATCGCCATCTTCCTGAAGCACTCTAAAATTGACAAGACTGTCCACTCTTCTGAACTCCGTCGTCATAGCTTCACTAACTTTACTGATCTGCGTTGCAATACGCTGTTCTGCCTCATAACCTTTGAGATAGCAATATTGTCCATCCTCAAAATTTGCCAGATAAACGCGATTTGGCTGTGATGAAGAAATAACGATTTTATCAATTGGGCTATCGAGGATTTCGTGGAAACCACGCTCAACACCATAAACTTCGCCAAAGTTATTCAAAGATATCGCAAAAGGCAAGCGCATTTGTAAAGAACGTGTCTTTTCAATCGCACGAAATTCCTCCTCATCAATCACCGTTAAATCTAACTGGCTAAGATAAGCAGGTAGTAATTCTGTCGTTAATGACCATATGGTGTTTCTCGTCTCTTCAGAATAAACCCCCGTATATGAGCCACCCCCAAAACCTATGATAAAGTCTTGGGGGTAAATTATACGTTCAATATTCAGGCTGCTACTCACTGTGCTGACAGCAACATCTGGATTTACAGCGATTTCCGGGGTTTTAGAATCCAAGAGATTTTTCGTCAATACAACCGATAGAACAATCAATCCTATAAGCAACACCGACTTAAAACGCTCTTTATTCATGCGACCTCCATCTATTTCGTGCTTTCGTTGATAACATTACTTAAAATCTCAGTGGTGCTCTCTTTAATTTTAGCCTCTTCAAGTTTCTTTACCGTAAACTCTTTGACGTCAATCACGTCACCGTCTTCGCTAAAGATCAACTTGTAATCACCCGGCTTGATGTTCTCGATCACGGTTCTGTAAACAGAAATCGGTCCTTCTGCCGTCAAAGCCTCTGGTCCTAAAATTACCGTTTCGAAGATGTGATCGTACACCTCTCTGATCAGTTCATACTCCTGATTCAACTTGAGCATTTTTTCGAGGGCACGTTCGTACTCCTTAACGACTTCCTGCTCATAATAGGACAAATCCACCGGTGGTACAACCGCATCCACTTCTCCATAACTGAACTGCTCTGTATATCGATTATAAGCGCGAATGAATTCTTCCTCAGCGCTTTGTTTTTCAATCAGCGTATCTAAGTAGGCCTGTGCGATATCGCGTCTTTCGCCTTCCTCATAGCCATCTTTCAACTCAAAATCAATCGAGACGTCAGATAAGTCTATTTTTTCGATTTCTTCCGATTCCAATATCGGCATCATGTGCGCCGCATTGTCTTCAAGAGATGAAATCTTATCGCGAGTCACCGCATCAGTAATATTCGGTTCAATTCGTACAAGCGTCATTTCCAAAGGCAAGTCTTCGTAGAGATTGATGTAAATCAACATATTCTTTTCTACAATCACCTCGTTGTTTTTACCAAACGAAGGTTGCATTACCTCGAACGCATCATCCGAACTATTTGCAAATACCGGCAACATCATTGATATGATCAATAAAAACCCAATCAAGAGTGCTGCAACTCTCTTAAACATCTCAATATCCTCCTAAATGTATAGATAACGAAATTTCTACTAACTACATTATACATTAGGAATATTACAGACGTATTACACCACCTTTAAAATGGAATTACACCTTTATGTCATCCGAAAGACCCAGTGGTAAGTAGATGGTCATCGTTGTACCTTCGTCTACGATCGATTGAACATCGATCTCGCCGCCGTGGGCCTCTACTATTTCCCGGGCAATGGAAAGACCAAGGCCTGTCCCGCCCATCTCTCTTGAACGGGCTTTATCCACTCGATAAAAACGGTCGAAGACAAAAGGAATGTCCTTGGCAGGAATCCCCATACCGTTGTCCTTTATGGCGATGACTGCATAAGCCTCTTCTTCTCTAAGTTCTATATCCACGACGCCGTGTTCCGGTGTGTACTTAATGGCATTACTCATTATATTGAGGACCACTTGCTCAATCCGATCATAGTCAAAGTAGCCTTCCATCTTGTCAACCTTCGCTTCATAGGTCAATTTTTGCGATTTCTGTTCTGCCGTTACTCTGAGTTTCAAAACGGCCTTATTGATCAAATCATTATAATCGTGGTATTCCTTGTCAAAAACCACTTTTTTCGCATCAAAATTGGATAGCTGAAGTAAGTCTCTAACAAGCCGTGTCATACGATCTGCCTCAGAGTTAACGACTTCAAGGAACTGACGCTGCATGTCCACGTCCTCCACCATGCCATCCAGAATAGTTTCCGTGTAACTCTTGATACTGGTCAGTGGCGTTTTTAACTCGTGAGAAACGTTGGCAACAAAATCCTTACGCATTTCATCCAGTTTCTGCTGCTCCGTAACATCTTGAAATACGTAAACAATACCGTCGAAAACGCCCTTGTCATTCTTGTAAGGCGCATAATTCACGCGATAGATGGATTCCTTAAAACTGATGATTTCATTACCGACCAAGTCTTCTCTATCCAAAATTCTTCTGACGGAGAGCTTGGGATCATAAACACTGATGAAGAAATTGAAATCATCAATGGTATTTTCATGTAAATCCAACATTTCAGCAACCTTTGGATTCAAGTGGATAATTTTATTGTCCTTGGAAACCGCAATAAGGCCATCGTCCATGTAATGGATAATGGTTTCCAACTTACTCTTCTCACGGGATATTTCCTTGAGCGTTGCATCCAGACGTCGTGTCAAGACATTGAACATCTCTCCCAGCTTACCGATCTCGTCGTTGGACTTGACTTCCACCAGCTGGTCAAAGTGACCAAGCGCCATGCGGGATGCCTTAGCCGTAATCTCGTTGATCGGGTCCGTGATACCCTTAGAAACAATAGAACCAATCATAAACGTGATCAGCAGCGCCAAAAAAGTCGCCTGAATAATAACGTTCATTGAATTGTTCAAGTTATCGAAAACCTCTTTCAAGTCGTATCGAATATACAAAAGCCCTGTTATTTCGCCATTATTCTCAATTGGAAACACACGATCCATAACGCGGATGATGGTGTTGCCACTTTCAATTTCAATATTTTGTGTCTCT
>JAFGTX010000191.1 GCA_016938815.1 Clostridia bacterium | reverse complement strand
CAATAGAGCTTAACCGCCACACTACGGTCATCTTGCAGCAGCAAAGTCGTGAAATGCTCATCGTAGATTCTATAGATACGCACATAGCTCATGCATTCGAAATAGTAATCCAGCACTTCAGCATGATGCTCAGAGTTTTGCTCATTTTTCAGCCATTTTTCGGCTGCCTCCATAAAGTTCATCACTGGATAGAAGAGTTGATCCGCTGTTTCAAGTTCACATTCGTCCTTTTCAGAAAAACCCTTGCTGCTTTTTTTCAAATCCAGAAAGACATTGTTGATGGTAGATAGTTTTTTATACAAGGCACTTTGCTTTGGAAAACAACGTCGCACTGCCAAGGTCTTCTTCTTGGATAGTACGGTAGAAAACATTTCCCGGGAGCGATCCACTAGGTTGTGCGCCTCATCAACTAATAAGGCCCGTTTTTCTACGATATTGCCCATCCTCTTTAGGGAGACCCTTGGGTCAAAAACGTAATTGTAATCGCAAACGATGCCCTCTGTAAAGAACGAAAGATCCAATGAGAGCTCAAAAGGGCAAAGCTTATAGTGTTCGGCATAACGCTCAACCACCGTCCGCGTAATCAATTTCTCATTTTTAAGTACATCGATAATACATGGATTCAAACGATCATAATAACCATTGGCATAAGGGCAATAATCCTTATTGCAATTGGCGGTTTCCATAAAGCAAATTTTCTCTTTTGCGGTAAGAGTCACCGAACGCATATTCAAACCCTGCTCCAGCAGCATCTGAATACTTTCTTCCGCCACAGAACGCGTAATGGTTTTTGCTGTCAGATAGAAAAAACGTTCAATCCTAGCTTCACCAATAGCTTTCACCGTCGGAAAAATCGTTGACATGGTTTTTCCGATACCTGTCGGGGCATTGATAAAAAGCCGGTTCCCATTGAGTAAGCCTCGATACATCCCAACCGCCATCTCACGCTGACCTTTTCTGTAAGCAGGAAAAGGGAAGGACAATTGGTCAGCAGAAGCTACCAAGCTTTCTTTTAAGGCCAACTGCAATTTCGCAAATTCGATATAGGCTCTGACGATATCCGCCATGAAGGTTTCCAAATCGTCTCTATGACAGGTTTTAATAAAACTTTTTTCAGTCTCTTTATGGACATGGTAGTAAGTCAGTTTGACATCTATAAGGGACACATTCTTCTCAACCGCATACATGTAGGCATACATTTTTCCTTGTGCCCAGTGTACCTGCGAATGATCTTCCGTAATTTCTTCAAGAGGCGTTGCAGTGGACTTGATTTCTTCTATCAAGATTCCCTCTTCGGTCACTTCAAGACCATCACATCTGCCACTGATAATGAAAAGCACTTCATCCGTCTCATAGTCGCAGGACAGCGTCACTTCTTTTTGGTAATGCGGGCCCCTTGACCCCTGCACCAGTTGATGGGCACGGATACCTTCAGCCATGACGTCATTTCCCCTAAAGGTATTATCTATGCTGCCACTTCTCAAAACATATTCTACTAATTTTCTTACACTAATTTCGATTGTTTTTTTCATTTTCTCACCTAGTCTCATTATAACCGAAATCATTTCTTTTGGAAAAATGTTGACAGTGAATATTTTATCGTGCTACAATACCCCCTGGAGGAGGGGTTAAAAATGACAAAAAAAAGTCACATGAATTGGTCATGGATTTTCATGATCTTATTTCTAACATTATCTATTTATGATTTCAAATTCGGCATTCTTGGATTCATCTGTATGGGGACACCCATTGTACACGCACTGAAGGGCGATGGGAAAATCCACTGCCAAAAGTACTGTCCTAGGGGCTCCTTATTGGGCAAGTTTCTAGAAGAGATCAGCATGAAGAACAATCATCCTAAGTTCATTACTACCAATCAGTTCAAGAATTTCATGCTTATCCTCATGATGTCCGTATTCAGTTTCTCAATGTACCACACCGGTGGTCAGCTCAACAAGATCGCCTTTGCCATGTTTCGTTTCATGACAGTTTCCATGATATTAGGCATTATCATGGGTATTATCTATAAACCGAGAACTTGGTGCATTATCTGTCCGATGGGACACGCTTCTGGTCTGATCAAACAAAACCAAGACAACCGAGCAAAAAAAGCGATTCAGCTTGAAACGCCTAAGCGCGCTGCTTAGAATTTCAAGCTGATATCAAAGGCTGAAACAGAGTGGGTTAATTTCCCACAGGAAATGACATCAACACCAGTTTTAGCAATCATCCGAATCGTTTCCAGCGAAACATTTCCGGACGCTTCAAGCACAACGCGTCCAGCATTTCTTCTGACGGCTTCCGCCATATCTTCAACGCGCATATTGTCCAGCATGACGATATCCGCACCCGCTACAATGGCTTCTTCCATCTGATCTAAGGATTCAACTTCCACTTCTATCTTCATCGTATGCGGACAGGTTTTCTTGATTTTAGCGACAGCAAGCGCAATGCCACCAGCCGCTTTGACATGATTGTCTTTGATCATGACCGCATCCGATAGGTTATACCTATGATTGTAACCACCACCAACCGTAACGGCATATTTCTCAATCAAGCGCAAGCCTGGCGTCGTTTTTCGCGTGTCCACCAACCGACAAGGCAAATCCTCTATTTCTTTTACATACGCAGCTGTGAGTGTTGCAATACCACTCATGCGCTGCATCAAATTCAAGGCAATGCGTTCACCTTTAAGGATCGCTAAGGTCTGTCCTGTAATCGTTCCCAGTACATCATATTGTGATACGACATCGCCATCCACCACCTGCCAGTCCAATTGGATGTCAGCGCCAAGCAACTCAAAAACCCTGGTTGCAACGGAACATCCTGCAATGACACCAGCCTCTTTGGCAATGAATCGGCCCGTACTTTTATGATCTGCAGTGAAGATGCGCTCACTGGTCGCGTCCCCATGATCGCTGTCTTCTATCAAGGCATTGATAATCAATTGATCTATTTGAATATTATTCATCTAAAGCTCCTTGTTAATCGCTTCCGCGACACGTTTTCCGAAAACCAAGCACTCCAGCAGAGAGTTGCTGGCAAGTCTATTCGCACCATGTACATTGGTATAAGCTACCTCACCACAGGCATATAAGCCTTCTAAAGCCGTCCGTCCAAAATCGTCAACCGGTATGCCCCCCATCAGATAATGGGCACAAGGCACCACTGGAACATAGTCTTGCGTTACGTCAATGCCAATAGAAGAACAGTACTGATAGATAGTTGGAAAGCGTTTTGAAAAAAAGTCTTTCGTCATCGTTGTCGCATCTAGAAAGACGTGCGCCTTCTCCTGTGCTAGCAATAACCGATTGATAGCGCCAGTTACAATATCTCTGGGCGCAAGTGAACCCATTTCATGAATACCTGTCATGAACTCGTGTCCTTCATAGTCCCGCAGAACCGCCCCTTCTCCACGAACCGCCTCCGAAATCAAGAATCGTTTACTGGAAGTCCCCCTTTCAAAAAGTGCCGTTGGATGAAATTGGACCGCATCCATACGCTCTAATGTCAAACCTGCTTTCTGAGCCAATGAAAAACCATCTCCTGTAATGGTCTCATCATTGGTGGTATGCCTGAAAAGTTGACCAACACCACCAGTTGCAAGTACTACCCTGCGGCTCTTGTATGCGGCAATTTTATTGTCGTTGATACAACCTACACCGCTCACTCGATCGCCTGTCATCAAAATATCCGTAACCGTCGTATATTCTAATACGGTGATATTCGCTCTATCTTGTATTTTTTCAATCAAAGTCTCCATGACCGTCCGGCCAGTATGATCACCACAACGTGCAATTCTTCTGACCGAATGGGCACCCTCACGCGCAAGGCATAATTCACCACCTTCAAGATCAAAAGGCACCTGCCATGCCAGCAACTGACTAATCTCCTTAGGACCGTTTTCCACAAGGCAACGCACCATCATTTCATCGTTTTCATAATGACCCGTCTTCATGGTATCTGCCACATGTAAATCGTAAGAATCCTCTTTTGAAAGCACTGCTGCAATGCCACCCTGTGCCAATGAAGAGTTGCTGTTCAAGAGACTTTTCTTGCATACCAGCAATACCCGACTCTTTTCATCCAAGTTCAGCGCAGTATATACGCCTGCTAAACCGCTTCCGATCACGATAACGTCAAAAGGTGCCTCATCGGCTTCTATCTTGTATGGAAACATAAGCTATACCTCAAACATTGCGCTGAGTGATACCAGCGCCCCTTTTGCCACTGTAGAATCTACCGTCACTTCTGCCATCTTGCCTTCTAATGCATTCCTAACATCTTCTAAGGTCGTCATCTTCATCGTACGGCAATAAAGGGCTTCCTCCGGAAAAATAAATGACTT
>JAFGTX010000190.1 GCA_016938815.1 Clostridia bacterium | reverse complement strand
TTACTGGTTGTCGATGAGTCTCACGTGACTCTACCACAGGTTAGGGGCATGTTCGGTGGCGACCGTTCAAGGAAGACCAATCTGGTGGAATATGGCTTCCGATTGCCATCCGCAATGGACAATAGACCACTTAATTTCGAAGAGTTCGAGGGCCTCGTCAATCAGGCGATTTATGTGACGGCGACGCCGGGTCCTTATGAACTGGAGCACAGCACACAGATTGCAGAACAGATTATCCGCCCTACAGGACTGCTTGATCCACCGATCGACGTTCGTCCGATCATGGGACAAATAGATGACCTTTATCATGAAATCATGAATCGAATTGAAGTCAAGGAAAGGGTATTGATTACGACCTTGACCAAGAAAATGGCAGAGGACTTGACCGAGTACTTTAAGGAAATGCATGTCAAAGTGCGGTACATGCACTCGGATATCGATACCATGGAGCGTATGGAAATTATCAGGGACCTGCGTGAGGGTAAATTTGACGTCTTGATTGGAATCAACCTTTTGAGAGAGGGTATAGACTTGCCTGAGGTTTCTTTGGTGGCGATTTTAGATGCGGACAAGGAAGGCTTTTTGCGTTCCGAGCGTGCCTTGATTCAAACGGTGGGACGGGCGGCGAGAAATGCCAACGGTAAGGTGATCATGTACGCGGATAAGATTACGGATTCTATGCGTGTCGCCATTGACGAAACCAATAGACGGCGCCATTTGCAGGAAGCCTACAACATAGAACATGGGATTACGCCGAAGACCATCGTCAAGGATATCAGAAAAGTGATGAAGGCGACGGAAGCAGCAGAGGAAGTCAGCGACTACACGACAACAGATATGCCGAAGGAAGAAGTGATGGCCTTGATCGGTGAGCTGGAAGGTCAGATGTTACAAGCGTCTAAAGACCTGCAGTTTGAGCAGGCGGCCATTTTGAGAGATAGGATTATGTTGCTGAAAGAGAAGATGGGAACAAAATAAGGGTGATAATATGACGATTAAGAATATATACGTAAAAGGTGCTCGTGAGCACAACTTGAAAAATATTGACGTAACCATACCAAGGGATAAATTTGTGGTCATCACAGGACTAAGTGGTTCGGGCAAGTCGTCTCTTGCTTTTGACACGATTTATGCCGAGGGACAGCGCCGTTATGTAGAGAGTCTTTCTGCCTACGCGCGGCAATTCCTGGGTCAAATGGAAAAACCCAATGTGGAGTATATAGAAGGCCTTTCGCCTGCGATTTCAATCGACCAAAAGACGACCAGCCGAAATCCGAGATCTACCGTGGGCACGGTGACTGAGATATACGACTATTTAAGATTGCTCTTTGCACGGGTGGGGATTCCTCACTGTCCGATTTGCCACAGAGAAATCAGCTCTCAAAGTGTGGATCAGATCATTGACCAAATCATGGCTTTGCCTGAGGATGCAAAATTGCAGATCTTGGCCCCTGTAGTTCGTGGTAAAAAGGGAGAGCATAAGCGTGAACTGGCCCATCTGAAAAAAGAGGGCTTTGTCCGCGTGCGTGTCGATGGTGAACTTCGAGAACTTTCAGAAGAAATCGAATTGGAAAAGACTAAAAAACACACCTTGGAAGTCGTTGTAGACCGTGTAAAACTAAAAGAGGGCGTAGAGAAGCGTTTGACGGATTCTGTGGAAACGGCCCTCAATCTTTCAGATGGCTTGCTGATTGTCAATCATATGAAAGAGGAGGGTAACGAAGATTTGCTCTTCAACACCAATTTCTCCTGTCCGGAACATAATGTCGGCATCGCTGAGATGGAGCCGAGAACATTTTCCTTCAACAGTCCTTATGGGGCTTGCGAGACCTGTAAGGGCATCGGCCACATGCTTAAAATCGACCCTGAAATGGTGGTGCCGGAACCGCATTTGACCATTGCGGAGGGGGCGATAGAACCTTTTGCCAACAGTGCGGAGGGTACTTACTACGCTAAGTTGATCGAAGCGGTAATCTTAGATAACAAGTGTTCTATGGATACCCCTTACAGTGAGTTGCCGGAGAATGTCAAAGAGGAACTGATGTATGGCACAGGCAGTCGGGAAATCGCCATGGAATTCGAAAGCAAGTACGGTGGTCTGCGCAAGTGGCGTGCGCCCTTTGAGGGTGTCGTCGGCAACTTGGAAAGACGCTACCGTGAGACGACTTCTGACTATATGCGGGGACGCATAGAGCAGTATATGAGTCTTATTCCATGTGATGTCTGCGAGGGCAAACGTCTTAAGGATGAAGTGCTTGCTGTGGAAGTGGACGGCAAAAACATCTGGGAATTGACGGAATTATCGGTTAGAGAGGCGATTCGTTTCTTCGAAGAATTAGAGATGGACGAAAAGCGGGAAGCCATTGCAGAGCAAATTTTGAAGGAAATCAATGCCCGTTTGTCTTTTTTACGGGATGTTGGACTGGATTATTTGAGTCTATCGCGTTCGGCGGGGACTTTATCAGGTGGTGAGGCACAGAGGATTCGTTTGGCGACTCAGATTGGTTCAAGACTGATGGGTGTACTTTATATCTTGGACGAGCCTAGCATTGGCTTGCATCAAAAGGATAACGAGAAATTACTCAAAACATTGAGGGAACTGACGGATATTGGGAATACGCTTATTGTCGTAGAGCATGACGAAGATACGATTCGACAAGCGGACCACATTCTAGATATTGGACCAGGTGCTGGTGAGCATGGTGGTGAGATTATTGCAGAAGGCACGATTGATGAGATTTTAGCCAATGAAGCCTCGATTACGGGTCAGTATCTTTCAGGCAAGAAATCCATCGCATTACCGGATTTCAGACGAGCTGCCGACCGAGGCGCCGTTGAGATCATCGGGGCGCGGGAAAATAACCTGAAGGGCATTGATGTAGCCATCCCACTAGGTGTCTTCACTTGTGTTACAGGGGTTTCCGGTTCAGGTAAAAGCTCGCTGATCAATGAAATTTTATACAAGGCTGCATCCAATAAATTCTACCGTTCAAAGGCCAAGCCGGGACGACATGATAAAATATTGGGTCTGGAGCAACTGGATAAGGTCATTGATATCGATCAGTCGCCGATTGGCAGGACGCCGAGATCGAATCCAGCGACTTATACAGGCGTGTTTGATCACATTCGCGATTTGTTTGCCCAGGTACCAGATGCCAAATTAAGAGGTTATAAAAAAGGTCGTTTCAGTTTCAACGTCAAGGGCGGTCGCTGTGAGGCGTGTAAAGGTGATGGTATCATTAAGATCGAGATGAACTTCTTGCCTGATGTCTATGTGGAATGTGAAGTTTGTAAGGGTAAGCGCTATAATAGGGAAACGCTTGAGGTCAAATACAAGGGAAAAAGTATTTCGGAAGTCTTGGATATGACTGTCGAGGAAGGCTTGAAATTCTTCGAGCACATCCCTCAAATTCAAAGAAAACTTCAGACCCTGCACGATGTAGGACTGGATTACATTCGCCTAGGACAACCATCTACGCAACTGTCCGGTGGGGAAGCGCAGCGGATCAAATTGGCGACGGAACTGAGCAAGCGCAGCACAGGACAGACTTTATACATTTTGGATGAACCAACAACAGGCCTTCATATTGCCGATGTGCATAATCTAATCCATGTCTTAGATCGCTTGGTTGAAGGAGGTAACACGGTGGTTGTGATTGAACACAATTTAGATATGATCAAAACGGCGGACCATCTAATCGACCTAGGGCCTGACGGTGGCGACAAGGGTGGTACGATCGTCGGTGTGGGAACACCTGAAGAGATAGCAGCTTTGGAAGCCTCTTATACCGGTCAATTCCTGAAACGCATCCTTTAGTATACAAATTGTTCACAAAAAAGCTTTTGACAGCTCTGATAAATAGTTTTACAATGAAACTACAGATGAATAAGTTTTTATGGTGCAACAAAAATTGCTGAAAAGGGAAGACGGTTAGAGTCCGTCACGGTCCCGCCACTGTAATGAGGAGTTCCTTTACATGATCTCACTGTTCAATCGAATGGGAAGGGGTATTGGAATGTTGAATCTAAGTCAGGAGACCTGCCATGAAAAAATGCCTATGCTTACGTGGAATTAAGCGGTGTGTTGATATGTGATAGTATTAAGCGCCGTTCTTCATGAGTGGCGCTTTATTTATTTGTGAATTGGTGCACACCCTGCCGGTGTGCATAGAGTGGGCCTTGGTCGTTAAAAGGCTTAACTCGGTAGAAACAGTATTCGTAGTACTGTATACATCCACAAAAACCTTTTCATTAAAAAAGGCGATCCATGAGTGGCTCCATGGATCGCCTTTTCCCTTTTTTGAATCGCGGTCTTAAACGCGATAGAATTCCTTGTGTTGAATTTTTTTGGTGCCTAGATAAGCCATGACCTGTTTGCTCACGTCTTCATGAAGCAGGATGTTGATTTTACCGGCATTGTCATAAAGATGAAGTGTCAGTAGGCCATCTTTATAGGTGAATACCGTGATATTTCGGTATTCGTAGACACCTGAATGGCTCTTGATGGCATCGCCAAAGGGTAAATCCAGTCTGAAATCAAAACCTTTCACGATAAGTTGGCCATGGCCAAAATAGGCTTTCAGACTGCGACTGCTGATTTGTATCAAGGCTTCGGTGATGATGAGCCATACCATGGCCCCGAGGAGATATGTAGTTCTCTGATCCGGTGTCAAGAGTCCCTTAACGATTGGGAAGCCGAGCAATAAGCCAACAAACAGGATGTTGATCAAGCGGTAGTAGGTCATATTGTCCTTGACTTTCAGCGTGTAGAAGGTATGGTCCTTTTTCAAATGGCGGTCAGTGTAAACCCATCGCATCAGCATTTGCAAAGCCGGGTACAAGATGAGGATCAGGAAAAGTACACCGTTGATGAATCTAAAAGTATCGCTAAAAAAAGCATCAAATTGTGGCATGACAAAGGAAAATACAAACATGACCACAATGAAGGCAACCGTAAAGATGACGCTGCGCTTTGAATTATTCATAGAAAACCTCCGAGTGCGGGACGAAAACTGTCGCCCGTTTCTTTAATAATAGTT
>JAFGTX010000189.1 GCA_016938815.1 Clostridia bacterium | reverse complement strand
GCTTTTTCTGAAGGTCTACCTTCTCTTTTGATGAAGCCACCTGGGATCTTACCTACAGCGTATAATTTTTCTTCAAAATCTACACTTAGCGGGAAGAAATCTATGCCTTCTCTTGCTTTTCTAGCAGCAGTTGCTGTTACAAGTACAGTTGTATCACCGTACTTCATAAGTGCCGCACCACCAGCGAGATTTGCTAATCTGCCAGTTTCAACTTCCAGTGTTCTGCCACCTAATTCCATTTTGAAAATTCTTGGTGTTCTATCCATGAAAATACCTCCTAATAATTATTAGGTATTTTAGAATTTATCCTACTTTTTCTATCACTACAGAAGCATTCATTGTAAGAAGCCTGTACTGACACAAAAAGTAGGACAAAAGTCCATAAATTCTAAAGATACCCGTTTTCATGTCAAGTAGTTTGTTAAGTCTTTTTAAAACAACTAGAGCGGGTGTATCACCCGCTCACTTTTGATTGCTTACTTTCTTAAGCCTAACTTAGCAATAAGTTCTCTGTATCTGTTCAAGTCCTTATTTTTAAGGTAAGTTAATAAGTTTCTTCTTTTACCAACCATCTTTAAAAGACCTCTTCTAGAGTGGTGGTCTTTTTTGTGCTCTTTTAAGTGTTCGTTTAACTCGTTGATTCTGTGAGTTAAAACAGCGATTTGCACTTCTGGAGAACCAGTATCGCCTTCGTGTGTAGCATATTCTTGCATAATGCTAGTTTTTACTTCTTTTGCTATCATTTCTTTCACCTCATAAAATTATTTATCACCATCAAGCCTTGTGTAACGCCGGTGAACGATTAACAAAGCTTAAGGTTAACCTTTAATATCATATCACAAAGCCCTTAAGATGTAAACTGAAAATATGCGTATGCCGATTCGACATCCCGACGCATCTGCTCAATCAGCGCGTCCTTATTTTCAAATTTCATCTCGCTTCTCAGGCGTTTGACAAATTCTACCTTGATTCTGCGTCCATACAGCTTTTCATCGATCCCTAAGATGTAGGTTTCCACATTCAATTCCTTCTGATCGAAAGTCGGGTTGAAGCCGACGTTGGTCACCGCTGGATAATAAGTCTTACCCAGTTTCACCTTACTGATGTAGACGCCTGATTTGATCAAGTTCATCGTTTCATCTATTTTCAAGTTAGCCGTTGGAAATCCAAGGAGTCTGCCGACATGCTTACCGTGAACCACTTCGCCAGTAAAACTGTAACGACGCCCAAGGAGTTCATTGACCTTCACCACATTACCCTCGAAAAGCAAGTTACGTATCAAGGTACTGCTCACTTTTTCGCCGTATCGTGAAATCGGCTCAACGACATCTAGTACCACCTTTTTAGCCTCGGCATAGTCTTTTAGCATATCGACAGTCCCACCGGCACGCTTGCCAAAGTGAAAATCGAAGCCCACCGTCACATAACGAATATCCAAAGGATCAAATAAAAGTTCCTTCAAAAAATGTTCCGGTGACATATCCCGCTGCAACGCATCGAATTTCAAAAGGACGAGAACATCCACACCCAGCTCTTCAAAAAGAGCAATCTTATCTTCCAGTGTGATGATTCTCGGCACCTTCATCCCCAAAGTGTACTCCCTGGGATGGTTCGAATAGGTGTATACGACACTTCTATATCCATTTTCCCTACAATGCTGCGTTAAATTCTCAACGAGTTTTTGATGTCCGACATGTAAGCCGTCAAATGTCCCCATAGATAAACCAATGGGACCCTCAATTTCATGAAACGCCGCAATTGAATCTACTATTAACATGTTGCCACCTAACTTTTTCCATGCTGGTCATAAAGATACTTATCGACAAAAAGACCCTCTTTCGTCATCTTTGCCGTACCTAAAAACAAATCACCAACATATACTCTGTAAAAGTTGCCATCACTTTCAATGTATGGCCTTAAATCAATCTTAACGCCATTGATCATTTTTTCTCTTAATCCTGTTGGTACGCTGACACGTCCAAAATAAGCCAAAACTTCTTCTATGCTACGGCTTTTTTCAAGCACTGCCTGTAGAGTCTGAACTTCTTCCAAAGTCACCGCATCCGCTAGGGTAAAATTACCGCTCGCCGTACGCATGAGGAAACTCATGTGGGCCAAGCAGCCCAGTTTGAGGCCGATGTCATGACAAAGGGTTCTGACATAAGTCCCTTTGGAACAACAAACATCAAAGATCACCGTCTTTTTACTCAAATCCATATGGATAATATCAATGGTATGAATGGTGCGCAGTCGTGCTTTACGCTCGACGACTTTACCCTGCCTTGCCAAATCATAGAGTTTCTGTCCATTGATCTTCAACGCAGAATACATGGGTGGCACCTGCTCAATATCACCGATAAAGCTCATCATCGTATCGATAACCGACTGTTCGGTTGGCAGATGGTCACTGGTTTCAAGCACAGTACCCCAAGCATCCTCCGTATCCGTAGAAGCGCCTAACGTCATCTCGCAACGATAGGTCTTCGAATCCTCTTCGAAGTATTCGATGATCTTGGTACTCTTGCCGATACACACAGGCAAAACCCCTGCCGCCATTGGATCAAGGGTTCCCGTATGACCGATTTTTTTTATTTTAGTCACTCTTCTCAACCTGCCTACAACATCGTGTGACGTCATATTAGGTGGCTTGAGAATGTTTATGATTCTATCCATCGTTTCATCCTACAATTCAATTGCCGATAACAACTGGTTTCTGACATCCGATAGCGAGCCTTTGATTGTACAGCCTGCAGCACGCACATGCCCACCGCCGCCAAAGTCGAGGCAAAAAGTCGCCACGTCATAAAAACGTTTGGAGCGCGCACTCGCCTTAAAGACATTCGGTGACACCTCACGCGCAAAAAGCGCGACTTCAATACTGGCAATATCACGAATATTCTCGATGATGCCATCGGTATCCTGCATACTGAGACCGGCCGCTGCCAGCATCTCTTCCGTAATATATATGAAACCCACTTGATTGTCATGAGACAATTCAAGGGTGCTCAGCACCATGTTGGTAAATCTGAACTTATCAATCGGCACATTCTGATAAACCGCTATATTCAAGTCCACATAGTCTATGCCGGCGCTGAAAAGACGCGCCACAATTTCCATGGTTCTGCTAGAAGTATTGGAGTATCTGAAACTCCCTGTATCCATCAGAATCGCCACGTAAATCGCCGAGGCAATTTCCATCGGTACAGTCATGTCGTCTGTAAAAAGAAGCTCATACAACACTTCCCCCGTCGAAGAAGCTTCCGGCGTCACATAGTTATGGTCGCAATATTTCGTATTGGTAATATGGTGGTCGATGCAAACGCTTACTCTGCCCTCTAGGTACTTCTGTCTGGAATCCAAACGACCTGGATCGCTGGAATCTATGGCAAATACCAGGGTTGGCGTCGCATTAAGTGCATCATAATCCGCTTCCTTATGCAAGTGATCATCCACCAGAAACATCAAATTGGATGGCACATCGTCGTTAAGCACCACGTGTGTTTTCTTGCCAAGCCTCTTTAAATAGGCATTCAGGGCAAAGGTAGACCCCAATGTGTCACCATCCGGCGACACATGGGGTAATAATAAAATTTCTTCATGCTCTTCAATAATTGAAAGCAATGCCTTATTCATCGTCTTCTTCCTCTTCCGAATCCTCTTCTACCTCTTGATCGTGAAGTGGATTGTGTTTGCTCACCACTTCATTAATCATAGCACTCATATGAATCCCGTTTTCGATGGATTCATCCAGTCTAAAAATTGGTTCCGGCACGATACGTAGTTTCACACGTTTGCCGATTTCTCTTCGGATAAAGCCTTTGGCCTTATTCAGCCCTTCGATTGTGCTTTTCTTGTGCATGTCATCATCGAATACACTGATGTAAATGTAAGAAAAGCTCAAATCTCTCGTTGTTTCTACATGAGTAACTGTTGTAAGTTTTGAAACTCTTGGATCTTTCAACTCTGTCATAATCAAACTACTAACAACTTTTTTGATTTCTTCTGAAATCCTTTTACTTCTGGCGTAACTCATAAAAACACCCTCTATCCTCTTTTCACTTCTTCAATGATGAACGATTCGATAATGTCCCCTTCTTTAAGGTCATTAAAGTTTTCAATACCTATACCACATTCATACCCCGTATTGACTTCTTTAACATCATCTTTGAAACGTCTTAATGAAGAAACGTTGCCTTCGTGAATAACGATACCTTCTCTAACAAGACGTAAGCTTGAATTTCTTGTCACTTTACCGCTAAGGACATAACAGCCTGCAATCACGCCGATATTTGGCACTTTGAATGTTTCTCTGATTTCAGCAGAACCCTGAACGACTTCTCTGAACTCAGGATCAAGCATACCCTTCATCGCCGCTTCAACATCGTTGATTGCTTCATAGATGATTCTGTATGTCTTAAGCTCGACTTTTTCAGTCTCAGCTGTTCTTGCCACGCTAATGCTTGGACGAACATTGAAACCGATGATGATCGCATTAGAAGCCGACGCCAAAAGTACATCCGACTCTGAAATCGTACCTACATTGGCATGGATAACATTAACTCTTACTTCGTCATTTGTAAGTTTAAGCAAGGACTGTTTCAAGGCTTCTACTGAACCTAACACGTCTGCTTTAACGATGATGTTAAGATCTTTAACTTCACCTTGTTGGATTTTACTAAATAAATCTTCAAGTGAAATGTGTTTTGTCTTATTAAGACCACGTTCTCTAAGCTCCATCGCACGCTTTTCAGCAAAGATTCTAGCCGAACGGTCATCCTGAGCCACGTAGAAT
Source organism: Clostridia bacterium (assembly GCA_016938815.1). Lineage (GTDB taxonomy): Bacteria > Bacillota > Clostridia > Peptostreptococcales > Acidaminobacteraceae > JAFGTX01. The sequence goes on along the minus strand of JAFGTX010000189.1, from coordinate 1,469 downwards.
TTCTCACCTGCAGTCGCGATTTCATTAAGACCTGTAATCTCTACTGAAGATGCTGGTCCAACTGATTTCACTTTCTTGCCTCTATAGTTATACATCGCTCTAACACGACCATAAGTCGTACCGGCGATAATCGCATCTCCTACGTTAAGAGTACCCATGTCAACAAGCACTGTCGCGATAGGACCTCTACCCTTTTCAACACGGGCATCGATGACTGTACCGATTGCCGGTCTATTTGGATTCGCTCTTAATTCTAGCATTTCTGCCACTAGAAGTACCATTTCAAGCAAGGTATCGATACCTTGTTTTTGAAGTGCTGAAACTTCTACAGAAATAACATCGCCACCCCATTCTTCGATTAGGACGCCACGCTCAGAAAGTTCTGACTTAACGCGGTCTGGGTTTGCGTTTGGTTTGTCGATTTTGTTGATCGCTACGATAATTGGTACGCCCGCAGCCTTAGCATGGTCAATCGCTTCAATGGTTTGAGGCATAACACCGTCATCTGCCGCTACAACAAGAATCGCAATGTCCGTTACCTTGGCACCACGCGCTCTAAGTGACGTAAACGCCTCATGGCCCGGTGTATCAAGGAATACGATTTTCTCACCGTTGATTGTAACTTCTGAAGCACCAATATGTTGCGTGATACCGCCGGCTTCACCCTCAGTCACATCCGTGTCACGAATAGCATCAAGAAGTGATGTTTTACCGTGGTCAACGTGACCCATAACCGTAACGATTGGTGCACGTTTCACCATGTCCTCTGCAGGGTCTTCGAAAGTTTCGAATAATTCTTCTGCTTCGTCCACTTCAACAATTTGCTCTATTTCGATTTCGTATTCAGAAGCGATTAATTCTGCTGTATCGTAATCGATTTCTTGGTTAAGCGCAGCCATGATACCAAGACCCATCAACTTCATGATAATCTCGTTTGGTTGTTTTTCAATCAATTGTGCAAATTCACTTACTGTGATTGTTTCAGGAATTTGTAAAATTGTCTCTTCCTCAACCGCATGTGCATCTGCTTCTTCTTTAGCACGTTTCTTGTAAACTTTATTCTTTGTCTTTACTTTTTTCGAGTAATCCCTTGGTGAACGACTTTGTTGAGCTGGTTCTGGTTGAGTCGTTTGTTTATCTTTTTTAACCTTATTTCGGGATTTTCTGTTTTGTACGCCGTTCTTGTCATCAGAAGCAGCTTCTGGACGTTTGTTATGGTCCTGTGGTCTCGCCTCCTGTTGTTTTGGCTCTTGATGTCTTGAGTCCTTATGTCTTGACTCTTGGTGTCTTCCCTCAGCTTGTCTTGTTTCTGGTTGTCTTGTTGCTACTGGTTTAGTTTCCGTTTGTCTTCCCTCCGGTTGTTTCCCCTCTGGCTTTCTGCCTTCAGGTTTTCTGCCCTCTGGCTTTCTGCCTTCAGGTTTTCTGCCTTCTGGCTTTCTGCCTTCTGGCTTTCTGCCCTCTGGTTTTCT
>JAFGTX010000188.1 GCA_016938815.1 Clostridia bacterium | reverse complement strand
TGAATATTCTTCTTAAACAGTACCGCTGTTCCGGCGATAAGGAAACCGCCTGTCCGGTATTATGTGCGGCAGAGCCGCAGTTCCGGTGTGGCGTGAGCCAGTAGTCCGGAACTACAGAGCCACTAATTATTCAATTTCTGTTTTGCTTAATCCATAAAGTTCTCTCATTGATATATCCTTTGATGGATTTGAACTTTCTATATTTATTTTATAGCCATCATGAACAATCCTATCTAAGATTGCATCTGCTAATGGTGCGTCTTGGCCACCAAGTTGGTCATACCAACCTTCAACTTTGTATTGTGAGCAGAAAATAGTTGATGACTTTTTACGGCGCTTCTGCAGTAGTTCAAAGATATCTCTACATTCATTTTCGGATGGCCTTAAAAGTAACCATTCATCAATGACTAGAAGTGTTGGATTTGAATATTTAGCTAAGATTTTTTTATAGTTGCCTTCTTGGCGTGAGAGTTCAAGATCGATTAAGAGGTCGGGAAGCCTAACATATTTCGTTTTGAAATGTTGTTTACAAGCTTCCATACCAAAGGCACAAGCCATATATGTTTTACCACTACCTGTTGCACCGGTGATAAATATATTTCTGTATTCAGCTATATATTCACAAGTGGCCAAACGCTTGATAAGCCCTTTATTTAGTTTTCGACCTGATTCATAATCTATATCCATGATGCTTGCACCAGGTTGATCGAAATCTGCGCCTTTGATTAGACGTGTCAACCGGTTGTTTTTTCGTTTGGTATACTCAATGTCAACCATCATACCAAAACGATCTTCAAACGATATATCCTTCATTTTGGGATCATCCATTTGTTGACGAAAAGCATCAGACATTGCTGTAAGGCGCATTTCTATAAGTTTATTTACAGTACTTTGATTAATCATTGGTTTTACCTCCATAGTAGCTGGCACCTCTTGTAATGCCAAAGCGATTTTGTGTAGTTTCAGTAGTTGTTGTTGTGGATTTATATTCATTCTTATGGCTTGTTACAAGAATGTTCTTTATACTTTTATAACTGGGATTAGGTGTAAGCGATAATGCTTTTTCACACGCTTTTTCTAAAGATGCGTCTGAATACTTATCTGCCAGTTTAAGTAGCGCCATACAACTTTTATAGGTTTGTTGTTCTACACGATTGGAGGTCAATATAGCATTTACTGCTATACTTGTATGTTGACCAATTTTATCAGCCCACTTACGGAATCTGTCGCCATTCCATTCAAGATATTTTTGATGGTCCTGTGGCATGTGTTCTATAAGGGTGCTGTACTGTCCTTTTCTACCAGTGATGCGAGCATGTGAAGCTACTCGTTGGTGATTATAAAATATTTCTATAAGTTTTTCAGTAATCCTAACATCTACCTTACGTTTAATGTATTCATAAGGGACGGAATATAGCATTCCATCGACAGATATGTGATAATTAAACTGAACAGTTGCTTGTTTCCAAGTGGCAAGTTCATATGGGGTAGTGGGTAAAGGTGCTAGGAGTGGCAATTCTTCTTCATGGAAGAGACTATATCTGCTACCTTCTTTCTTTTGAAATAGATTAGCATTGAACTCTTCAAGCTTTGCCTTGATTGCAATGTTTAATTCTTGTAGTGAAAAGAATTGTTCCTTACGAAGTGCTGCGATAATCCAAGTGGAAATATTGCCTACAGCGCCTTCAACACTTGCTTTATCTTTCGGTGTTCTAACTCTAGCTGGAATGATTGCTGTTCCATAGTGTTCAGCCATTTCATGGTAGACTGTGTTTAGCTTTTGATTGTACCAACTTCTGTTATGAATAACTGCCGTTTTGCAGTTATCTGGTACCAGTATTTTTGCTACACCACCAAAGTAGTTATACATATGAACGTGAGCTGTAATCCAAGATTGTTGCTTTTCGTTGATAAAAGCTTCAACATAGGTGTATTGGCTATAAGTCATAACACCAACGAAAATATGTGCGTCAGTTATTTCACCAGTATCAGGATCAATAATACTTGTCGTATCACCAGCCCAATCTACCTCAACCTGTTCTCCAGGCTTACGATTGATATGCATGGTTGCACGGCGTTTTTGCTC
>JAFGTX010000187.1 GCA_016938815.1 Clostridia bacterium | reverse complement strand
GTCTTCAGCATCAAAGGAACCGGACTGAGATTTGCGCCAAGTGATACCAGCGTACTTCGCTAACGCATCATCGTTATCAAACTGATCAATTTGACCAATTTCCGCAAGAATACCAGAAGCATAAACAGGACCGATACCAGGAATGGAAATCAAAGAAAGATAATGATTTTGATTGAGCCCCTTGACTTGTTTTAGAATAGCCGAATCGATAGATTTGAGTTCCGTTTGGTAAGTAGAAATACAATTGAAACTGGCAGCTAAAGAAAGATTAATGGGTTCATAAGCCATTTTATCCAAGCGATAAGAGTTTCTGGCAGCGGCCTTCAAAGTGAGAGCGATTTGGTTCGAATCAGCGAAGCGATTTTTGGAAGAAGTCATAACAAATTCAACTAAATCTTCTAAAGGAACATCAATAATTTCATCTACAGATTTATAATTGAGCAAGAGTTCAACGGCCGTTTTAGAGAAATCATTTGATAAGATTCCTTTAAACTCAGAAAACTTTAAAAAGACGTTATTTAGGGCATAAACCTTCTCTTTGGCAAGCAGTTCAGCAATATGATGACGATGCCTTGTGAGACGTTGAAGCGCAATTTTTTGTGGACCTCTAAATGGAGTCAGTTTCTCACAACGACCAACCCTGGCAAGGTCAGCAAGAATATAAGCATCTTTAGGATCCGTTTTGTCCATATCCGAAAAACTATGGCGATAGTTTCTAGATATTTTTGGATTCAAAACGTATACCTTCACTTCAAAATGAAAGAGAAACTTAGAAGCAGATAAGTAGGTTGCGATATGAGCGGAATAGATACCGGTTGATTCCATCGCAATGATGATTTTAGATAGATGATGTCTATCTAAAATATCAAGCAGTTTCTCTTCTAAAAAACTCGCACCGGACTGATGATTGGGAGTTGAAAAAGACGCTAGTTTCTCTTGGGAAAAGTTCATAGCATAGACTTGGTTATTTTCCTTAGAAACATCAATACCAACAAATAAATACTGTAACAAATCATTCATGAAATCACCACTTTCAAGAGAATAAGATATAAGAGAAGTCCTAGTCTTGAAAGACAACCGCAACCTCGCCACATAAGAACATTTGAACATGTTTGGATCAACGTTGAGTACATGTCCATTGAACAACAACCGGTGAGCGGATAAGCCAAACAAGCAGGTTTGCAAGCTTAAGAAGCGAACAAGTCGCAAGGAGCAATAGCACATTCCTCTGGTTATACCTTGGCTTAATTATAACACTAGGGCTTCAACTTATAAAATAATTATGTAGTGAGCTCTCAAAGCTCAAATCTACACTACATATTATACGAGG
>JAFGTX010000186.1 GCA_016938815.1 Clostridia bacterium | reverse complement strand
TTCGCAAATTATGCTTGCGGTTGAGCGTTTGTTCAACGAAGGGAAAATCTATGTAGATGATGAAAGAAAGTGGAATTTTTCTCAGGTAGCTTCTTTTATGGATATCGATATAGACGATGAAGAAGAAGAGGATTATGTCGGTCTTGAGAATTTTGATCACATGGAACTTCGCGTTCTGATGTTTCTGTCGATATGTGATATACCGGTTATTGACGAAATCATCATGGAAGTGTTGGATCTAACGGCAGAGGAATTTGAAGACGTCATTCTTCAACTCAAAGAAACACAGGTGGTGGATTCCAAATTCAGCGACTGGGGTTTTTCCTATTATGTGGATAATAGAGTTTTGAAAAGAGAGTTGGCGGCAATGATTCCAAAAATAGACCGCCTCGAATATAACAAAAAAATTGCGATGTATTTGGAGTCGAAATACCTTGTCGACAAAAAGTATTTGGATGATCGCTTGATCTATCATTTAGAGCAAAGTGAGGAGCATGAGAAATGTGCTTCTTACAGTCTTATTTATGCTGAGCGCTTGAAAAATTTCAGTCTTAAGGAAGCGCAGAGTCTCATTTATTACAATAAGGCTTTGCAGCATGCCAAGGCAGTGGATAATGATGCGTTAACGCTTAGCACCCATCTAGCCATTGGTGATATCTATCAGGAAACCGACCAGTTTGACGAAGCACTCATGAACTATAAGTCTGCAGAGATTTTGGCGGCTAAGAATGAAGATATAGAGAAAAAAATAGATGCCATCAATAAAATCGGCGTCATTGAATTAAAACGTCTGAACTACGACGAATCCAAGCGTTTGTTTTTGTATACCAATAAAATGTCCAGAATGGAGCATTACAAGGTTGGAGAAGTACGGTCTGCCGTCCATTTGGTGGATTACTATTTTGAACGTCAGATGTATAAACAGGCGATGACTTTGATTGATTACTACATTCCTCTTTGTGATTCTGAGGTCTATCACCGAAATTTAGGCCACCTCTATCATCGAAAAGCGGCTTATTATTACATGGGTGATTTTTATCTTGAAGCAAAGGAATGCTATGAAAAGGCAGTTGATGTTTTAACGGGTAGCGGCAACGAAGATATCATGTCTCTATGCTTGAATAATTTAGGTGCGGTGGAACTTGAATACCTTGGAAATTCTAAAAAGGCACTCGAATTTTTTATGATGGCTGAAGATCTGGATTTGCGAAATAATATCTTCAATGATTTGGCGGTCTTTAAAGCTAATATCGGTGCTGCTTATTTCAAGTTAGACCAGCATGAAAAAGCGATAGAGACATATGAACAGGCGATTACGATGGCAATGGAGAGTAACGATAAGAGAGATTTTTTCATTATTACCAAAGAGGTGATTCGAGATTATGGTGTCTATGGCTACTTTGACAAAGCTTATTCTTTGCTCAAAAAACTGGAAATAGATTATTCTTCGGCGATGCATGTAGCCAAATATCATGATCAGCATGATTTTATGAATATCGAATATTATTTGCTACTTGAAAATTACGATATGGCTTATAAGTGGTATGTCAAATATAAAAGTCATAAACTCAGCAACCATTCGAGAGGCTTTTCCATTAAACTTTTAGAGACTATTTTCGAAGAAAACCATTTGCAAACGACGGATAATGTTACGGAATCATTGCTTTGGAGATTGTCACAGCTGCGAGACTCGGCGGTTTCTGTACTGGATTATCAATTGTTGAGAAACTTCACACTGAGGATGGCCAAGAAACTTTTAACGACCAATAATTATATTTTAATCAAGAAATTTGTGGATTATGACACAACGCTCATCCCATTTTTTGATAGTGCTTTTTTAAGGTTGTATCATGCTATCTTTGAAGCCTTGTTTTCTGAAAATAGGATTGAAGGATTTGTGGCGCTTACCCATACTTATACCGATAAGAAATACGACAGAATCAATTGGATTGGGCATAAACTATTGGCGAATGAATACCATCAAGCGGGGAGTTACTACAAGGCGATGGTGCATTATACGACGGCGCTCGATATGGTCAAAGGCTTGACCTACTTGTTGCCGGATGATTTGAAGCGTAGCTTCATTGTTCATGACGCGCTAAAGCTCCAAATGAAAAATCGAATCTCGGAGCTTTTTGGGAAGATCATACATGGTCGTGGTATTGACAGCATGTTGATGATTGAGTCTGAGATTAATTCGGTGGAAGAATTCTTTGATATCAGCAGCTTGAATAGCCTATTTAAAAATGATAGATTCAGCCAAGATGTCTACGAAGCGGTTTTCAAGGATCAATTTGACCAAGTGATGGCCGTGGAAGATGTCGTTAGTAAAATGGAGCATTATAGTGAATCAAATATCTATAATATTTTGACCTACTATATGCAAATATTGTGTGCGGATTATGGTAGAATCGTTTTTAAAGATAATAATAATGAAATTTACAAGCGTTTTGATTTGGGTAAGCCTTGTTCAAACGATATCGATTTCATCAAAAACAGTCTGTACTATGAGAATGAAGGCGTATTTGTCAACGTCAACGAGGAGAGCCTGTATTCCTACTTGTTGAAAGATGGCCGAAAGTCCATTCTCTACATTCCTATTTTTGAGAGAATCAGCCATAAGGAAAAAGAAGCAATCAATGAGATTGCCTACGAAAACGAGATCGGGTATGTTTACTTGGAATCGAATAAAGTGCTTAATAATTTTAACGCAGACAATTTCGAAAAGTGTCGTCTTATGTTAAACTTGGTAAAAGCGATTCTCGAAAATTATCGGTTGAAGATTTTGTCTTCAATAGACAAATTGACGGGTGTTTATCTCCGGAAGTATACGGAAGAGCGTTTTTCGGAGCAATTGGTGCTCGCGCGTCGAGAAAATGCGGAACTTTCCGTAATTATGTGCGACATTGATAAATTTAAGTACGTGAACGATACTTACGGTCATCTTAAAGGGGACGAAATCCTTAGACGCATTGGCCGTATCTTGAATGAAATTGTTGAACCCTATGGCCTTGTCGGTCGCTATGGTGGTGAAGAATTTATCGCGATTTTGCCGAATATATCCCTTGAAGATGCCATGAAAATTAGTGAATCCGTTAGAATGCGTATTCAAGAAGAAATTCGGGTGGAGGCACGAAAACCAGTTACGATAAGTCTTGGGGTATCCTCATATCCAAATCATGGACTTAGCGAAGAGGAATTGGTCGAAAATGCGGATAAGGCCCTTTACTATTCAAAAAATACAGGTCGAAACAAATCGACGGCGTGGAGCAAGGAAATTTCTGGTGCCCATTATCGGTTTGACCGATTGGCAGGTATTTTAACGGGTAATAGTGCAGTGGATGCAACCAATATGCAAAGTATTGTTGAAATCATTGCGATGCTAAAGCTTAATCTAGATAAAAACGGTAAATTACTCAAGGTTCTGGAGAACTTGATTGACATCACAAAAGCCGAAATGGCCTATGTTGTTGAATTGAACCCATCGGGGGACCGATGTGTTTATATGAAAGAACGTGGTGCAAATCAACTGAATTTAGCATACCAACCGGATTTGAATTTGCTGGATAAATACCTGGATGCACAGACCGGAGACTATTTTGTCAACTGGGATGATGTAAGAGAAAATGATTTCGAAGAACAAATGCCAGATTGGCGTTCTATTATCGTTACACCGCTTTTTGATGGTGTGCGTTCGAAGGGCATTGTTGTCGTGGAAGTGCCAATTATCGAGAGAGAATTTGATTTTAACAATTACAACTACGTGAACTTAATGAGCGGATTGATATCTGCAATTATTTAGGATGGAGGTGCGGTTATGGCAGTGACAATAAAAGATGTAGCCAAATTAGCTAATGTATCTATTTCCACAGTATCGAGAGTAATCAACGGGTCTAAACCGGTCAGTCCTGAAATTGCTAAACGGGTCGTGGAAGTTATTGAAGAGACTGGATATATTCCAAATCCAGTAGCACGAAGTCTGGTTATGAAAAAAAGCCGCTTGATCGGTGCGATTGTGCCGGATATTGCGACCTTTTATGCCGGCGAAGTGCTGAATGCCATGGAAGAGATTGCGAAGACCTATGAATATGATATTTTGCTTTTCAACTCTTATGGCGACGTGGAGCGGGAAATTGAAATGATCGGAAAGATGATTTCGAAGCAGGTGGAAGGCATCGTGCTGATGTCTCATTTTCCAGATGAACGGCATTTCAAATTACTGAATGATAATCATATGCCTGCGGTACTGATTAACCGGAAGGTGGACGCTAAGGATGCTTTGTCAGTGGTGATTAATCACCGCGAAGCAACCAAAGTGGCGACTGAGCACTTGATTGAACTGGGCCATAAAAAAATTGCCCTGATCAGAAGTGATGCTTCTGAAGAAACCTTTGGAAACGATCAGTTTTTGGGTTATAA
>JAFGTX010000185.1 GCA_016938815.1 Clostridia bacterium | reverse complement strand
TGGAAAAACCGGTGACGGTTTCTTGCGGGCATGCGTTAAAAGAGAATAGAAAGAAATATACGTTCCACCTCATATTGATATGATTATGTATATCAATATGGGGTTTTTATTGTGATAGATAGTCATTATGATGAAAAAATTAAATAGTTTTGTATAGAGATTAAATCGTTAAAATGTTAAAAAAAAGGACTATTCAAATGATTGTTAAAGTGTTAACATGTGAAGTGTGACAAAATTGTCCCACTGACACAAATAACTGAGACAACATTGTCGCAGTTTATAATCATTTAGGAGGAATCATCATGGAATGGAATGAAGCGAGAGAAGGTCAGTTGGGTCAGAATAGACGTGAAGCACCCAACAAAAAAAGATTGATTGCCATATTGGCTGTCATGGTACTTGTTGCATTGGCGTTTACGCCTATCTTGGGCCATAGTGCTTTGGAAGCTGGTCATTCAGCTAGCCAAACAGTATCACAAGAGGGATTTGGAACCCTGTATGAATCCATTAAGTATGAGAAATCGATTCATATCATGGCCATGTTATTGGTCGGTTTTGGATTCTTGATGGTTTTTGTAAGAAAACACGGTTTCAGTTCGGTAACAGCAACGTTTTTGGTGGTAAGTGTTTCTATCCCGCTGTATATGCTGCTTAAAGGTATGGTAGAAGGTGAAATCATGTCAACGGTCAGTATTGATGCCTTCATTTTTGCCGAGTTTGCCGCAGCCAGTCTTTTGATTGCCATTGGGGCAGGACTAGGTCGTCTTCAGATGGACCAGTATGTGATCATGGCGATGCTTTTTGTTCCTGCCTATGCTTTTAACGAGTGGCTGATTTTAGAAAGTGGTTATTTCAAAGGATTTACAGATATCGGTGGTTCGATTGTCATTCATGCATTCGGTGCTTATTTCGGTTTGGGTGTCATCACAAACACACTTTCAAAATTCAAAGATAAAAATGAATGTGAAAACGATAAAATGAGCAATCAGCTTTGTTTGATTGGCAGTATGGTTTTATGGATTTTCTGGCCGTCTTTTACGAGTGCGCTTGTTGCACCAGATGAAATTGCTCTAACGGCTATTAATACTGTGTTTGCCCTATGTGGTGCTACCATTTCAACTTACATATTTTCAAAGATGCTACGTGGCAAAATTGAGATAGAAGATATAGCCAATGCTGCTTTAGCTGGCGGTGTAGCGATTGGGACCGGTTGTAATGTTTTAGTGCCAGGCGCGGCGCTTTTGGTTGGTATTGCTGCAGGTGCGCTCAGTACAATCGGTTATGCGGTCATTGCACCGAAAGTGGAGCGATTGATTAAAGGTACCGACACTTGTGGTGTTCACAATCTACATGGTATGCCAGGGATTCTAGGCGGTTTGACAGGTGTCTTCTTTGCAGGGAGTGCAGGGGTACAATTACTAGGTATTCTTACGACACTTGTGATCGCGTATAGTTTAGGTATGATTTCTGGAAAAGTGATTAATCTCATCGGCGTGAAGGAAGTACCTTATAGCGATGAAGATGAATTTCTTGTTGAACATGGTGCATAAAGTAGTCATTTAAAATAATAGAAGCTGTCCATGGAATAAGAGTGGACAGCTTTTTTTAGTGTTTCAAATGAAAAAGTTTTAAATATGAAGCTGATAGTCACCAACAATGCGCGTAGTGGCACAGCCACCAAAAAGTATGCGGGTTTCTCCCTTATGGTCATGCTTCTTTAATCTGACGAAGTTGGCATTTTCACGGTTGCTGCTTTGTTCGATCAACAAAGTGTCATCCAAAGCGTGACGCTTGTGAAGATAGTATCCAAATGCGGCATTGCCAGAACCTGTCGCTGGGTCTTCCAGATAACCAAATTTAGGCGCGAATACCCTTGTACGGTAATCGGAGTCTTTGTTAAAGGTTTCCGCGCTGAAAATGAGGATATTGTCGAGGTCATGTTCCAAGCAGAAGGTCTTTAGCCTTTGTTCATTGGGGTGGATGGCAAGACAGTCATCGAGAGATTGGATGGGTACGATTAGGGTCTTAAGTCCACCATCAATCGTCTGGATTTCATAACTGTCATCAAAGGCGGTTTCGGCGATCTCCAATGCGGCACTGATTAATGAGGTGTTTAGGGTGCAGGCCATGTAGTTTGGTGAAGGTGCCATAATATAGACGGCATCCATTTCATCAATATAATTGAATGCGGTCAATTGGCCGGCGTTGACGTAGATGTCAACCTTTTTCCGGGAGCGTAAGTATGGGTTTTCTTTTATGAGGTCATACATGACGGCTATGGTCGCGTGACCGCAGAAATCCACTTCACACTCTGAGGAATAGTATTTGAGCTGGAAACCGTCCTCTTTCGGTTTCGCAAAGCCGACTTCACTGACGAAGCCCTTCAATTCTAAAGCTATTTTTTGCATCTCCTCATTGGACAACATTTGATGTTCATCCAGCAGAATGTACCCCGCCGGATTTCCGGAAGAGTGCCCTTTAGTAAAAGCATCGATTTTTTTGAATTTCAAATTAATCATAAATTAATCCTCCTTAATAGTATGGATGAAACGTGCTTTATTAGCCATATTATAGTGAAAGGTTTGTATAACAATCAAATTATAAGTATATCAATTTGCAGAAAATGCTACAATGATGTTATCTTTATGTATATCAATGTTAATGTGAGGTGAATCAATATGACGTTTGTACTTGATAAAAAGCAAGGTGTTCAAAAACAAATCATGGCCTATTTTCGAGAGAAGATACTGACTGGCGCTTTAGAGCAAGGGGAAAGATTGCCGACGGTAAGGACTTTGGCTGGACACTTATCTGTGAGCCCTTTGACGGTGACGCGTGCCTACAAAAAACTTGAAGTGGAAGGGCTGATAAAAACGGTTCAAGGTAGTGGAACCTTTGTGAAAAGCAGGGGTGAGAGTGAGCAAATTTCACATGATGATGGTCTTGAAAACTTTGATTGGATGTTATCTGTAGGTGATAATCTGAGGCGAACCCAGTTTGCGAGTGAGTTTTCAGTGGAAAGTCTATCCAAGGGCTACAATATGTTCACGTCCCTATTCAGAGGTGAAGACTATCCTTACGAAAGAATCAGCGAACTTCTTCAAAAGGTCGTTAGGGAGGATCATGAGCTCCTATTCAGGTATAGTCCGGTCAACGGAGACCATCTTACCCGAAAAACCATTGCATCCTATTTGAGAGAGAAAGGTCTGATAAAAGTAAAAGCGGGTGATATCATAGTCACCAGTGGCAGTCAACAAGCGCTCAATATCATTGCCAGAACCTTTGTAAGCGCAAATGATGTCGTGCTTATGGAAACGCCGACTTTTCCTGGTGCAATTGATTCCTTCCAAAATCAAGGCTGTGATATACGGTCCATTCCCTTAGAAAAAGAGGGCATGAATATTGAGATACTCGAAGGCATGGTAAAGAAACTCAAACCGAAATTGATCTATTTGACACCAAACCTCAATAATCCGACGGGGATATTGACCTCCATTGAAAAGCGGAGGATGATCTTAGATATCGCAAGAAAAAACAATACCATCATCATTGAGGATGACCCATGGTGCGAACTGGTTTCTCAAAGTGGAGCACCCGCTCTATTGAAAGCTTTGGATACGGATGGACATGTTATCTTTGTAAAAGGTTTCAGCAAACTTATAGGCCCTGGTTTTAGAGTTGGAGCGATTTATGCCCAAGGGACTATATTGAACAGGTTGACGACAGCGAAGGCCAATGCAGATTTAGGAAGTCCGCTGTTGACACAGCGCTTGCTGGCCGAGGTCATATCATCCGGTCTTCTTCGAGAAACGGCGGCTAAGCTCCAAAAAGTCAGTCAAGAGAGGCTTGACATTGCAGAAAGGGCCCTTCGAAAACATGCGCCTGAATACCTCAAGTGGATTCGCCCGGACGGCGGTATGAATTTGTGGTTTATTTTACCGCGACATTTAAACGCAGATGTTTTCTTGAAGACATATTGTCATCCTAACAATTTATCTTTCTTGTCAGGGCGATTGTGTTATCCAAATGAACCGGAATACAATACCTGCAGAGTCAGCGATTCGGCCCTTAAGACTTCCGAAGTCGAATCAGCCATACGGCTTTTTTGTGACTTGCTCAGAAGCTATTGCAAGGACGATGAGGGCGATCAAAAAAAATAGCGAAAAAAATTACAAAATACTCTTGACCTAAGGTTAGCTTTAGGGAATATCATGTTTATAAGATCATTAGTAGAGACGAAATGACATACACAAAGCATGATAGAGAGGAAGTAAATACACTCAAACGATGGCTGAACGTGGATTTTCTAGCAACTCAAGATAACGTCGATCCAGAGCGTATTGCGATTATTGGCATCTGCGGATGGGGCGGCATGGCTCTGAATGCGGCAGCGATTGATATACGTGTTACAGCAAACGGCTATTTTGACTCAACAAGTGTTGAAGAACGCTACAGAATGCGTACACAACTCAATGCTCAAAGAACAGAAGATTATAAAGCAGGTTCGTATGCAAGGGTTGGATCCCTGCCAGAAGCGGTTCCAGAAGAAGCACCATTTTTCTTAAAAGACTACGTCAACTACTACAAGACGGCGCGTGGCTACCATAAAAATTCTGTGTACTCGAATAATGGTTGGAACGTGACTTATGCATTGCCTTTCATGAATATGCTGATTTTACAGTACAGCCATGAAATCAGAAATGCAGTCATTATGATTCACGTTGATTTATACGAGAACATGGATGTTATTCCATTTGATAAAATTGGTGATGATGGGTATCAATTCATTGTTGATATAAGTTTTTATAAATTAGAGGATCAAGGAGAAAATTATGAGTAAATATCTGTTTTACGTGATGCGAGGAGAAAAAATGTGTTTTGTACACGTCCTGCTCAATGCCCTCGACTTGTTTGAAGATGGGCATGAAGTCAAAATTATTTTTGAAGGTGAATCTGTGACATTGCCAAAGGTTTTGGAATCACAAAAGTTTGAGCCCTATATGAAAGCGAAAGAAAGAAGTCTATTTGCAGGCGTATGCTATGCTTGTTCCGCTCAGCTTGACGTATTGGAGTTTAACCAAGGCTTGGATTATCCTCTCATTAAAGATATGAATGGTCATGCTGGCATGAAGGCTTATGTGGATCAAGGGTATCAGGTGATTACATTCTGATTGGCGAATAAGGCTAAAAATTTATTGATTATCAATAAATGACTATGGTAAACTAAATTGAAATTATAATTTAGGAGGCACTATGTGGAATCGTGAAAAGTCTCTTATACTGAGCAAGATGTTTATATGGATCTTTTTAGCCTTATTGATAGGCTTTGTGCTATATGCAAACGTGATTGTAGACAATTTTGTACAGTACTCTAGAGTTGAGTTGAATGCTGTAAAGCCTTTCTTTGTATGGACAATCTATGTAGGGAGTATCCCTGCGGTGGTGCTACTGCTTTCCATGCAGAAACTGCTTAAATGTATTGAAGTAGGTGATGTCTTTACGGTCTTAAGTGTGAAATATCTTAGAATTATTTCTTGGACGTGTTTTGTGGGGGCGATTATTGCTTTAATAGGCACGACTTACTATTTACCATGGTTGTTTGTTGCCATTGCCGCAGCTTTTATGGGTCTGGTTGTACGAATTTTAAAGAATACCTTTGCGCAAGCGGTAGTCTTAAAAGAAGAAGCGGATTTCACCATCTAAGAGGAGGGCTTATGGCGATTATTGTAAATCTAGATGTCATGATGGCAAAGCGCAAGATCTCCTCTGGAGAACTTGCAGAGACGATTGGTCTCAGTCAAGCCAACCTTTCCATTCTTAAAACCGGAAAGGCTAAGGCGGTACGTTTTTCTACTTTAGAAGCGATTTGTAAAGCGCTGAATTGTCAACCGGGCGATATCTTGGAATTTCGTGATGATGGCGAAGTGGAAGCATAATACAAATTTTCATAGGGAAGAAGAGATAAAAGCTAGCAGTTTTATTTATTGCTAGTTTTTTTGATTAAATCATGCTAAACAAAATAAATATATCGAAAAACAATAAAAATATGTTGTTTTTCAAAATTGACCATGTTATACTTCCATTAAGGAGATGAGATAAGTCTCTATAGTCCTTAAAGCGTATTAGGAGGTTGTATAAAGATGGCAGTTGAATCAAACATTCCCGTTAAAGCCACGTTAAAAAGTAGATTTAAGCCAACGGAAAAGGAAGGTTATCTAGCATATGGTGCCTTATTATTGGGGTTCCTTTTCATCCGGTGGCTCTTATTCAGTTTCAGTGGTGTTGGTGTCACCGTTTTTGTTGCTCTATTTGTAGCAATCAGTTATATCGCATTTAAAGATGTCGAAAAATTTGATCGCAAAAACGCCCAAATCTGGTTCGGATTTTTGATGTTGCTGGGCATCAGTTATGCCTTATACAGGAATACGGTCTTGGACCCCTTTAAAAATCTTATTATGATATTTACAGCATCCTATGCGGTCTTATCCATTTCAGGCAACCGTTTTGAAAATAGAATTGGCGTGTGGTTGTTGTTTGACCTGTTCAACAGTTTAATACGTCTGCCATTTTGGAATTTTGCCTTGATCTTTCTTGGGATTAGGGGTGGAAAAAGGCGTGATGTTAAACAGAATCGCAATGTAATTCAGGTGTTTGTAGGCATTCTCATTGGCATATTTTTATTGGTGATCATTTTACCGATTTTGATGCGTATTGATGCAGGCGGTTTTTCAGATATGTTTTCTTGGCTGTATAATTTGCAAATATGGCATCAGTTTAGCTTTGAATATAACTTAACGATTTTGATTATGTCTTTACCGGTTTCGGCTTATTTTTACGGTTTGTTCATGGGGTGCAGGCATTTTGATACGTGGCACGCGGATTCGATTGAATTCAAAATGGATCAAGTCCGATGCATACAGAAAATGTCCCCAATCACCCTTGAAATTGTGGCAGGCATGCTGCTTGTTGTTTACGGTATATTTACCTTTACACAATTACCTTATTATCTTTCGGCGATGAAGGGGATGTTACCTGATGGTGCCATGAGTTATGCGGCATATGCTAGAAGGGGATTTTTCGAGTTGGTTCAAATTACCGTGTTCAACTTGATCTTTATCATCATAGGGGCTATCTTGGTGAAAAAAGACGAAGTCAAGGCAGGACACGCTATTATTTTAAAAACTATGAGCCATGTACTGTGTATTACAACCTTGTTTTTTATCATTACGGCTTTTAGCAAAATGTTCTTATATATTCAGGTTTATGGTCTGACTTTGAGAAGATTTATGCCTTGTGTCTTTATGTTATGGCTATTTATCGTCATTTGCTTGATTATTTGGAAATCGCTAAAGAGCATACGCTTAAGCTTTACGATAGGGGGTATTTTTTTAGTGATGATTGCCCTTGTGAATACGCCAGATATGATGAGTCACTACAATGCAGAGCGCTATTTAGAAGGCAGCTTGGATCACTTTGATATTGCTGTCTTGAAAGAAGCGGGCAGCAGTGGCGTCGATACCGCCTTAATGCTGATGGCTCAAACAGGAGAAGAAGAAAATATTCATAGAGAAATGCGACTTTATCTTCTATCGGAAAAGGAGAGGATAGAAGGTCAATCGGATAGGATGTTTTTGACGATGGCAGACTGGATTGCGAAAGAGAAAATCGCGAAGATCACGGATTAATTTTCCCATGAAAAAAGACTTGCAATTACTTTTGGGTAAGAGCAAGTCTTTTTTAGTTTTGTAATCTTAATTCGATTTTTTTGAGCAAGCTGTCTGCGATCGGATCGCTATGACCTAATTTCATGTTGTCTAAATCCCATCTGACATCTGACATGCTGAGTGATGTTTGACTAGAAACTAAAGGCTTGATGCTTTCGATAATCTCATTGAAATTCTTTTCTGCTTTTTCGTTGTAAAAGTTAACGCCGATGCCTTCTGTTGAAGCTTTCAATTTAATAATATTTGACATGATATTTCCTCCTTTTTTCTTTGTTATCATACTGCGAGTATACACCCAAATGAAATTATTACAAGTAGGAAAACGTGGGAAAACGCTGCCTAAATTAGGAAAACGATACCTGGTTTTCAGGAAAACGATGTTCAAAAAGAAGCTTTTAAAAATAGGGAAAGGTCTGCTATGATGAGATTATGATAATTGACAGAAGAGGAGAAAAACAGATGCAAGGAAAAAAAGCCATTCAGGCTAATGCCTACTATAGTAAGAATTTTGATGAAATAGAGTATTTGGATGAGGGACTGTTTTGCATTGATTCAGAGGGTTTTATAGAGAAAGTACTTACAAAGGATGATGAAAATTACGAGAAGGTAAGAAGGAGATATGCATCCGAGGGCCAATTGAAAGTTCTAGAAGCAGATCAGATCTTGTTGCCGGGATTTGTGGACTTACATATACATGCACCCCAGTGGGCACAGTCAGGTACAGCCCTTGATCGACCACTGGAGATTTGGCTTAATGAATATACCTTTCCTCTAGAGGCGAAGTTCGAGGATCAAAGCTTTGCAGCAAACGTCTATGGTGAAGTGGTCCATACGACACTGAGAAATGGGACGACTTCGGCTGTTTACTTTGCGACGGTCGATCGGAAGTCTTCGCTTCTGCTGGCAGAAATTTGTGGTGAGCAGGGACAAAGGGGCTTTGTTGGCAAAGTCGCAATGGACGATGCAAGTGGCTGCCCTGAATATTATAGAGACCAAGATGCGCAGGCATCCATCGATGAAACTGAGGCCTTCATCCAGTCGGTACTGGCGATTCGCAACACCTACAGGCAAGGCGTATATCCTATCATCACGCCAAGGTTCATTCCGACATGCACCGATGAAAGTCTGAAAGGTTTAGGGGCGTTAGCCAGAAAATATGATGTGCACTTGCAAACCCATGCCAGTGAAAGCGACTGGGCGCATCATTATGTAAAGGAAAAAATGGGTGAGAACGACGTCAAAGCCCTTAATAGATTTGGTTTGCTCGGACCGCGGGCCATCATTGCTCACGCCCCTTTTCTCGAAACAGAAGATCAAGAAATTATGGTGGAGACAAGGACAACTATAGCCCATTGTCCGCTTTCCAACGCTTATTTTGCTAATTCCGTATTGCCTGTGAAAGATTTTATGGCGAAGGGAATCACCATCGGACTGGCAACCGATATCTCTGGAGGTTACACACCGAGCATGTACCAAGCCATTCGTCAGGCGGTGATTTCATCCAAGATGCTGCAGGATGGCGTCGAACCATCGCGTTCAAAAGACCTCAGAGGCAGAGCGCATGCGGCATTGACCTTGAACAATGCCCTGTTCATGGCCACGGTAGCCGGTGGGCAATCACTGGGACTGCCCCTCGGTAAGCTGGAAGCAGGATATATCTTTGATGCTCAGGTCGTGGATACCAGAGAGAACATTCCACGCTTTTATGAAGAAAAACACGTGGAGGACTTGCTCCATAAAGTCTTGCTTTTATCACAGACGGTGAACATCAAAGAAGTATGGGTTCAAGGGGAGCAGGTTATATAGCCTAGTTTTTTCCCTTACTCTCCAAAAAACAAGTTTATGGTCTTTGCATCATTTTCTCTACCAAATACAGAACCAATGATAAAAGTAATCAGGGCCACTGCCAGTGTCGGTACGATTTGGTGCATGCCAAAAGGTTTGATGTTGTAGATGGTAAAGATAAAGAAGGATGCAAGACCTGTCGTTATGGAAATAACGGCACCGTCGGCATTGGCTTTTTTCCAGTATAGCCCTAGGATGGTCGGCCATAAGAAAACGGCTTCAAGACCACCAAAGGCAAACAGGTTGATCCATACGATAATAGACGGTGGTTTGATGGCAAAAATAAAGACGATGATACCGATTACACCAGTTGTAATCAAACTTATTCTATTAAGGCTTTTCTCACTCACATCACCCTTACCATAGTTTAAATAAAGATCTTTGATGATAGAGGCAGACGCCAATATCAGCATAGAGTCAACGGTTGACATGATTGCTGCCAAAGGCCCCGCGATAAAGATACCTGCAAGAACTGGCGGCAAAACTTTGACTGTAATACCAGGGATGGCACCATCTCCGGCCAGTCCCGGTACGACATAGGCACCTAAAGCGCCGACGAGGTGCATGCCAAGCATTAAGAAGCCTACAACAACGGTACCGATGACCATGGCTCTATGAAGTGATTTGGAGTCTTTGAATCCCATACATCGTACGGTTGTTTGTGGTAGTCCGAGTACGGCAAAGCCGACCAGCACCCAGAATGAGAGTATAAATGGCATAGGAATGCTGCCGTCTGCGGTCGGTGTGAGGGCACTCGGATTCGTTGCGATCATCTTAGCAGTAATGGCTTCCATACC
>JAFGTX010000184.1 GCA_016938815.1 Clostridia bacterium | reverse complement strand
GGCCAAGGCACAGGTGATGGACGAGGCACTGGTACCTCTACTAAAGAAGGTGAAGGTCTTGATTTCAGGATTCTTGAGAACGCGGGTAATTTTCAAATGGTCCAATACGGTGAAAAGGACAGCAAAGCCTTAGAAGTGTTATCTTCGGAGGCCGATTTTGGAGAGAAACTGGACGCCCAGTCCGTGATGGCAATTTATGAGAAGCAGGCCCTGAGGGATCTATCTGATCAGGAAATCCCCGTCGGCATGGAAACGTTTATAAAAGATTACTTTACGAAAATAAATCAGTAATGGAGGCCCTATGATTAAAGATATTGAACGCTTGGTCCAAGAACTGGACGAGGTTAAACAGGAAGTCTGCAAACGCATTGTCGGTCAGGAGGCGGTCGTTGAAAGAATATTGATCGCGCTATTTGCAGGAGGCAATGTACTGCTTGAGAGTGTACCGGGACTGGGTAAAACAGAAATGATTAAAACGGTAGGTCAGGTTTTGGCACTATCATTTTCGCGTGTCCAATTTACACCGGACCTTATGCCGTCAGATATTGTAGGAACCTATTTGATTCAAGATGATGGGGATGGACGCAGACGTTTTGAATTCCAAAAAGGACCAGCTTTCACAAATCTTCTGCTGGCGGATGAGATTAACCGGGCAACCCCTAAAACACAATCTGCTTTGCTACAAGCGATGCAAGAACGTGAAATTTCCGTAGGCAAGGAAACCTTTCGCTTAGCGGCGCCGTATTTTGTGATGGCGACCCAGAATCCGATAGAGATGGAGGGTACCTATCCTTTACCTGAGGCGCAATTGGATCGATTCATGTTCAAGACCATCGTGAAATTCCCAAGTTATGAGGAACTATCTCAAATCGTGGATAGGACAGTGGAGGATCATCCGGTGGCGGTCACATCGGTCTTAGATGGAGATCGGGTACTTGAGATTAGGGCTTTATGTGCACAAATGCCGATTTCGGATAGCGTCAGAAGCTATGCGTTGAAACTGATTATGGGAACCCATAACGAGGGCGCGCATCAGACGGAGACGGCGAAACGTTACTTAAATTATGGCTCCAGTCCGAGGGGTGCTCAGGCCCTTATTGGCGCATCCAAGGTAAGAGCGGCTTTCCACGGCAGAGCCAACGTGGCTTTCGAAGATGTGGATGCCTTGGCGAAGGATGTTTTGCGTCATAGGGTTAAATTGAATTTTGAAGCCTTGAGTCATGGTTATACAGCAGATGATATCATAGATAAGATCATAAGTGAAGTGAAGGCATAATGAAGTTAAACGGTGAGATTTTAAAACAATTGTCGCAATATAAGTTAGACGGCGCGGAAGGTTTTTTAAGTTATTATGAAGGCGAGCGTAAGTCAAGGAATAAAGGGCGTTCTCAGGAATTTTCAGACTATCGGCCCTATGATTTGGGTGACGATATCCGGATGATTGACTGGAATGCTTACGGTCGTACGGACCAATACTATGTCAAGTTGTATGAAGAAGAGCGGGAATCGAGAATCACCATCGTTTTGGACCATTCGGGATCCATGGCCTTTTCTGAAAAGCAAAAAGAATACGCCGAGATGCTGGTGGCCATGTTTGCCTATGTGGGACTGGCAGCTGGGGACAGCGTGCGTCTGATTGTCCAAAAGGAATCCGGTGTTTATTCCGAAACGGATTTCTGTAAGGGCATTGATAAGCAGCATCACTTCTATCAGATGATGGAAGGTCTCGAGTGGCGAGGCGAGATGGATTTTGAAAGCCTGACACAAAAAATTAGATTTGCGCGAGGCATTACGGTGTGGATCAGTGATTTTCTCTACGAATCAGTAGAGGCGGCGCATCGGTATTTGACCTTGGCAAAACAGCATGTCATAGGAGTTCAACTACTGACCAAGGAGACACTCTCGCCGGATATGCATGGCGCCTATGAATTTGAAAATATCGAGAGTCGCGATGTCTTATCCATGGATGTGACACCTGCAGTTTTGCGTGCCTATCACGCTGCACTCTGTGGTCATCTGGAGGCGGTTGAGCACACTATGGTGGCAAGCGGCGGTCGTTATGTACTGATTAATGTAGATGAAGAGGATGGAGCACAAGTATTGGCCAAGTTGCTGCTGCATCGTATATTGAGGTGATGTTATGGGGGTATTGATTCCTAGTTATGCATGGGCACTGGCTCTATTGGCACCGATTATAGCGCTTTATTTATTGCGACCGCGTAGTGAAAGAAAAACAATGCCAAGTACCTTTCTTTGGGAACAGACCAGACATGCCTTGGATACGGAGCGGCTGGATAAGCGCCTGTTGACCAATTGGCTCTTCTATTTACAACTGGTGATTCTGGTTCTTGGTGCGCTCTTGTTGATGCAGCCCTATTTTGAGGGTTGGCAAGTAGCGAGTGATGAAACGGTCATCGTCATAGACAACTCGGCTTCGATGGCGACGGAGAGCGGTCGTGTGAGCAGATTGGAAAATGCAAAGACGAAGGCAGCAGATTTGATGGCTTCTTTAGATGGTACGCCCATGATGACGGTTTATGCCTTACATGACCAATTAGACCTGCTTTACAGGGGGCATGATAAGGTTTTGGCTGCATCAAAGGTGCAGGCGCTGGAGCAAAGTTATGGATCGAGTGATTTTAAAGCCTTGAGTGATACGATTTCAGGTTACAACACCGCAGAAACCCCCTACCAAGTCTTTGTATTTTCGGATCACGTGCTTGGAGAGGCTAATGATTTGCAGTATGCCTTGGTGGACGAAGGCTCTAATGCGATGAGTATCGAGTCGGTGGTACATAGAAGTACGGATGAGGAACAGTTTAGGATTAGCTTAAAAAACCATCAGTCTCACTTGCTTACGGGTGAACTGCTGGTCTATGGCGATGGCGTGCTGAAAAAAATGTTGCCTCTTGATATAGCGCCCTTGTCATCGGAAACCCTTTCTTTGTCTTTTCCAAAAGAAAGCAGCATGTACAGGTTCGAATGGCAGGGTGATGACGATTATACGTTAGACAATACCTATTATTTGGCGATTGAAAGCAACGCGAATAAGAAGGTTATCTTACTGGGTGAAGAAAATCGATTTTTTGAAGAGGCGCTCATGGCCTTGCCTAATGTATCGGTTTATAAATCGGAAATGACCGACATTGATGATAATTATGACGTTTACATTTACAATGGGGTTCAACCGGATGCGTTACCAGACACAGGGGCCATTTTACTGGTTAACCCCAAGTCGAGTACATCTTATTGCTCTGTGGGGAAACAGTATAGCGGCGGTCAATTGACTTTTGATATGTCCGATGAACTGTGGCACTATGTGACGCCTAACTTTAAGGTGAAACAGGTGACGGCTTTGGAGGCGGATCTTGGCAAGAGCGTGATGTCAATTGATGGTATGCCGGTAATGATTAAAGGTGCCATCGACCATCAGCGTGTGGTGCTGGTGGGTATGGATTTTGCCGAGACGGACTTTCCGATACGCATCGGTTTTCCTGTTTTTCTCTATAACACAATCACCTATCTTGTCGGTGACTTGCAAAGAGGTGAGGTTCAGGGAACGGTAGGAGACGCTATGACACTGTATGGCGTGCCGCGTGCACAAGAAAGATACTTGATAGATGAAGCGGGACATCGAGAAAGACTCGGCGATGCCTATTTTTTAGAGTTGAAGATGGCGCATATGGGATTTTATTGTTTGGAAGAGACGGATGGCGATGTGACTGTCAGTCGGAGATGGCTGGGTGTCAATGTTTCCAGAGAGGAATCCATTGACTTTGCTGCAGAGGAAGGGACGGATTTGTCTGTGCTTTCGGCGGATGTCTTAGGCAGGACTTTCTTAAAATGGCCTCTTGCGGTCGCTTTATTGTTGCTTTTGTTCATGGAATGGTGGGTGTATAATCGTGGTTATTAATATTGAGATACCGTGGATTTTATGGTTGCTACTGGGCAATGTCTTTTTTATCGGGTACGCCTTCAAAAAAAGAGCATCATCGACCAAATTTTATGTGATGATGCGTTGTATTGTGTTCTCCTTGATTGTCATCAGTATGGCGGGTGTTTCATGGCTCGATCAAACCGAGGACTCCCATACTATTTTTTTGGTGGATTGTTCGGATAGTACCCGAAATGGCGCTGATGCAGTAGATTATATCAATGCGCAGTTGAATGAAAAGAAGCCAGAGGACTATTTCGAGATCATAGCATTTGGAGAAGATGTTGCCATTGAGAGCTTGATCACAAATGATACATTGAATTATCAACCCCATGTATTGGTAGATGCTGGTGGCAGTAATTTGGCGCGGGCTTTTGAATTTGCAATCAACCGCTTTGATCAAGGCAAGAATAAGCGCTTGGTTTTGTTGTCCGATTTTAATGAAACGTCGGGAGATTTGATGAAATCCGTGTCGTCGATGAACACAGAAGGTATCGAATTCAAGCATTATGTGATCCAATCGGATGCCAAAGGGGATGTTCAACTTGTTGGTATTCAGGCGCCTAGCACGGTCAAGCAAGGCGAGCGCTTTAAAATGGTTGTGAGCCTTTATGCGAATACGGCGACACAGGGGTATTTGCGTCTCTACAGTGACGATGGCATTGTGGCTCAAAAAGAAATTCAGCTTAAAAGTGGTTTGCAGCATTATGTCTTCGAGGATGTACTGGACAAACAGGGCGGTCACACTTATCGAGCTGAAGTGGAAGTAGCAGGTGACACGGTTCAAGCCAACAACCAGTGGCATCATCTGGTAGATGTGGAAGGGCCGCTATCCGTATTGCTGCTTGACCCTAACGACGAAGGTCGAGATTATGCGACTTTGCTGATGGGTCAAGGATTTTCTGTGACGCGACTTCTTGAGAAAGAAGTGGCCATACCTTTAAGCCAGTTATCCGGTTATGACAGCCTTGTTCTAATCAATGCCAGCATTGAACAGTTGCATAGCGATCTGTTGAATAATCTGGATCTCTATGTAAAGGAACTAGGTGGTGGTTTGCTTGTGATTGGTGGAGATGCCAGTTATGCGGTAGGGGGTTATGAAAATACCGTCCTAGAGACCATGTTGCCTCTCAATATGGCGCTTAAAGTCGATGGTGAGAGTTATGACTTGGCCATGATGGCGGTGATCGATAAATCCGGCAGTATGGAGAGCGGTGAACATGGTCTTAGTAAAATGATCATGGCCAAAGAAGCGGTCGTCAGAGTTGCAGAGACGCTATCAGAACGTGATGAACTAGGCCTTATAGCCTTTGATGGGCAACCCTATGAGGTGTTTCCGCTGACGAAGACGGCAGCTTTAGATACGATTGTCGAAAAGGTGAAGACGGTAACAGCGGATGGCGGTACATCCATCTTACCAGCCTTGAGTAAGGGTTTGGAGGCGCTGTCACAAACGACGCTCAAGGGCAAGCATCTCTTGCTACTCTCGGATGGCCAAGGTGAGCAAAGTGGGTTTGCGGAGGTGATTGCAAGGTATCCGGAGGTCACCATTTCGACTATCGCTATTGGAGAAGGTGCAGATGTGGATACCATGAGACGCATTGCGCTGCTTGGTCATGGTCGTTTCTATCAAGTGACCGACTACAAGAAGATTCCGGAGATTTTCACAAAGGAAACCCGCCTGGCGATGGATGAATACATCAAGGAAGGCAGCTTTGTGCCACAAAAAGTTTCAGGGCATCCCATCATAGAAGGTATGAACGCATACCCACTCTTATCAGGCTATATAGGTGCTTCCATCAAGCCGCAGGCCGAGTGGATTCTTTCGGTAGAAGAAACGCCTTTGTTGGCAACTTGGCAGTACGGTCTAGGCAGAACCATGGCATGGACATCCGACGTTGGGAGCTGGGCAAGTCGTTATTATGAGTCAGATCAGGGTGTGCAGTTGATGACGGATATGGTCGCGGATGTTGCACGTAACGATGACGGCAGCGGTTTTCAAATGTCGGTGTCGGTCAACAATAACACGCTCGACATTACGGGACTTTCCGAAGCCATTCAAGATTTGAAAATAGATGTCCTTGCGCCGACGGGTGACGTTTCCACGGTTGCTGTAAGTCAGTTCAGCGATGGTTACTTTGAGGGAGAAGGCTTGGTTTCAGAGGAAGGCTTCTGCGTACTGCGTGCTGTGGACAGGGCATCACAGGCGGTGCTATACCAGAGTCCAATAGCTATCAATTATTCTAAGGAGTACAACCTTTCTCAGCGACAAAATTCTTTGGATGCTTATCAAGCGGTGCTTCATTCGACGACCTTGAACGAGGGAAATCAAGTTTTTACAGATATTGCGCAAAAAACACAGACTGCAAAGGATTTCAGCCAGAACTTACTTCTCTGGGCGTTGATACTCTTCGTATTCGATGTGGCATGTAGAAAATTGAGATTTGACCCGTTTCGTCGTATAATAAATAGGAAAGCTACTGCAAAAGTGCAGGCAGAAAATGGAGAGAACATGGTAAAAGGTCAGACGGACGAGGCGCCAGTTACCTTGCCAAGTACACCGAAAAAAGGACATGCGCCGGATTCGGATGTCATAGACACTAGCCGTTTGTTATCTCAAATGAGAAAGAGGAATTCTTAATGCAAAAGACAGCCTTGATTATTGCGGCGGCTGGACGAGGCAGCCGCATGGGTGAAAAAATAAATAAACAATTCATTGAGCTCGAGGGTGAGTCGATACTCGTGCATACGATAAAACGCTTTGCTTCGATAGAAGCATGGGCGCAGGTGATTGTTATGCATCACCCGGATGAGCTGGCGGATATGCAGGCCTTGCTTTTGCCGCTGGAGCTACCCTTTGGCATTACCTATGTCGTTGGCGGCGATACCCGACAGGCGTCCATTTTCAATGGACTTAAGGCACTTGAATCTGACGTCGAGCACGTTGTGATTCATGATGGTGCCCGGCCGCTGGTCACAGAGGCTATGCTCATCTGTATGCAAACTTTCCTAGAGCGATTAAAGTATGATTTAACCCTAGCAGGTGCTTTTTTTGGTGTGCCGCTTAAAGATACGGTGAAGCAAGCGACGGATCAGGGGTTTGTGACTTTGGACCGCAGCGCCCTGTATGGTGTTCAGACACCTCAGATATTCAGGGTGTCCACTTTGATAAGCGCCCATGAAGAAGCGCTTGAAAAGGGATATGTTGGCACGGATGATTGTAGTTTGGTGGAAGAGGTAGGTGGCCATATTGAGGTGCTGCCAGGTGATTATAGGAATATCAAGGTAACGACGCAGGAAGATTTGCTCATTGCAGCAGCCTTTTTAGGGTCGTGTCAGGAGGCGTAGATGAGAATCGGTATTGGATATGATGTTCATCGTTTGGTAGAAGACCGGAAATTGATTTTAGGAGGCGTTGAGATTCCTCATAGCCTAGGATTACTGGGGCACTCGGATGCCGATGTGCTGATCCATGCCATCATGGATGCGCTTTTGGGTGCGGTGGCCCTCGGAGATATCGGTAAGGCCTTTCCGGATACCTCGGCGGAATTCAAGGACATTTCTAGTGTGCTGCTCCTAGAACGGGTTATGAGGATGCTGGATGAGGTGGGTTATGAAGTCATCAATGTAGACAGTGTTATTGTAGCGCAACAGCCCAAGTTGGCGCCCTTTATACCTGAAATGCGGGCCGTTTTGGCAGCGACCATGCGGGTGGAACTTTCCCAAGTCAACGTGAAGGCCACCACGACGGAGAAACTCAATTTTGAAGGCAGGGAGCTTGGAATCTCATCTCAGGCAGTGGCACTGCTTAAGAAAAAATAATAAAAACTTTATTGACAAACAATTGAAACTTCTATATATTAGGAAGTAATTAAAAAACCCAATTCGATGATGGGAACCAGTAAAAGTGTTGATGCTTTACAGAGAAGAAAGTCCACCGACTGAGAGACTTTCGAGCTAGAGATGTTTTGAACCTATCCCAGAGAATGCGATGAAAATCACACGGTTAAACCCGATATCGTTTACACAAGATAGCTGCTTTGCGGCTAAATAGAGTGGTACCGCGACCTTTCGCCTCTAATTTTTGAGGTGAAAGGTTTTTTTATTTCTCGATTAATATTTGGGTATAGAAAAGAATTATGAGGAGGTTATAACATGGCAAAAAAACAGAATGACGATTTTGTAAAAGAAATTACGAAAATGGAAGACGATTTTCCACAGTGGTATACGGATGTAATTTTAAAGACAGACTTGGTGGACTATTCACCGGTAAAAGGCTTCATGGTTATTAAGCCTTATGGTTACGCACTTTGGGAAGCTATTCAGAAGGATTTGGATGCACGTTTTAAGGCAACAGGCCACAAGAATGTCTACTTCCCACTATTGATTCCAGAGAGTCTACTCAATAAAGAAAAAGAGCACGTTGAAGGCTTTGCGCCTGAGGTTGCTTGGGTGACACATGGTGGTTCGCAAAAATTAGAAGAGAGATTATGCGTACGACCAACATCAGAAACCATCATCTGTGCGATGTACTCTAAGTGGTTGAGATCCTACAGAGAGTTACCATACCTTTACAACCAATGGTGTTCGGTTGTTAGATGGGAAAAGGCGACGAGACCATTCCTAAGAACTTCTGAGTTCTTATGGCAAGAAGGTCATACATTGCATGAAACGGCTGAAGAGGCTCAAGCAGAGACACTTCAAATGTTGGGCATCTACAAGGCGATGTGTGAAGAGTTATTGGCAATCCCAGTTGTGGACGGTCTTAAGAGTGAAAGCGAAAAATTTGCGGGTGCACATCAAACCTATACGATAGAAGCCCTTATGCATGATGGTAAAGCTTTACAATCAGGTACATCTCACAATTTAGGACAGCATTTCACAAAAGCTTTTGATATCACATTCCAAGGCAGAACAGGTGAAGAAGAATATCCATACCATACATCTTGGGGTGTGTCGACAAGATTGATTGGCGGTCTTATCATGGTTCATAGCGATAACAGGGGCCTTGTATTACCACCTAAAGTGGCACCAACACAAGTTATGATTATTCCAATCGCTCAAAACAAGGAAGGCGTATTGGATAAGGCTTACGAATTAAAAGCAGCGCTCCAAAATGCGGACGTTCGTGTAGATATCGATGATGATGCCAACTATTCACCAGGCTGGAAATTCAACCAATATGAAATGAAAGGTATGCCACTTAGAGTGGAAATCGGACCTAGAGATATTGAGAACGGTCAAGCGGTTGTGGTAAGAAGAGATACGCTTGAGAAAGTGAGCATCTCACTGGATAACTTTGCAGAAACGATTCAAGAAATGCTTGAAACAATGCAGAGCGAAATGCTTGAAAGAGCGAGAAAAGAGAGAGACGAAAAGACTTACACGATTGAAAACTACGAAGATTTCAAGATCAAGCAAAAAGAAAAACCAGGCTTTGCAAAAGGCATGTGGTGTGGTTGTCCTGAATGTGAAGCGAAAATCAAGGAAGATACAGGGGCGACTATTAGATGTATCCCATTTGTACAAGAAGATCTTGGTGATACGTGTCATTTCTGTGGTAAACCAGCAAAACATATGGTTTATGTGGCGAGAGCCTACTAAACATCATATGAGAACAGATGGGTGTTTAACGCTCATCTGTTTTTTTGAGAACAAAAAAACCTTGAAAGCTTTTATTTCAAGGTTTTTGCTTAGTTGTAACTTTATAGTGTTGATCGATAGTATTGCATTTCTGGATATTTTCTGATATGGAATTGATACCAGATGACAAGGATGACGCCTTTAAAGATACTGCTGATAGTGATACTCCACCAGACACCGTTGAGACCCCAGACTTCTGGTTGTGAAAAATAAAGTGCCATTGGGATTCTAAGCGCATTGAAGGCGATACTAACGATGGATGGCGGCATGGTTTTGCCTAATCCGTTGAAGGCCCCCGCCGTTGTGATCTCGATACACATGAAGAGCTGGGAAACACCAAGAATTTGCAAATAGTCAATTCCTAAACGGATAGCATCCGCTTCTGGTATGAAGATGGCAAAAATAGGCGCAGCGCCTAAAATGAGCAAGAGGGTATTGAATGCGCCGAGGATGAGTGCAATCCTGAGTGACGTGCTGTAGCCCTTCCAAAGCCGGTCCCAATTGCCGGCGCCGAAATTCTGTCCGAAAAAGGCACTGATGGCGACGGAAAAGCCGCTGGCAGTCATCCATGAGATGGATTCGATCTGTGAACCAACTTTCTGAACGGCAATCGGCAGTGGGCCCCATTGAGCGATGATCCGTGCCAAGACCATAGAAAAGAAGGTGAATAGGGCACTGTTGCAAGCGGTCGGCAAACCCATTTTGACAATTCGGTTGATATGGTCAAAATTAGGTTTTCTAAGGAAATTAACATGCCCAAAAGCCGTTTTATTGGTCTGTAATTCCACTAAGAATACGAGGGTCACAATCGCTTGAGAAGCTATTGTAGCAATGGCTGCACCGTTGACGCCAAGAGCAGGTACAGGACCAAGACCAAAAATCAAAAGTGGATCTAGGATCATATTGGCAATCAAACCAATGGTGTTGATTCGAAATGGTGTTCTACTGTCCCCGGAACCATTGAATATGGCGGAAAATACCGGCGGGCTGAACATAAAGACAGTACCGTAGCCTATGATGGAAAGGTAGGAAATTGCCATGTCGTTGACCGCGGGATCTGGAATGTTGAAAAAACGGATCATTGGATCTTTAAATAGAAGAATCAGGACGCCGTAAATCAGTGCCATGACAAAATTCAGTTGAAGTGCGCTTCGTGCAGCATTTCGTGCATCGCTGAAACGCTGAGAGCCGATGCCTTGGGCAACCAGTACTTCGGCACCTGTTTTCGAAATCATGATGAGTGAAAAGCTAAGCCAGATGTAAAATCCGGCGGTGCCAACTGCGGCAACGGATGAACTGCCTACTCGGCCAATCCAAATCATGTCGGTCAAGTTATAGGCCATCTGCAAGAAGGAGGTTCCCATAATAGGGAGTGCCATCTTGACGAGAGCAGAGAGAATATGACCTTCTGTCAAAGAGTTATTTTTATTGTTCATGGAAGACTCCTAATTTTATTTTTTTCGTGACATAAGTATAGCTTTTTTAAAAATAAATGTATATGTTATCATTAAGATGTTAATAAACTGTAAAGAACGAGGTGCTTATGAAGGTATTAGCTATTATGGGCAGTCACAGAAAAGGGGGCAATACAGCGCAGGCGCTGGATGCTTTTTTGTCAGGATTGCCTGAATCGGTAACGGTTGAACGGATAGAACTTATAGATCAAACGATTGGTATGTGCAAGGCCTGTGGGTACTGCGAAAGACATTATGGCAAGTGTATCCTTGAGGACGATATGACAGCTTTGTATGAAGCCTTCAAGACGGCAGATGGTGTCATCTTTGCGACGCCTGTCTACTTCAATGGTGTGAGTACTCTTATGAAGATGATGGTAGACCGCATTCAAATGGTCTTTGCGTGCGATTTCGCCTTTAAAGAGCCTTTCGTAGATCCAGAGTCTTTGAAGCGTGGTTATTTGATTTCGGTGGGTGGTGCTAAAGCCTATGAAAAACAATTCATCGGACCGGAAATCTGTGTAGAATTGGTATTGAAAGATCTGCATGCCTCGTTCCTAGGCCATCATAAAATTTCTAATACCGATGCCTTGCCTGTAAAGGAACGCACAGATGAATTAGAAGCATTAAAAAAGGCGGGTGCAGATTTTTTAAAATAACATTTAATTGTCACAGGATTGCCATAAAGGAAGCATATACTTAAGTCAATCAAACAAATAAAAAAACAAATTGATTTAAGGAGGAAACAAAAATGAAAAAAACATTAGTAATGGTATTGGCGATGACAGCCCTATTAGGCACAGCTGCTTTTGCAGATGACGATACTTTCGTTAGAGGACAAAGAATGGGTCAACAACTTGAGGGTGAAGCTTTAGTAGAATTTCAAGCAGATATGTTGGAACAGAAACAGGATTGGATCGATCAATTGATCGAAGATGGAAAGATGACTGCTGATGAAGGCGAAGCGTTTATGCTTGAGATGAAGTCACATATTGAATCTTGTGACGGGACACAAAGTCATCTTGGTCAAGGTTTGAATCTAGGTGTAGGTCAAGGTTTCGGAGCTGTTAAAGGTTATGGATTACATGATGGAACAGGTAACGGTAACGGTAATGGTAATGGTAATGGTAATGGTGTCGCTGACGGTACAGGCTCAGGTAATTCAAATGTAACTAGAGGCGGATGGCAATCAAAATAGCATTGGAGAAGGCGTTTATTAAAAATAAACGCTTTTTTTATTGTTGATTTCATAAATGAAAAGGATTTGGGGTATGAAATAAAGAATCAATGTAAAGTGGCATAGCGTATATGGAGAAAAAATATGAAGAATATAAAAATATTGATTGTAGAAGATGAAAAACGCATAAGGGATATGGTCGTGAAATATCTGGCGCGCGAAGGGTTCACATGTCTGGAGGCGTCTAATGGTGAAGAAGGTATAGAACGCTTTGAAACGGATGTCGTGGACCTTGTAATCATGGATGTCATGATGCCGGTGATGGATGGCTGGAGTTGTCTTCGGGAAATTCGACAGCGCAGTGAAACGGTGCCGGTGATTATGCTCACGGCACGCAGCGAGGAAAATGACAAATTATTTGGGTTTGAATTGGGTGTGGATGACTATTTGACAAAACCCTTTAGTGTCAAAGAATTAATGGTCAGAATTAAGGCGCTCCTTAAACGTTCGGGCGTTCAAAGTGTCAAAGATCAATTAACATATGGCAACACTGTGGTAGACACCAAGGCACACCGCGTATTAATAGAGGGTAAGGTTTTGGAACTCACTGCGACAGAATATGACTTGATTTTATATTTTGCAAACAATATGAACATCGCTTTGAGCCGTGAGACCATTATTGATCGTATTTGGGGATATGACTATTTTGGGGATTTCAGAACGGTAGATACCCATATTAAGCGTTTGCGCAAAAAAATTGACGGCGGTGATTTCAGAATTGAGACTGTCCGAGGGGTAGGATATCAGGCGAGGTGCTGTGATGAATAAAACGATTGGCGGAAAATTGTTTCGCTGGAATATTACTTTAGTGGCAGTGATTATGGCGTGTGCTTTTTTGGGGATCAACTTGTTTTCTGAGGACATCTATAAACAAAAAACCTTACAAGTCCTTGAATCAACCGCTCATGAAATTGAAGAGGCACTAAACATGGAGGATGTAGAATCGATAATCCAAGAGGTAGATGACTTGGCCTTTCGATTGGGCGGCAGTATTGTCCTATACGATGTTGATGGTAATATTTCCTATAGTTCCTATCAAATGAATATCAGTGCGGGGCACGGTATGGGAAGAGGTAGGAACGCTACGGCGGGTGGTGCGGTCTTGCAGAACGATCGTGTTATCTATGAACAGTTGGAATCTGTGAGCACGGCGTCTGGGAAATCGGTTTTGGTCTACAACCATCCCGTATCAAAAGGGGGCTACATCTCCGTCCAGTTGCCAGAAGAAAAAATGGATGATGCCTTGATGGTATTTCAAGAGTTATTGTTCTACGTGGCACTTGTTTCGCTGGTGGTTGCCTTCGTCGGTAGCATCATCTTATCTCGACATTTCAGTCGCCCGGTGGTGGAGCTCAAGGAATTGGCCAATCGCATTGCTCAGTTGGATTTTAGCGGACGATATGTTGAGAATCGCGAAGATGAGATTGGCGCACTCGGTCAGCATCTCAACGTTGTGGCGAGGGAGCTGGAAAGCAAGCTGACTCAGTTGGAAATGGAGCTTAAGAAAGAGAAGACCATGGATTCCATGCGGACCCAGTTTGTCGCACAGGCTTCCCACGAGTTGCAGACGCCGTTGACGATTTTGAGGAATTATGTGGAGGCCATTCAGGATGATATAATAGAAGCAAATGAAATGGACAATCATGTAGCGATCATGTTGGAAGAGATTGATGATATGAGTGACATGGTCAGCAGCATGTTGGACCTAAATCAGTTGAGAAGCGGTCAATTCAAGATTGATTTTGATAATGTCGAGATGACGGCCTTGCTTAAATCCGAAGTTGAACGCATCGGTGAAAGCTTGAAGCTGTCTGAATTGAATTTTGAAGTGGCTATCGATTCAGAAGAAGTGTGGATTTTTGGAGACGGCAAGCGTATCAAGCAAGCGCTACGTAATTTGATAGAGAATGGCAGTAAGCATTCCAGTGGCTATTTGAAATTGACTGGCAGGCGACATGGCGACTATTATAGAGTAAGTGTTGAAAATTCAGGTAATGCTATTCCACAGGAGGATTTGGAAACCCTGTGGCATGCCTTTTATAAGGCCAAGGACAATTATAAAAAAGGTACGGGGTTAGGCCTTGCCATTGTAAGGGAGATTATAGAAGGTCACGAAGGCCGTTACGCTATAGAGAACACCTCAAACGGTGTAAAGAGCTACTTTGAATTAAAAATAGGACGGAAGGGGTGAGGCGATGAAAAAGTACGGTTTATCATTGGCGGGTGGTGGTGCCAAGGGCGCTTATCAGTTCGGTGTTTGGACCGCCCTTAGAGAATTGGGCATAGAAATTAGCGGCGTGGTAGGCACCTCGATTGGCGCACTTAATGGTGCGGCGATTGTTCAAGGAGACTACGATGCCTTGTTTGAATTGTGGAATAATCTGAAGGCTTCCTACGTGCTCAACATCAGCGATGAGGTTTACAATAAAATAAGAAAGGCGGAGCTGAGCAGCACCAAGTTCTCTGAACTGATTGAAGAGGTGCGACGCATCATCGATTTGGATGGTCTGGATATTTCGCCTTTGAAAGATCTCATTCACTCCATTCTCAATGAAGATAAGATCCGAAGAAGCGGCATGGATTTTGGACTGGTGACGGTGTCCTTAAGTGACTTGAAAGCCATGGAACTCTTTGTTGAGGATATTCCTGAAAATCAGATGTCGGACTATTTATTGGCCACGGCTTACCTGCCTTTTTTTAAGCATGAGCGTCTGCAGGGCAAGTACTTTCTTGATGGCATGTACTACAACAATTTACCGACCAATATGTTGGTAGAGAAAGGTTATACGGATATCATCGAGGTGCATTTAAAGACTGGTGAAAACGGTAAAGTGGATTATGGCGAGGATATCCATGTCATTGAAATACGTCCAAGTCAACCCTTGGGACGTGCGCTCGATTTCGACCAATTGAACTCAAGGAAGAATATAGATCTCGGTTACTATGACACGCTGCGGGTATTTAAGAAACTTGCGGGAGATTATTACTATTTTGATAGTGAGGTTGACGAATCTGCCTTTATCAGACGGTGCTTTGAAATGGACCAAGATACGCTGGCGCGACTCTATGATGTGTTGGGTCTGTGGTCATCACCACAGCCAAGGGGCTTTTTTGAAGAGATTGTTCCTGAGCTCATTAGAGGTTTGAACTTAGACCGTGATACCAGCTATCGAGATTTCATGATTGCGGCCTATGAGCATCTTGGAAAGGAATACGGCATGACGCGGTTTGAACTTTATGACTTTTCACGATTCGCAGGTCAGGTGCGGGCAAAAGCGGGTGCAAAAGTGCTTGAAGGCGACGATGAGCGTTTGTTGCACAGCATCAAAAAGTTTTTCTCTAAGGAAGAAAAGGTGACGATGGCACTTGAGGTTTTAGTAAGTTATATTGGAAGTGTTGAATAAAAAAAGGATTCCATTATAATAAGGAATGAAGGGGGTACGTGATATGAGTGAAAACTATAAATTTGTACAAAACAGTAATTGCGAATTTTTCCCTTGTCATAAGGTAGAGGATGAATCCAAGTTTAACTGTTTATTCTGCTATTGTCCGCTGTACATGTTAGGTGAAGATTGTGGTGGTAATTATACATATGGGGACAATGGTATCAAAGATTGTTCACATTGTTTGGTGCCTCATAGTCCTGGCGGCTATACCCATGTGATGAGTAAAATGGGTTTGGTAATTGAAAGAACGAGAAAATAAGAGAGAGGGTCGGCTTGATCATGGTTGCGTTAGTGACGGTGGTCGAGTGCGTCTCTTTTTTTGTCATACAAGAAGTGAATGGAGGCAAGGCATGAAAAAAGTGCAATTAGGTTTGTTCGTCGTGTTCGTATCCTTGATTGTGATGGGTATTATGCGGGGTGAGGCGACGATGGTACTGGAAAAAGCGGTGCGTATATGTCTGGAGTGTATTGGAATTGGCTAAAATAAAAAGATCAGGGATTCAATTTTTTTCAACAGTCGTTTCAAACGGCTATTTTAAGGGTTTTATGGAAGGGAAAGTCTATGCAGGTCCTTTGAAAAATGCGTGTTCACCCGGATTGAATTGTTACTCCTGTCCGGGTGCCTTGACATCCTGTCCTATTGGTGCCTTACAGGCGGTTATTGGCAGTGCACGATACTGGTATTCCATGTATGTGGTCGGTATTTTAGGCGTCTTTGGTCTTGTGCTGGGACGTTGGATTTGTGGGTATCTTTGTCCTTTCGGCTGGTTTCAAGAGTGGTTGTTCAAAATAAAGAGCAGGAAATGCACTTTGCCGAGCTGGACGAAGAAAATCAAGTATGTCCTGTTGGTGGTGTTTGTTTTGCTGCTTCCGACACTGGTGACCAATGTAATAGGCATGGGTGACCCTGCTTACTGCAAGTACATCTGTCCTGTGGGTACCTTGGAAGGCGGCATCCCCCTAATTCTGATGAATGATTTCCTTAAACAGGCGCTGGGTTTTCTCTTTTTCTGGAAATTAGGGATTTTGGCGATGGTCATTATCGCAAGTGTTTTGGTGTATCGCCCCTTCTGCAAGGTGCTGTGTCCGCTAGGCGCCATCTATGCACTTTTCAATAAAGTGAGCCTCTACCGATATCATGTGGACATAGAAAAGTGTGTGCGCTGTAATCGCTGCGCTCAAGTATGCAAGATGGATGTGGTCATGTATAAGACGCCGAATCATACGGAGTGTATCCGTTGCGGTGACTGTAAATCCATTTGTCCGACTAGTGCGATCACATCGGGAATCAATATTGATAAAGCTAAGTCTTTATAATTGGGACGTAATGTGATAATATCATAAAGATGAGAAAGAAGTTTGGAGGGAATCATATGTCAGTGAGAGTTAGATTTGCGCCAAGCCCGACGGGATACGTTCATATAGGCGGCTTGAGAACAGCATTATATAATTACTTGTTTGCAAAAAAGAACGGCGGCACTTATCTTTTAAGAGTAGAGGATACAGACCAAACGCGTTATGTGGAAGGTGCTGTTGAAGGCATGATCGAGGTCATGGAATGGGCCGGCGTGCCACACTCGGAAGGGCCGGTTTTAAGAGATGGAAAAATTGTTGAACTTGGGGATTGCGGTCCATACATCCAATCTCAACGTACTGAAATTTATAGAGAACATGTTGAACAGTTGTTGGCATCAGGTCATGCTTATTACTGTTTCTGTTCAAAAGAGAGACTAGACAACCTTAGAGAAGCGCAAAAAGAAGAAGGCAAAACACCGAGATACGATGGCCATTGTCGTGACATTTCGTATGAAGAAGCTAAGAAGCGTGTTGCAGCTGGTGAACCTCATGTCGTGAGATTGAAAATGCCGGAGAACCGAGACATTGTCTTCACAGACATGATTAGGGGTACGGTAACGGTGAATACGGCGGAGATCGACGATCAAGTTTTGATTAAGACAGATGGATTCCCGACCTATCACTTAGCGGTTATCGTTGACGACCATTACATGGGCATCACTCATGTTGTTCGTGGTGAAGAGTGGCTGATTTCGACACCAAAACATGTTTACACTTATGAAGCGTTCGGTTGGGATGCGCCGACTTTTGTACACTTACCGGTTATCTTGAACAAAGACAAGAAAAAATTGAGTAAACGCCAAGGCGATGTTGCCGTTGAAGATTTCAAGAAAAAAGGCTATCTTGCTGAAGCGCTGATTAATTACGTTGCACTTGTAGGATGGAGTCCAGAAGATAATCAAGAGATTTTCTCCATGGATGAACTGATCGAAAAATTCTCTTTTGAGCGTGTATCTAAATCGGGTGGCGTATTTGACTTAGATAAATTGAACTGGGTGAACAACCACTATATTAAAGAAGCGGCATTGGATCGTATTGTCGAGGGCTGTAAGCCGTACATGATCGAAGCCGGTCTTATGACGGCGGAAGAGTTGGAAGTGAA
Organism: Clostridia bacterium; assembly: GCA_016938815.1. Lineage (GTDB taxonomy): Bacteria > Bacillota > Clostridia > Peptostreptococcales > Acidaminobacteraceae > JAFGTX01. The sequence goes on along the minus strand of JAFGTX010000184.1, from coordinate 4,800 downwards.
GAGCGACTGGTTTGCGCAGATCGTAGATTTGATGCGTGAGCGTTTTAATCGCCTTATGGATGTGACAGATCACATGGCGCTTTTCATGGAAGAAGACGTGACGCTTGAAAACGACGAAGCGAGAGAAATGGTTGAGATGGAGCATGTGCCGGAAATGTTGACGGTATTCGCTAGCAAGATCGAGGCTATGGATGAAGTGACGCCGGACGCTTTGAAGGATGCACTGAAAGAAGTTCAAAAGGAAACGGGCAATAAGGGTAAAAACCTATTTATGCCTACAAGAGTCGCTATTACGGGTCAATTACATGGTCCTGACTTGAACAAGATGATGTCTATTTTAGGAAAAGAAACGGTTCTGAAGCGATTGGCTACTTATACTGCAAAGTAAAAATTGACATTTTTGAGAACCTATTTTATAATTTTGGAAAATGAGATATGCATGGATTAGGAGAGTACGTGTCACGGTGTTTGTAGAGAGAGTTAGTTTGGTGAAATAACTCAACGCCAATATACGGAAGTGCACCTAGGAGCATGCCGATTGAAATTAGTAGGTCGGTACGGTTGGCACCGTTAATAGCCGTTGAGATGAATGTACATGTACATTTAAACAAAGTGGAATCGCGGACCTCTCTGCCTTTGTAAGGTAGGGAGGTTTTTGTCGTAATGAGGAAAGGAGCTGCGTATGAGAATATATAATAGTATGACGGGAAAGAAGGAAGCATTTACACCGCTGACACCCGGAGAGGTCAAAATGTACGTTTGTGGTCCGACGGTATATAACTTCTTCCATATTGGTAATGCGAGACCGTTTTTAATTTTTGATGCGTTTAGAAGATATTTGAAATATAGAGGCTACAAGGTGACTTACGTTCAAAACTTCACGGACGTGGACGATAAGATCATCAAACGAGCGAACGAAGAAGGCGTTGATTCTCTGGAAATTAGCGAGCGTTTCATTGCAGAGTATTTCAAGGATGCAGATGCACTGGGTATTACAAGAGCGGATATTCATCCAAAAGTAACGGAGACTATGCCTGAAATTATCGCTTTTGTCGCTTCATTGATCGAAAAGGGTCATGCCTATGAAGTGGACGGCGATGTTTACTTTGATGCAAAATCTTTTAATGAGTATGGAAAATTATCGGGTCAGAAGATTGAAGAACTTGAAATAGGTGCTAGGGTGGAGTTGAACACTGTGAAGAAGAATCCGGTGGATTTTGCGCTCTGGAAGAAAAAGAAAGAGGGCGAACCAAGCTGGGAAAGTCCTTGGGGTCAAGGCCGTCCAGGCTGGCATATCGAATGTTCTGTTATGAGCACTAAGTACCTCGGTGAAACCATCGATATTCACGCAGGGGGTCAAGATTTGATTTTCCCACATCATGAAAATGAAATTGCCCAAAGTGAATGCTATTCAGGTCATACCTTTGCAAACTATTGGATGCACAATGGCTATATCAACATCAACAATGAAAAAATGTCAAAATCAAAGAACAATTTCTTTACAGTGAGAGAGATTCTTGAAGAGTACGATGCGGAAGTGGTACGGTTCTTCTTGCTTTCGGCTCACTATAGAAATCCGGTCAACTTCAGCAGAGAACTGATTATGTCAGCAGAAAGCGGGCTGGAAAGAATCTATACAGCTAAAGACAATTTGGAATACCTACTGGACAAAGCAATAGGAGACGTAGATAGTGCGGCCCTTGCAGAAGCTTTGGAAGGCTATAGAAATAAATTTGTCGAAGCGATGGACGATGACTTCAATACGGCGGATGGTATTTCAACCATATTTGAGTTGGTGCGTTTCATGAATGTTGAAATAACAAGCGATGTTTCAAAGTCAGACGTTGAGCGTGCACTCGCTTTATTAACGGAATTGACAGGGGTCGTGGGTATTTTAACCAAAGAAAAAGCCAGCCTAGATGATGAAATCGAGCTCTTGATTGAAGCTCGGCAGCAAGCGAGAAAAGATAGGGATTTCGCAAAAGCGGATGCAATCAGAGACGATTTGAAGGCACGAGGTATTGTGCTTAAAGATACACCAGATGGTGTAAAGTGGGATTACGAGAAGTAGTAGAACGGTGGTCAGAATGGAAGCATTTTTAAATGATTTGTGTGGCGGCACTTTGACGGAGGAGCAGATTCGGATGATGAATCCGGTTAAGTTGGCTTACATCGGCGATGTGGTCTTCGAGTTGTACGTCAGAATGTATGTCATTCACGTGGAAAAGCGTCAGGTACATTTGCTGAACAAGAAGACGGTGAGTTTCGTCAACGCCGGTTCACAAGCGAAAGTCGCCAGAGCACTTGAAACGTTTTTAACAGAAGAAGAATGGACTGTCTTAAAGCGGGGACGCAATCAAAAATCCTTGTCTCCGCCTAAGAATGCCAATATAGGCGATTACAAATACGCAACGGGTTTTGAGTCTTTGTTGGGTTATCTCTATCTTATGGGCCAAACAGAGCGCGTTAGGGAAATCGTCCTCTATGCGGTGAAGTTATTGGAAGGAGCAACCAATGAAGTTAAATAGTCGAGAGAAACTTTTGGTCTTGCTGTTGGTGGTCTTTGGTGCCTTGTTGATTGCAAAATCGACCATGGAGGGCTATCGTATGCCGGTGGACGCGTCAGAAAGTGAAAAGGCTTTCTGCGTGTGGGTGGATCAGAAACAGGCAGAAAGCTATGATGGCGGCCTTTATCAAAGTGGTATTTTCTCGATAAAGTTGATTTCTGTAACGGAACGTACCCAAGATGGACAAGTGTATTATGTGGCAAAATTGCGCAAGTGTTTTGCGAAAGTGATTCCTTTCTCGGATGTGTTCATCAAAGAGGAAAAGGAAAAGTTTATATTAGGAGAAAGTAATGAGTGAAATTATTGAAGGGAGAAATCCCGTTATTGAAGCACTGAAATCAGAACGTGAAGTGACAAAGATTTTAGTGCTGGAAGGCAATCGAGAAGGTTCTATCAAGAAGATCATTTCGATGGCGAACGATCAAAATGTGACCATTAATTATGTGGGCAAAAATAAGATCAACAGCATTGCGACATCGGACAATCATCAAGGCGTCATCGCCTATGTGTCTGATCATCATTATTACGAAGTAGAGGAAATCGTAGCGACTGACGCGGCAGACAGCTTTGTCATCATTTGTGATGAAATCACAGATCCGCATAATCTGGGAGCCATTGTCAGAACAGCTGATGCGGCAGGGGCTGCGGGCGTCATTATTCCCAAAAGACGTTCAGTGCATGTTACGCCGGTTGTGTCAAAAACTTCTGCAGGGGCAACGGAGTATGTCAAAATTGCCCGTGTGACTAATTTAAATAGAACAATTGACGAATTAAAAGAACGGGGCTATTGGATTGTCGGTGCTGATATGGATGGTGACCGAAACTATTTTGAGGCGGATTTAAAGGGCAAGATCGGTCTTGTTATAGGCAGTGAGGGTAAGGGTGTCAGCCGTATGGTCAAGGAACGTTGCGACTTTGTTGTGAGGATTCCGATGAACGGCAATGTGACTTCTCTGAATGCATCGGCTGCTGCATCCATACTCATGTATGAAATTGTAAGGCAAACCTACGGCAAAGGATAGTCAGAATTCCTTGACGTCACGGGAAAGAGTACGGTATAATTATTGCAGGTTTTTCTCTTTATAAAATAGGACATATTGAGGAGGCGTAGACTTTGGAATTAGAAATGACTAAGAGCACAATTGTACCGCCTTATCATGAGTTGAACGAAGAGGAAATTGTCGCGATTGCGAGAACCGGTGATGCGAGAGCACAAGAGTTCTTAATCAAACGCTATAGAAATTTCGTGCGCGCCAAAGCACGGTCTTACTTTTTAATTGGAGCAGATCGAGAAGATATTGTTCAGGAAGGTATGATTGGACTGTTCAAAGCGATTCGGGATTTCCAGCCAGAGAAGATAGCCACATTTAAATCTTTTGCCGAGTTGTGCATTACGCGGCAAATTATTACTGCTATCAAAACGGCGACGCGGCAAAAGCACATTCCCCTCAATTCTTATGTGTCCCTCAACAGACCTATTTTTGAAGAAGAATCTGAACGCACCTTGTTGGATGTACTCTCCGGAAAGCGCAATATGAATCCAGAGGCGTTGATTATTTCCCAAGAGGAAGTAAAGGATATCGAAGCAAAAATCGGAGAGATTTTAAGTGATTTAGAGATGGAAGTTTTAAACTACTATCTACAGGGCAAGTCTTATCAGGAAATCGCAGTAGACCTTGATCGTCATGTGAAGTCCATTGACAACGCGCTACAGAGAGTGAAGCGGAAATTAGAGAAATGCTTAGAATGGAACACCATCTAGGGCGCCATATGCCCATGTAGCTCAGGAGGTTAGAGTGTCGCCTTGGTAAGGCGGAGGTCGGCGGTTCGAATCCGCTTGTGGGCTCCAAATGTTTTTATTTTTAATCAAAACGGCCTGTTTTGATAGAAATCTCATATTAAAATGTATACTTTATTTTAAGGAGGCTTTAAAATGGCTAAGGAAAAATTTGACAGAAGTAAACCCCATGTTAACATTGGTACAATCGGTCACGTTGACCACGGTAAAACTACTTTGACTGCAGCAATTACAAAAGTATTGTTCGAACACTACGGTCTTGGTGAAAAAGTTGATTTTGAAAACATCGACAAGGCACCAGAAGAGAGAGAAAGAGGTATCACTATCTCTACTGCTCACGTTGAGTATCAAACACCAAACAGACACTACGCTCACGTAGACTGTCCAGGCCATGCCGACTACGTTAAGAACATGATCACTGGTGCAGCTCAAATG
>JAFGTX010000183.1 GCA_016938815.1 Clostridia bacterium | reverse complement strand
GTGAATACTTCTCCTTTCTTTTTAATCGTACTCGTTTATCAGTTATTTTTGTGGGTCTAATATAGCTGCCATCATTTGATCCGTTAATTCAACACCATATTGACGGTCGTAAAATGCCTTCATGTAGTCATTGAAAAAATCTTGATCGATTTTGTCAGGATAGTTTTTCATCGTCATCCATATAAGAGCTAGAGGCGACTCTACATTAGGTGAACCCCAGTTGAACATGCCCCTTGGCATATCATAGATCTGATGATTGCTATAGGCTTCCACGAAAGTCCAGTCTTGCCCTTCTATTTCATTTGCCAGATACCGATCTGCATCCATACCGACAAAATCATATATAACCGCCGGATTCCATCCATAAATCTGTTCCATAGATACTTGTGCGCTATCACCTTGGCAATCTGAAGCAGCATTGATTAGTCCCGTCTTTTTCATCCAATCATCACCATAATAATTGGCACCTCGAACTAAAACATTGTTCTGATCAATACTGCGAATCATAAGACCAATCTTTTTATCCTCATCCGCCAATTCCGATAATGCCTCTGCAACGATTTTATTTGCTTCATTCCACTCATCTTGCAGCGATGTAACGCCTTCTATCTCAAAAATTTCTCTCATCAAGCCATCTATAGCCACTGACCAAACTTCATTTTGCGTGTCTTGAATAAAGAAATCCACTATGGGCACATCTATGTTTTCAAGTCCCTCTTTCTGAAAATCACCATATACTAGAATAACATCTGGGTTCATTTTTAAAAGTTCTTCTGTATTAGATGTAAAGCCTTTGATGAAGCCTGTGTTGATGTCTGCCCAATTGGGAACAACCAAATTTAAAAGCTCTGGATTCGCCTCATGGAGACATCTCGGGTGCAAACCCACCAATTTATTCGTATCTCCGACAACATTAACATATGTTGCCAAAAGCGGAGGTGCGATAATAACCACTTTCTCGATTTCATCTGCAGGTGGCAAAACTACATCGTTACCCGCCAAATCCTTAATAATACGTGTATCCTTTGTATTTACCTCCATCTCAGCCGCTAGTTCTGAATCATTCAGCGGATTTGCTTCTATTGTTTCATCTGCTGCAGCACACGCACAGAGGACAAAAGCCAACACGCACACCCCAATCGTTATAAACCATTTTCTATTCATTATGCTACCCCTCTTCTCATTCATTTTTTGAAAGCATCACAAATGCTTTTTCATCGATACCGAGATTTTTCAAATCCACAATTCTTGTTGCAACACGGAAGTATTGATTGATATTTTCTTCAGTCAAAGTATCCATCGTCTCACCGTAATGATACATACCATTTTCACCCAATATCAAGGTGTAATCCGAAATCTTCAGGGCATGCTGAGGATGATGTGTATTCATAATACATGAAATCCCCTTCTCTTCTACCAAGTCCTTCAAGCGATTGAGTATCAACGCTTGATTTTTGAAATCCAAGTGCGCCTCTGGTTCATCCAGTATAATTAGTCTCGGATTGCTAGCCAGCGCCCGTGCAATATATACCATCTGTAGCTGACCACCGCTCATCTGCGAACACTTTCTATCTGCTAAGTCTAAGATACCCATCATTTCCAAACATTCCAAAGAAATCAGGCGATCTCTTCTCGTTGGCGTAGCAAAGAAGCCCATATGTTTTGTCCTGCCCATCGCCACCATATCCAATGCCGTAAAAGGAAAATCTACCCCTCGTGCCTGAGGTACATAAGCAACCTCTTTTTCCTTTGAAATGCCATCCACACGTTTTCCATTCAAGCTAACATACCCTGAATCCCACTTCAAAATTCCAGTTAAACAATTTAAAAATGTGGTTTTACCAATCCCATTTTGACCCAGTATGCAAAGAAATTTCCCCTTGTCCAAAGTTAAATTAAGATCTTCCAAAATCTTCTTATCCTTACTATAGCTAAACGATCCCTTTACTACCTGTAATCTCAATTCATTTCACCTTCTTGCTTAAAAAAAACAATAATGAATATAGGTGCACCAATAACCGCAGTCAATATGCCAATCGGAATTTCCGCAGCAGTAGAAATTCGCGCAACTAAATCAATAACCACCATAAAGAGACCACCACCGATCGTTGCTGCAGGTAGCAAGTATTTGTTATTTGCACTGATGAATTCCCTGCAAAGATTGGGCATAATCATACCGATCCAACCTATAATACCCGTCGCCATTACACAAGTTGCTGTTATAAACGTACAAGCTATAACGATTGCCATTCTGTTTTTTTCAGGGTCAATTCCCAGCGCATAGGCCTCCTTGTCGCCCATAGAAAGTATATTAATCTTCCAACACAGCAAGTGAAGCACCAGCAGACCCAGACCAATAAAAGTTGCACAAAAAAACACGTTGGCATATGAAGCACCTGCAAAGCTCCCCATGAGCCAATAAGTGATCGACGGTAAAACAGAATCCGTATCCGCCACCAGCTTGATATAGGATATCATAGCACCAAAGAACGACGAAACGACAATACCCGATAAAACAAGAGTCAGAGTTGATTTCCCTTTCCGTATTTTTGAAATGGCATAGGTAATGCCTACACTTAGCAAACCTCCGCAAAATGCCATCATCGCTATTCCAAAAGGGGGTAATCTACCAAGCAATAAGCCCAATGCAGCTCCAAATCCAGCACCATTACTGACGCCTAATATGTCTGGACTAACCAATCTGTTCTGGAAAACACCTTGAAAAGCAACACCAGCTGCTGCTAGGCCTCCACCCACCAATATATTAAGCATAATTCTTGGCAAGCGAATATCCCAGATGATATTCTGTTCCACTGACGCCAGTGTGCGTCCTGTGATTTCATGGTAAATTACCTGAAAAACCATGCCTGGCGAAACCATATAACGTCCCAAGAAAAGCGAGACAAAAGCCATGATTAAAAGAAGCATCGCACCAATTCCGATAGACATAAAGGCTTTACGTTCTTCCTTCATTAACATGTTTTTCTTTTCCTAACGATGTAACGTAACCCCATCTCATCTTCAAAAACGATTTCCAAGCCTACATCTAAAAGTGCCTCTCTAATTAATGGATCGGGCTTTAAAATATCTAATCCATTCAAGTGGCTTGAAAGCCACCCTAAAATATAGGGTTTAGGACCAGTAAAATCCGAGTTGATACCGTGTGTGCCAATATAAATATGGCCATCCTCTTCCAAGGCATCTTTAAGCTTCAAAAGCATAGGTTTTAAATCACTTACAAAGTCAAAAACACCCGATGCAATAATCAAATCATAGCTTTCTTCAAATGTGTAGCCGTTAAAATTGCCTTGTTTTGTCTGTACTTTATCACCGACGCCATATTCACAAATCACTTCTTTTGTCAGTTCAATAACATGGGCTTGATCGAATACGGTTGCCCTTGCCCCAGAAAAATTTTTCACCAATTCAATAGCCATAATCCCAGAACCACATCCCAGATCAAAGGCTTTTATTTGTTGTTCTTTTGCATAGAACCGTTCTATCGCACTGATAAAATTCTGAATTTGTCCTAAGTACATCGCCGTACGCGCACCTTGACCCATAGATCTAAAATCAAAAAAATCCGACCCATTTTCATCCTTAAACTGCTTTTTTCCAGGACCATTCTGTACCAAATGAGTTAAATTATCCAGTGAAGTCATATCACGCCAATACAAAATATGATCGCCGAGATACATGCCATTGGCTTGATTCAAATAAAAATTTGTTTCCGGCAAGTTTCTATAAGCATCAGATTGCTTTTCAATAAATCCAATTGCCGTCAACGCATTAAGTAGTAGCTCCAAATTCCGCTTATGATACCCCGTCCCTTTCTCAATCTCTTCCAAGGTTACAAATGATTCCAATAGATTAAAAACACCTAACTCAATACCGGCATATAACAGCTGTGCTTCCAACATTTCATGGGTTTTCGACATGAATTTTTTTGCAGGATATTGAGGCATACATGTTGCATCCTTCATAAAACACCTCCTAAAGTCATTGTTAAAGTCAAAAAAAAACGCAATGAAACAAACGCGAATAACTATCGGCTCTTTTAGTCATCGCATTTTTTCTTGCGTATACATCCAAAAAAAAATTTCATTTAGGTAATGATTCTCATTACCGTTTTAGTATAACATATTTCATTATTCCTAGCGCGTTTTATTTTAAATTTATAAGAACATGATTTAAGGATGCGTGCCACCCCATACCATTATAAAAAAAGAAGTGGAAAAACCTACGAATACGATTTTCCACTTCTTTTATAATGATGCAGTTCTTTAATTTTACGACCACTCTAAAATGACTTTACCAGATTGACCACTTCTCATTGCTTCGAAGCCCTTTTCAAATTCTGTATAGTGGAATTTATGTGTGATTACACCTGAAACGTCAAGACCTGATTGAAGCATTGCCGTCATTTTGTACCAAGTTTCGAACATTTCTCTACCGTAGATACCTTTTAAGTGTAGGCATTTGAATACGATTTTGTTCCAGTCTACTGTTGTTTCTGGACCTTGGATACCAAGCATTGCAATCTTACCGCCATGATACATGTTGTCTACCATTTGGTTGAACGCTGCAGCGTTACCTGACATTTCAAGACCAACATCAAAGCCTTCTTTCATGCCTAATTCAGTCATAACATCTTTAAGATCTTCTTTCATTGGGTTTACAACTCTAGTTGCGCCCAATTGCTTTGCAAGACCCAATCTATATTCGTTAACGTCTGTTGCTACAATGTGCTTCGCGCCTGCATGCTTTGCAATCGCACAAGCCATGATACCGATTGGACCTGCACCTGTAATCAATACATCTTCACCTAACAAATCGAATGAAAGTGCTGTATGAACTGCATTACCAAGTGCATCCATCATACTGATGACATCTTCTGGAATGCTTTTATCAACCAACCAAACATTTGTCATTGGAATCACTGCATACTCAGCAAAGATACCAGTTCTGTTCACGCCAACGCCTTCTGTATTTTTACATAAGTGACGTCTACCTGCTAAACAGTTACGGCAATGGCCACATACGATATGTCCTTCACCAGAAACTAAATCGCCTACTTTAAAGTCCTTAACACCTGAACCGATTTCAACGATTTCACCTACGAACTCGTGACCAATCGTCATCGGTACTGGAATTGTTGCTTGAGACCATGCATCCCAATTGTAAATATGAACATCTGTGCCACAAATAGCTGTCTTTTTAATTTTAATCAAGCAGTCAAACTGACCTACTTCTGGTACATCGACTTCTTCAAGCCAAAGACCTTCCTTTGGATATTTTTTTACCAAAGCTTTCATTTTCTTCATTTTGGTATCCTCCTAACCGTGAAAAATGTAATATCCCTTTTCATATATTAACAGCCTTTTTTGATACCGTCCAACCTTTTCTTAACAATCGTATTTTCATTTTTTGATCGTGAATTTTTTTTAAACAGAGATAAAAAAACGAAGCGTTTTTAACCCTAGTTAAATTGGTCATTCTGCCGTTAGATTTTTTCCTCTAAATACGCCAATAAGGCATCTACATTATTGTAAATAACATCCAGAGATGAATAAATCATCGGGTTCAATTTTTCATTAGGAAATGCCGCACGCCTATCCGTATGAAGTCCTACTAAAATCATTTCTTCCCTATCCATCTTCTTTTTCATATGTGCCATGCCTAGCGCTACAGCCGCACCCTCATCCGGAATTCTTCCATCCAAGACGTACAAGAATATGTCTGAAGATAGCAAGTGTTCCTTATCTAAATCAAAAATGGCTTTTGCACGTTTTTCAACCGTCATGCTCAGGTAAGGTTCATGATTAACTTGATCCCCATCTCGTTGTGGCAGGAATACCTTGTATCCAAGTGTCTCGATTTGCTCTGTCAGTTTTGCATTGAATGCACGCTCAGCCTCACAGAATAAGGGTCCTGCAAAGTATAACAACATATCCATCCGTCCTTTCCACAATTTATACAAGGCTACGTTTCAAATAATTTAACAAATAAGGTCACCAAATTAGGGTCAAATTGAGTTCCCGAGCAACGCTTAATTTCAGCAATGGCCACTGACTTATCCATAGCTTCCTTATAAGGACGCTCGTTGGTCATGACATCATAGGCGTCAACAATACTTATGATTCTTGAAATCAGAGGGATCTCCTCTGCTTTCAACCCATGAGGATAACCACTGCCATCCCAATGTTCGTGATGAGCCAGAATCCCCTCAGCAATCTGATTCAACTTTGGCGATGAACTGGCAATTTTAAAGCCTATATCTGGATGTCTTTTTATCTTTTCCCACTCACCTTCCGTCAATTTGCCGTTTTTGCTCAGTATTTCATCTGGAATCGCCACCTTACCTAGGTCATGTAGATCTGCAAGAGAGGACAAGGCATTGAGGCATTGGCCATCCAGATTAAGGGCTTCTCCCATCTTAACCGCCATCGTTTCCATCCTTCGGCTGTGTTCTGCCGTCTCGAAGGTAGTTTCTCGCATCATGGTTTTAAGTGACTCTAATATGCTGGTATGGGTGCTCTCACTTTCATACATTTTATTTTCATACATATTATCTTCTGCTTTTTTGAAAATAGAGCCCAAACTCTGTCCCATGTCGTGCCGTGTCGCATACCCTAAAGCCACTGACGGTTTAATCGGATTTCGCTGTGAACGCCGGCAGCCTTCTTTAATTGCAGCGCATACCGCTTGAACCTCATCCTCTGATGAATTCGACAATAAAATGACGAATTCATCACCGCCAATTCTTGCCACAATATCCTGCATACCGCAACTGGCTTCAATAATCCCCGCTATCTTGATCAGCAATTTGTCCCCTTCATCATGACCGAGGGTATCATTGGTAATTTTCAATCCATTCAAGTCAGCCAATATAATCGATAAAGGCAACTCGCTTTCAATATCTCGAGCAATTAATTGTTCATTGTAATAGGCCCTATTGAAGAGTCCTGTCAACTCATCATGATAGGATTTATAAGTGATGCGTTCCTCAGAACGTTTTCTTACATCTATTTCTTCCAACAGCTTTTCTTCAGTCACTTTAAGTTGCTTATTTTTCTGCATCAGTTCATCCTTAGACTTTTCCAAGGCTTCCGTCTTTTCATCTACCGCTTTTTTTAGCGCTTGATTCCAATAGGTCACCGCAATAATCAAGCCACTTAAAAGAAGAATTACCGAAACAAGGCCTATCCAGAAATACCGGTTTTCTAGCAGCCCCTTCCGCTCCATCGGCAACCATTTCATCCGAATAGCACGTTTTTCATCGTCTGCAATCTGCGCGAGCCCTTTGTTGAAGACCTGATTCAACATCGGCCAATCGCTCCGTGTTGCAATAGAGAGATTGGATTCATATGCCGTCTCTGAATTGACAATCAAATTTGAAATATTGTCACGATCAATGCTGGCAGCGGCGCTCATCACCTCGATGATTATGGCGTCTGCCTCACCAAAGGAAACCATACGCATGCCATCACTGGCACTCGGCACTTCTCGATATTCCAACTTTGGATAATGTTCATCTAGGTACTCGATAATCGCGTAGTCTGCCACGACTAAAATATCCATGCTTGAATTCGCCAATTTTTCAAAACTCAATTCTTCTGAGAAATTTTCTCGTGTAATAATCACATTGGGATTGAGTATATAGGGTACGGTAAAATTAAAATAACGGCTCCGATCCTCCGTCTTCGTTGCAGCCGTAATCCCGGAGATCTTCTTAGATTTTGCATCCTCAATCAATTGGCTCCAATTGTCATATTGAATCATCTTAATGTCAATTTTTAACTTTTCTTCTAATATTTTAAAATAATCAGCCGAAAAGCCCACGTATTTACCATTGTCCAAGAACTCTACCGGCGGATAATCCGTGGTATAGCCAATCGTGATCTCACCATCATGCTCTTTAAGCCACGTAACCTCTTCATCCGTCAAAAAATAAGTTTGCTCTTCACGAGCAGTCTCAGTCTTACAGCCGACAACTACAGTCATTGCTACAATAATTAGCACCAGTAACCAGAGCATTCTTCCAGTTATACAATATCTTCTAGCCATATGATTGATATTCACCCCCAAATGAACTTATACCCAATCTATTGCGAAATATCTATAAACTAATCTCTATGGTCTCACCCGATTTCATAATGCGTCCACTCACATTTTCTGGCAGTCCAGCGACAAAGTCCTCTGGATTTACTGTGATGATTTCAAAAGTATTGTAATGCATCGGCACCACCATCTTCGGCTTTATAAATTCTACCGCAATCTGTGCATCTTCACTGTCCATGGTAAAATTGCCACCAATCGGCAAAAGGGCATTATCGATGTTTTCTCTTGCTAACAATTGCATATCCATGGTCAGCCCTGTATCACCTGCATGATAGATTTTCACCCCATCAACTTCTATGACGAAACCCGCTGGATTGCCTCCATAAATCATGCCATGATCGGTTTGAATGCCTGATCCATGAAGTGCCGGCGTCATTTTCACCGTACCAAAATCAAATTTGTGACGGCCACCAATATGCATGCCATGACAGTTAAGTTGGAACTGTGATAGATAATTTGCTATTTCAAAATTTGTCACCACCGTTGCGCCAGATTTTTTTCCAATCGATACCGTATCGCCTAGATGGTCACCATGACCATGGGTAACAAAAATATAATCAATATTATAGTAGTGATCAACATGTTCTCCAGAAGTTGGATTGCCTGTTATAAACGGGTCAATCAGCATTTTAACGTTTGCGCTATCGATATAAAACGCCGAGTGTCCCAGATATTTTAATTTCATGAAAATACACCTTCCTTCTTATTTAATAGTATACTACATTGGAAATATATATAATATCCTATATGTGACAAACATGATGGCAAAAATAACAAAATTTTGCTATCATAAAATTGGTCCTTTTATCTATAATGTTTTTAGGAGAGCCTATGAATAAAAAATACCAAATCATTACGATTGTGAGCATATTATTTATTGTCATATCTATAGTCAGTTTGCGTTGTTTTTTTTCACCTTATAAGTTCCAAATCAACCAAGATTCCAATTGGAGTTCAGGATGGTCATACCAAGGTGAAGACATATCTTTAAATGGACAAAAGTTGGATATTCCAAAGAATACCGCCTATTCTTTTTCAAAAAAACTGCCTGACACACATGACACAGACGCCTATCTTTTGTTCCGTGGTTCACTTGCCGATGTATCCGTCAAGCTGGATCAGCAAATCATTTACAGCTCACAGCGCGAAAGGTTATTGTGGATCGATTCTCCACCTGCAAGTTTATGGCACATGGTGCCTATCTCGTCAGATTATGCTGGCAGCCTAATCACCATCACCCTTCAATCGCCTTACCAGACGATGAATGGCCTAATGAACCCTGTCTACCTTGGTTCCTATGGTGACTTGTTATTTGAAATCATCCACCAATTTGGCATAGCCTTTGCCGTGGATATCCTCATTTTCATCTTTGGTGTCTTCCTGACGATTTTTGCCTTCGTTTCACCCAATAGGGAAGTCAATCACAGTACTTGGTACGTTGGGATGTTTTCCATATTAGCTGCCACTTGGCTTATTGCCGAATCAAAAATGTTGCAATTTTTTGTTGGACATCAGTGGTTTCATGCTTCGCTTGCATATTTGGCACTAACCGTTATCCCCATACCGTTACTTTGCTACATCCAATCCATCACTCGGAAAAAGAATCGGATTCTGTTGACTCGGCTGATGAAACTCAATGTCATCGCCTTATTTACGATCGTCTTTCTTCAATTATCGAATGTGTGTGATTTCTATGAATCCTTGCCGATTTCCCATGGCCTCATTTTAAGTGAAATCCTCATCATCAGCGTACTACTGATGAAAGACCTCAAGAATAAGAAAATGCGTGCCAGTAAATCTTTCATTTTATCCCTACTGCTGCTCTTTTTCTTTATCGTGGTGGAAATATTGCAATTTTTTATTCTTCACGTTCTTGATGTTACTTTATTTGTAAGAATTGGACTGCTTGGCTTTATCATCATATTAAGTTTTGAATCCTTGAGACAATTATTGCTTCAAATCGAGAAAAGCTGTCACGCCACCTTCTTTGAACGGTTAGCTTACAAAGACCCGCTCACCAGTGGCAACAATCGGTTGGCTTTTGACAAGCATATGGAATCCCTATTTCTGAATCGCGAGCGCTTAAATGGACTTCGACTCGTTATGCTGGATATGAATAATTTGAAGGACACCAACGACATATACGGTCACGTTACCGGTGATGAATCTATCAAAGCTGCCTACAACATCATCGACCAGTCCTTTGCTCCAGAAGGCATCACCTATCGAATCGGTGGCGATGAGTTTGCCGTAGTCATTGAAAAGTCTAATGAACATGGCCTCCATGCCCGCTACACAGAACTTTATCATGGCATTCGAGAACACGATAGGATCGTCGAATACCCTTTTGGTATCGCTTTTGGCAGTGTCCTATACGATCCTTTCATTGATGAGACCGCAAAAAAAATGTTGCATCGCGCAGATAACAACATGTACTACAATAAAAAATTACGTTCTAAACCAGAAGACGTTCTCTAAAAAAGTCGGCCATATGGCCGACTTTTCTATTTTTATCTAATTTTGTTCTACAGCCACTCCATCAACCACTTTTTCATTTTCAATTTCTTGACCGATGAATCTCACACAGACAAAGGCTGCTGCATAACCCAGTACAAGAGAAACCACTGGATTAATGCCAATAACCGCCGCCGGAAGATAACCTACTACAACAGCGATAGCTGCCACCGTTAGGGAATATGGAATCTGCGTCTTAACATGATCGATATGATCGGATGCAGCCGACATCGAACTCATAATCGTTGTATCTGAAATCGGTGAACAGTGATCTCCAAATACGGCGCCAGTAAAGACTGCGCCAATTGTTGCAAATAACAAGGTCCCTGTATCGCCGCCGCTTAAATTAAAAACAAGTGGCACTGCAATCGGCATTAAAATAGCCGTCGTACCCCAAGAGGTCCCTGTAGAGAAAGCGATAATACAACCCAGTACAAAGACTGCCAGCGGTATGATACTTGCACTGATCTTACCTGCTAATATACTGACTAAGAACTTAGCCGTACCTAAATCCTTGCACATAGAGCCGATTCCCCATGCCAGTACCAATACAAAAATTGCGATAATCAAAGATTTAGCGCCGTCAATCCAAGCGTTCATCGCCTCTTCGAAGGTAAGTATCTTTTGTGAAATGACCATGACAAAAGCAACAATGGACCCTGTGAACGATGCCCACATCATAGCTTTAGCCGCATTGGCCGACCCGATAACGTCTCTCACTGTCGTAAAAGCAAATGGTGACTGTTGCAACCGTGTGATCAAATCCACATTATCGCCGCCTAAAATTGAAGCCTTACCACTGATATAAAGACCTACGATTACCATGACCACAACCGTCAATACAGGTATGACCGCATTACGAGCTCGTAAAGGAATATTCTCCTTGATTTCCATTTCCGTCAGTTCTTTGGAAGCCAGCGGTGTCGAACCATCAGCGACCAATTTGCCTTCATAACGTGCCCTTCTCTCAGCTTTGAGCATTGGACCATAGTCTCTACCCATGAAGGATACAAAAAGTACAAAACCAATCATAATCAAGCTATAAAACCTAAAAGGTATGGACTGAATAAATACCGAATAAATATTGGCTTCTACACCAATAGCACTGAAGGCATCTCTTAGTAGTCCCATTTCATAGGCAATCCAAGTAGATATCAGCGCCATGGAAGCTACTGGTGCCGCCGTTGAATCCGTCAAAAAGGCCAGTTTTTCACGAGAGATTCTCAGCTTATCGGTAAGTGGTCTCATCGTCGTACCTACCAGCAATGTATTGGAATAGTCATCAAAGAAAATCAATAAACCCATCGCCCAAGTTGCGACCATGCCCGACTTGGCATTCTTGGCTTTGCTTGCCAGCCACTCGGCAATGGCTTTTGCACCACCCGAAGCCGCCACAACACCAATCATGCCACCTAGGCCCATATCAAATACGATGATGCCTGCATTCCATTCCGATGCGACCGAGCCCGCGATATACTTCGTTACCGTATTTGAAAACGCCTCAAAAATATTTCCGCCGGCAATAATAGTAGCACCTGTAAAAATAGCAATAAATAATGACGGTAAAACCTGCTTTGTCTTAAATGCCAATACGATTGCAACCAGCGGTGGTAACAAGGACCATACCCCATAATGTTCAATTACGCCCATTAAAAATTCCCCCTTTTTTCTATATGATAAAAGGGAGATTCAAAACGCTTCAATACGCTTCGTATATTTTCAAACTTTTCCGAAAATTTAGAATTCTATTAGATTTTCCAAAAATCTATCCAGAGTAACACTGCCTTTAACCATACCCGCACCCCGAATATAGTCCATTTCTTTTTTCACCGATTCAAAATCATACAGACTGCTACAGTATTTCACAAAGTTATCGCTGGTATAATCCTCAATGCCGAGATAAGCCAAGTTTCTGAGGCCACGCATGGACGCACGCCGCATACGTTGCCGCACGCTCTTCTCCTTTTCACCAACTTGGCAACAGTAAGCATTAATCCCTTCCTCAAGGTGACAGTTGCGGTTGACGACGATTTCCATGATCGAGAGAATATCCTTACTACCCTTTTCGGAATAAATCCCCAAATCCTTTAAGATGCTGCGTATAATACCAAGTTGATTGGTCATCGACTTACTCGAAGGCGCACCGATCAGCGACACAATCTGATTCAATTTTCTTCCGGTTTCAATTTTTTCCTCTACATGAGATAAGACAGCACCTATTTCAATATGATTCAACGGCTTGGATATAAATACATTGACACCTTGTTGATAGGCCGTCGCAATCATAGCCTTATCTGAGACCTGTGAGATCATGATGACTTCAATCTCACGGAACATGCCCTTGACCCGCTCGATGACATCAGCACCATCCAAAGTCGGCATAAGGTAGTCAACCAATAATATATCCGGCTTCAGTATGACGATTTCGTCCACCGCCTTTGCCGGATCGGTTCCAAAACCTATAACCCGCCTATTAAAATCGTTCTCGATAATATTCCTAAGCATCTTGACGACGTTTAAATCATCGTCCAAAATATAGTATTTCATCGCTCACCCTTTTCGAGCACCGCTCGTTTCATCAAAATTGTAAAGCACGTACCGACATCGATCACCGATTCATAACGGATACTGCCTTTAAATACATTTTCTACTAAATCGCCAACCAATGTCAAGCCCATCCCGCGGTATACATCTCCGGTTGCATCATCGTACTTGGTGGAATAACCCGCATTAAAGACAAAGTCACGATCATCCTCAGCGATGCCCTTGCCATCGTCCTTGACGATGATTTCAATTTCATCTCCTATATCTCTGGCTAGAACATGAATTCTACCCGCACCCTCACAGGCCTCTATACCGTTGTTAATTAAATTTCTAAGCACCGACATCAAAAAGAAATGTTCGTGAACCATGACATGGGTTTTGCACTTGAATACACATGTAATATCCTCTGCACGGTTCTTCAAATAGTCCTTCGTATTGCTATCCAAAATCATAAATAGATCTTTGAGGGTCACTTCATCCAGATTGATACCACCATCATAAATCTGTTCCAGACCCTGGACTGCACGGATATAGTCTTTTTTGATCTCATGCACCCCTTTTGACAGCTCTAAGGTTAGCTGACGCATCGCCTCATCTTCTGAAGCCATCCGTTTAATTTTGTGTGAAAGCCCTACCAATTCCTCGATTTGATTCATGTTCTTATGTAAAATATAAATTTCACTCTTGAAACGTGCAGACAGCATCATCAAGTACTGGTATCTTTTTTCATGCTCCTGCTTAACGAGTAGTGTCGTATAACGCACGACCGCAAAAATACTCAGCATAATCAGCACCGTCCGTCCCAGCGCAACCATCAAAATCCCCTGTATCATAGACGATTCCAGATGGACAATCCGTGTCCTTACCATAAGTTCCACTAAATTGGAGAGAAAATCTGCTAAAAATACGATGATATAATAGCGCTCGGCCCTTTTGTCATCAAAGAGAATAACCATGCCATAAATGACCAGACCGTATGTTATGTAAAAAAACACATCGGGGTAGACTTCGATAAAAAGGCCCCTGATGTCTTCCGCTGAAAAAGATTCAACAAACAAACGCATGGCAGGTGACATCACGGCGACCGTCACACCTAGGACCACGGGATGGATGTCCTCGTTAAAATAGAGGGCGATGCCTAGTATGATGGCAGTAAAAGTAATGATAAAACCAGGGACAAAAAAGTTGATATATAATCGAGCGCCGATGGATACCAGCAGGGCCACAAAAAGCAACTTCTTTAATTTTGTACGATCCATAAACTCTCCTCGGTTGATTTTATGCAATTTTCAAATAATATACACCTCCATTATATACCAAAATGTGCCACATACAAAAATAGAAAAAAGGGCGCATCCGTATAGATACGCCTCCAAAATGTTTTGACACCTGCATTTGTTTTTACTTGTGATGTGATTAGATGGTAAGTCCGGAAGTACCATAGAACGCACATTCATAGATTTTCTTTACATCTTCAGCTGAACTTTGACGTGGATTGGTCAAGGTGCATGGATCTTCAAAGGCATTTTTACTCATACGATCGAGTACTGCCTTGAATTTATCTTCACTAATCTCAACTTCTTTGACCTCTTTCAAGGTCAATGGAATATTGAGTTGTTTGTTCAATTCACGAAGTGCATCTGGTAAGTTATCGATGCCTAATTCTTCTTCCAACTCATCGACCTTATGAGTCGATTTTCTATTGTACTCCACGATATAAGGCATAAGAATCGCATTGGCAAGACCATGAGTAATACCAAATTCCCCACCGATCTTATGTGCCAAGCTGTGAATTAAGCCAAGTGAAGCATTGGTAAAAGCCATACCCGCTAAAGCAGATGCATTGTGCATACCTTCTCTCGCTTTCAAGTCCTCTGCTTCTTCGTAAGCCTGTGATAAGTTATCGAAAACCAGTCTGATTGCCTTGTAAGCAAGTGGGTCTGTATAATCACTTGCTGCTGTTGAAACGTATGCTTCCACCGCATGCGCCATAACATCCATACCTGTATTGGCTGTAATGTGAGCTGGCATCTTTGTTGGAAT
>JAFGTX010000182.1 GCA_016938815.1 Clostridia bacterium | reverse complement strand
CAAGAATACGATTATAAAAAAGAGCAAGTGAAAATTGTTGAAAAATATCACTCCAGTGATACAATAAGAGCGTTGCTTAAAAAAAATAAAATGATGATAGTCGATGTTTATGGCTACAAAGATAGGCGGTTTGATGTCCTTTCTGATGAAGTCGATAATTTAAAGCTATTGTTTGTTGCAAAGAAACTCTAAAATGTTTTCCTTATAATGCCGACCGATTGGCAAATCCTGCTCATAAAATCTGATTTTCAGGCTGAGTGTGCTCATTTTAATGTGTGATATGTAGGCTGAATTTACGATGAAAGATTGATGAATCTGTATGAATTCTTTGGGAAGATAGGTTGTAAATTTGCTTAGAAGCATGTGCTTATAAAAAATGACCTCATTGGTGGTACGAAGTTTGATGCGTCGTTGATGGTATTCGACAAATAAAATGGTCTCGAGGATCACTTGATAATAAACATTTTTATAGGATAAATGTAAATAGTTTTTTGAATACTTATGGCATAAGGTCTTAGCGTCGTGTGAATATTTTCTGGTAATGTGTTTTCTTTTGTGAGACATACGACAGGGGCAAGGTGATAGCTGGGAGATTTCCTAAGCTGACGCAGTAGACTGAGACTATTTTTATTTGCTGGGGAAAGTGTTAAAATTATTATATCGAAGACTTGAGAAAAGGCATGTTGGATGGCATCGGTATAATTGAAAATGTTGACGATATATAGTTTCGGGGATATTGTAAGTAACTGATTGCGAATATGAATGGAGAGTTTGGGATTTTCTTCGATGAGTAATATGGTAATCATAGAATTATTTTACAATAAGTGTGACCATATTTAAATGGGAGACGCTAGGATTTAATACAATCCCCTTTAAACAAAGGGGATTTTTAGCGGTTAAGCAAGTGCTTTTGTAAAAATACGCTGTATGACTTGGCACCAGTAAATGGTATAATGGAAAAGAACTCAGAGGTAGAAGGAGGGTTTTGAAATTCATGGCAGTTGAAAGACGCATTCAAGTAGAAGATGCAGATATGCTCCATAAACTATTTGGGACGCTTGACCATAATGTGAAAGTGATTATGGATACATTTCCAGTTAGAATTGCTTCAAGAGACAATGAAGTCATTGTCATCGGAGAAAATCACGATTACGTGAATATGGTGGAAACGCTGGTCATCAGTTTGATGGACACCATTCAAACCGGCAACTTGATTGATGAGCAGAAGCTGGACTATTATATTAATTCAGTTCAAGAAGGGGATATTTCGCGCGTTGCAGAATTGAATGACGACATTATCGTCGTTACCTCAAGGGGTAAATTTGTAAAATCAAAGACACTGGGTCAGAAGCAATATTACCAGTCGATTTTAAATAATGATGTCACTTTTGGTGTCGGACCTGCTGGAACGGGTAAAACTTATTTAGCGGTGGCTATGGCAGTGAGGGCTTTTAAAAATAATGAAGTCAGCCGAATCGTCATTACACGTCCAGCGGTGGAAGCGGGAGAGAGCCTGGGTTTCTTGCCGGGTGATTTACAAGATAAGGTAGATCCCTATTTACGGCCACTTTACGATGCACTCTATGACATCCTAGGAGCAGAAACCTATCTAAAGTATAAGGAACGCGGCTTGATTGAAGTGGCACCACTCGCTTATATGCGTGGTAGAACACTGGATAATTCCTTTATCATTTTAGATGAGGCTCAAAATACCACTAAAGAACAGATGAAAATGTTCCTGACGCGCTTTGGATTTGGTTCTAAAGTCGTCGTCAACGGTGATGCGACTCAGGTGGATTTGCCTGGCGGCAAGAAATCGGGTCTCAAAGATGCTGTGGAAATTTTAAGTGATGTCGAAGGCATTGCTGTTGTGGAACTGACCCATCGCGATGTTGTAAGACACCGTTTGGTCAAGAAAATCATAGAATGTTATGAAAAGCGTGATAAAAAGGCGGCACATCAAGAGACAAAAGCGCCGCATCAAAAAGAAAACAAACCCCATAGAAAATAGGAGGCTTTATGGTAGAAGTCAATTATATTAACGATCAGGACAAATGTGTGATTCCTGAGGAGATTGAACCCTTATTGGAAAATCTGATCATGCGCGTCGTTGAGCATGAAGAACTAGATAAGTTCTGCGAAGTGAGCGTCTTATTTGTCGATAATGAGAAGATTCGTGTGATGAATCGTGATTATAGAAACAAGGATGCGGCGACGGATGTCTTGTCCTTCCCCCAATACGATGATGTGTTTGCGGAGACTGAAAAGGAAGAACATGTGCTCCTAGGTGATATTGTCATTTCATTGGAGCGCGCTGTGGAGCAAGCAGAAGATTTTGGACATTCGCTGACGAGAGAACTGTGCTATTTGACAGTACATTCCATGTTCCATCTCTTTGGTTATGATCATATGACTGAAGAGGACAAAGCGATTATGAGAGAGAGAGAAGAAGCAGTGCTCGAAGCTGCTGGTATTACAAGAGACTAGGGGGATATCATGGCAAATATAAAAAAACTACTGATTGTGGGTTTGATGATAAGTTTGTTGGCAGTTTTAGGTGGCTGTAGTCCCAAGTCGGGACAAGCGTCAGAAACACCCGCTGATAGTGGAACAGCAAATGATACAAAAACGGTGGAAATCAATACGGATGAGGATTCATTGTCCTTAGACGATGTGACAGAAGTAGAAGAACCTGCCATCGATTTGACTGGCAAGGCCAAAGCGCCGCTGACAGGCTTGTACGTAGATGAATCGCTGATCGGCCAGAGACCTATTGTAGCGATGCTGGACAATCACTTTGGTGCACGACCACAAGCAGGTTTGAAGGATGCAGATATCATCTACGAAATCTTGGCAGAAGGCAATATAACACGTTATATGGCTGTCTTCCAGTCGGCGATGCCTGAAAACTTAGGCCCAATCAGAAGTGCACGACCATATTATATATCTAGAGCGCTTGAATACGACCCATATTATGTGCATGTAGGCGGCTCGGAACAAGCTAAAAAGGATATTAAAGCATTGAATATGGCAGATATTGATGGCCTAAGCAGCGGCAGTAATGTCTTTTGGAGATTGAAACATAAGCGTATCCCTCACAATATGTACTCAAATGCTTCTGTGATTATCAAAGAGGGTGATCGTAAGGGTTATAGGACAGAAGTGTCTTATGACACGCTTAAGTTCAAAGATGCGGTAGAATCCATTAATGGCAGTGCATGTATAGGTCTAGATGTGATTTATATACAACCGACCACGCGCGATAAAGACGGTTACCATGTCGGTTTTGTCTACAATGAGGAGACGAAATTATACGAGAGATTGGTTAATGGCAAACCCTACAGCGACGAAAATGACGGAACGGAGCTTGCAGTGACCAATGTCATCGTACAATATGCATCGCATAAAGTGTTGGATAGCGAAGGGCGTTTAGAAGTTGGCATTATCGGTTCAGGTGATGGCTATTATATTTCAGCGGGTGAAATAATCAAAATGACATGGAAAAAGGCGGATCGAAGCAGTTTGACACGTTATTATAATGAAAATGGCGAAGAACTGGCGCTTAATCCGGGTAAATCTTGGATTCAAGTGGTGCCATCGACAAGATACAACGATGAGAACTGGGTGAAATTTGATTCAGGAGAAGTTGAAGCAGAATAGAAGGAGTAAAAATATGGAATATGGAAAATTAGTTGAAATGGCTTATGAAGTGATGGAAAATGCTTATGTGCCATATTCAAAGTTTAATGTAGGTGCCGCTTTATTGACCAAGTCGGGCAAGGTCTACACAGGATGCAATGTGGAATGTGCCTCTTATGGCGCGACAAACTGTGCAGAGAGAACGGCGATTTTCAAGGCGGTTTCAGAAGGTGAGCGTGAGTTTACGGCGATTGCCATTGTCAGCAGAACAAGGGACATCACTTTCCCTTGTGGCATTTGCAGACAGGTATTGTCGGAATTTGCAGATGAGATGGATGTTATTTTAGCAAAAGGCATGGAGTATAAAGTCTATAAATTGACAGAGCTGATGCCATATGCGTTTGAAAAATCGGAATTGAATAAATAGGAGGCGTAAAATTGAATTATAAATCAGGATTTGTCACGATTATTGGTAGGCCGAATGTCGGCAAATCAACATTGACAAACGACATTCTAGGTGAGAAGATTGCCATTATGTCCAATAAACCCCAGACGACGAGAAATAAGATTCATGCAATCTACAATACAGAGGGTGCACAGGTAATTTTTATTGATACACCGGGTATTCACAAGCCTAAGAACAAGTTGGGTGAATATATGGTAACTGAGGCGACAGAGACTTTGAACGAAGTGGACGTTGTTGTATTTATGGTGGATGAATCTACAGAAATTGGCCCTGGCGACAAATTCATTCTGGAATCTTTAAGAGAAGTTAAAACACCTGTTATTTTAGCGATCAATAAAATTGACTTACTGACACCTGAGGCTTATAAGGCGCTGTTCGATCAGTACAGCGAGTATGAGTTTATCAATTATGTTATGGGTATTTCTGCGGTTCAGAATAAGAATGTCGAGGCCTTGCTGAACAAGATCATTGATCTTCTACCTGAAGGACCGATGCTCTACCCGGATGATATGATTACGGATCAACCGGAGCGGGTGATCGTTTCTGAAATCATTCGTGAAAAGATACTGCATTACATCGATGATGAGATACCACATGGTGTCGCGGTAGAGATTGACCGAATGAAAAAGAGAAATGGCAAGGATATCATCGATATCAGTGCAACGATTGTCTGTGAGAAGAAAAGCCACAAGGGGATCATCATTGGTAAAAGCGGTAGAAAGCTTAAAGGTATTGGCAAGAGTTCCAGAGAAGATATCGAGAGACTTTTAGGCTCGCGTGTATTCCTTGAATTATGGGTTAAAGTGCGCGAAGGATGGCGCGATGATGAAAGCATGTTAAAAGGATTTGGCTATCGTAAATAAAGTGTGGCAGCATGATTTGCGACGGCGATATTAATAGAGGAGGTTGAACATGGACACAATGAATGAAGATTTCAGAATTGACATTCTTGAAAACTTGGAAGAGTTTCTTCACAACAATGACGACGAAAAAATAAGAGAATTTATAGAGAATGTTCACCCCGCCGATATTGCTGAAGTGTTAGTCGATTTAGAGGATGATGATCAGAATCGTCTGTTTACCTTACTCCCTTGGGATATGGCAACAGACGTACTTGAAGATATTAATTCAGAAACGTTCAGTAGACTTGTGAGAGCATTGCCGATTGAACAGAAAATTGTCGTCCTGGACATGATGTCTTCGGATGACATGGTTGATAAGCTGGGCGAACTCAGTGAGCTTCGCCAGCAAGAAATCATGGCCTTCTTGAATGATGAAGATGCAGATGACGTCAAGGCGCTTCTTGTATATGACGAGGATACAGCCGGCGGTATCATGACGAAAGACTATATTTCTGTCTTTCAGGATACGACCTGTTATGAAGCTATTGAAATATTGAGAGAAGAGGCTCCTGAAGCGGAAACCATATACTATGTCTTTGTGACCGATCACATAGAACGGCTAGTAGGTGTTATTTCCCTCAGAGAGCTCATTGTTTCGAAACCGGGACAACCTATTGAAGAGATCATGAATCCGAATGTCATTTCGGTAAATGTAAATGATGACCAGGAGGAAGTTGCAAGGGTTGTATCCAAGTATGACTTGCTTGCGATTCCTGTTGTTGATGATGAAAATACCTTGATCGGTATTATCACAGTTGATGACGTCATCGACGTTATCGAAGAGGAAGCGACGGAAGATATCCTTAAATTCGTGGGTTCTTCTGAACTGGAGGACTACGATGACGAGGGTCTGGGTACTAAGATCATCACCTCAGTGCGCTCACGTTTGCCTTGGTTGATTATTACGGTATTTGGCGGCATGCTTTCTGCAACGGTCATTAGTGGGTTTCAGGATGCCCTATCAACCAATGCGACATTGGCACTTTTCATGCCGCTACTTGCTGGTATGGGCGGTAATGTAGGCACTCAGTCGTCTACTTTGACCGTAAGAAATATTGCGACGGGTAATATTGAAACTGGTGATGTAATGAAGACCTTGATTCATGAAATTTTTGTTGGGATGCTGGTTGGTCTTGCTTGTAGTTTACTTGTTGCAGCGATTGTCTTCTTTATGCAGGACGGCAATTACCTCATGTGCCTCATCGTCGGTGTGGCCATGTGGGCGAATATGGTGACGGCAGCAACGATTGGTACCTTGGTGCCTCTAACCTTTAAACGCATCGGGATTGACCCTGCGGTGGCGTCTGCGCCATTCATCACAACAACGATTGATATTACAGGGCTAAGCATTTACTTTACCTTGGCAACGTTGATGATTACGACTTTAGGAAACTGATATGAGACTGGTGACGAGTGGTATTGTATTGAAAACCGTCAAATTGTCCGATTCGGATATTTTGATTACCTTGTTTTCGGATAAGCATGGCAAGATTACAGCGGTAGCCAAGGGTGCTAGAAATGCCCGTTCCAAGTTAAATGCGGCTTCACAGCTCTTTGTCTATGGTGAGTATAGTCTATCTATGGGTGCGAAATGGAATTATGTCAACAGTGTAGAGGTATATGACGCCTACTATACCATTCGAGAGGACTTGGAATCCTTGACATACGCTTCTTATTTTGTGGAATTGACCAGTTTTGTTTTGCCGGAGGATACGGCAAATTTGAAGCTTTTTTCGATTTTAAAAAATGTGCTGGAGTGTTTGAAGGACCAGCGTGCCGGCGGACGATTTCTAAAGGTGGTCTATGAGTTGAAATGCCTAGATTTATTGGGCTATCGCCCTGAAACGACGGCCTGCATCCAGTGCGGCAATGAGGAGCAACTTTATTTCATGTCGATTGAAGAGGGCGGAGTACTCTGCGAGTCCTGTGCCTTAAATCTGAAAAAAGGATTAAAAATTGGTAAAAAGTTATCCAGATTAATGACTTTAATATTGAATGAAGATACAATTAAATTGTGCCAATTAGAAATAAATGATTTTTACGTAGAGAAAATGGATATATTACTAAATAATTATTTGAAGCATCATGTAGGCGTTAAACGGTTTAAGAGTATTGAGTTTTTAGATACTTTAAATATCTTGAAGGAGTGATTTTATGAGTATTACTTTAGAACAAATCGATGAAGTGATTAACAGAACGGGAGCGACTTATCATCAGGCAAAGGAAGCACTTCAATTTTCTGAAGGTGATGTTGTTGAGGCGATTATTTACATTGAAACGTTGAAGAAAGACAAATCTTCATCAGATAGACCTTATATCCACGGTGAAGAGATTATCGGACTATTAAAAGACACGATTAAAAAAGGCAATGTGACACGAATTACCCTTGAAAAGAACGGTAAAGTGGTTGTTGATATTCCTATTTTAGCGGGTCTAGTGGGTGCGCTTATTTTTACACCGGCAACAGTTGCGTCTATTCTGGCAGCGCTTGTAGCGGGCTGTGACTTGAAGATCATCAAGGATGATGGCGAAATCATCGATGTCAAAGAGTACACAGAGAACAAGGTAGACAAGGTGAAAGATAAATTCGCACGCGAAAAGGAAAAACACACAGTGGCGGGAGACGATGATTTTCTAGAAGAAGACGAACTTGAAGAAGAAGATGTCATTATTTTAGATGAGTCATTGGAGAAGGAAAAAACTGAAGAGTAGTCTTGAAAAAGACTGGATTATTCAGTATAATAAATGAGAAATTACGATGGCGTTGAAGAAGAGTAGTAACTGGTGGATCATCTTTAGAGAGTCGGTGGTGGGTGAAAACCGATGGTGAGGATCAGTGAAGGCGTTTTGGAGCCGGTTTGATTAAGAGGACCTTTTGGTCAAAAAGGGTGGAACCGCGGAAGTAACCTTTCGTCCCTTTGTGGACGAAGGGTTTTTTATTTTTTGAGGAGGAAAAGATTATGACGACAGTTTCAATGGAGAAAATAGTATCTTTGGCAAAATCAAGAGGTTTTGTTTTTCCAGGGTCTGAAATTTATGATGGACTCGCAAATACATGGGATTACGGTCCGCTTGGGGTGGAATTGAAAAACAATGTAAAAAAAGCTTGGTGGAAAAAATTCATTCAAGAATCACCTTATAACGTGGGTCTTGACAGTGCGATTCTGATGAACCCAAGAACTTGGGAAGCGTCAGGTCATTTAGGCGGCTTTTCCGATCCTTTGATGGATTGTAAGGATTGTAAAACCCGTTACAGAGCAGACAAATTGATTGAAGATTACTTCGCTGAAAGTGGACAAGAAGGTCAAATCGTTGACGGCTGGTCAAATGAGAAAATGGAGCAATTCATTGAATCAAATGGTATCAAATGTCCAAACTGTGGCAAGATTAACTTTACGTCGATTAGACAGTTCAACTTGATGTTCAAAACATTCCAAGGCGTTACTGAGGATTCAAGCACAGAAATTTACTTAAGACCTGAAACGGCTCAAGGTATTTTCGTAAACTTCAAAAACGTACAAAGAACAGCAAGAAAGAAAGTACCATTTGGTATTGGTCAAATTGGTAAATCTTTCAGAAATGAAATCACACCGGGTAACTTCACCTTCAGAACCAGAGAATTCGAACAAATGGAATTGGAATTTTTCTGTGAGCCTGGTACGGACCTTGAGTGGTTTGCTTACTGGAAAGAATACTGCATGAACTGGCTCTTGACTCTTGGCATCGAAAAAGACAACGTGAAGTTCAGAGATCATAGTGCAGAAGAGTTATCACATTATTCTAATGCAACGACGGATATCGAATTCAAATTCCCATTTGGTTGGGGCGAATTATGGGGTATTGCGGATAGAACAGATTATGACCTAAAACAACATATGACAGTTTCGGGTACGGATTTGCGTTACCAAGACCCTATGACCAATGAGAAATATTTGCCATTCTGTATCGAACCATCTCTAGGTGCAGATAGAGTAACTCTTGCATTTCTTGTTAATGCCTATGAAGAAGAGATGCTGGAAGATGGACAATCAAGGGTAGTGATGCGTTTCCATCCGGCATTAGCACCATTCAAAGCGTGTATTTTACCGCTTAGTAAGAAATTAAGTGATGAATCCCTTGAAGTTTATACAGAAATTTCAAAGTACTTCAATGTGGATTACGATGATGCCGGCAGTATTGGTAAGCGTTACAGAAGAAACGATGAAATCGGTACGCCATTCTGTATCACATACGATTTTGAATCTCAGGAAGACCGTTGTGTGACGGTACGTCATAGAGATTCGATGGAGCAAGAACGCGTTAAAATTGATGAGCTTGTAGCATATATCAACAAAGCCATTTTATTCTAATGGGTGAAAACTTGTAAAGAGTTTACAGTTTTGATGCTTAAGTACCGCTGTTTTGAGACAGCGGTATTTTTTTTTAGCTAATATTGATATAATAAAATATAGGAATTTGGGTATTACTTAGTAGATAAGACTACGATAGAAGGTTTGGTGCTGAGATGGAGACCGTAAAAATAGACATAGACGTTGTGAATAAACTGCGTTATGCACTTGACGCACATATAAAGGAAGCCAATGAGGCGGTCAATCGACTGGTCGAAAGAGAAATGATCAGCGGTTCCAATGACTTCATGATGGCTCAGTATGCCCTGATTGCCGGTTATTACTGGGCGATGGGGGAAAGTGAGCTGGGCAGAGCTTTCATAAAGAAGGTAAAGGAATTTTCCGAGTACGCAGCGGACAGAACGTCACTCATAGATGCCTATATATTGATTGGCAATTATGAAACGATCGATGACGTTTTTGATGAAGCGCTCACTTGGTATTTCAAAGCGCTGGACTTATCACT
>JAFGTX010000181.1 GCA_016938815.1 Clostridia bacterium | reverse complement strand
TCTGGTCCAAATGCTTCTAATGAAGGCGCTTATGTCGGCATCAAAGTTCAAGACAAAGATCCTAATTCAGGAACCGAGGAAAATACACCTGTATGGAGACATGAATCAAGCAATGGTTACTACTGGAGTGGTGGTGCTGTTGTGGACGACGTGATCGTTTTTGCAGGCGATGACGGGCAATTGATTTCAGCAGACCTCAGGACGGGTCAAGAAGTTGATTCTTTGGCGCTTGGTGGTCAAATCAGAAATTGTGTTGTTTACGATCCTACAAGCGAAAAAGTCATTGTCAGTGCTGAAAACTCGAAAGTACATGCAGTTGCATTGAATAAAGATGGTACATTTAATGATACGACCTATATGACAGCAAACTTGCCTGCTGCAAGTACATCACCGGCCATCGTCTATAATGGCAGAATATATATTGGTTCTGGAAAAACAGATCAAGGTCATATCACAGTCTTTAAACTAGATGATTTATCGGAAATCTACTCTGCAACTGTTGGTAGCGGAGGCATTCAAGGTGGCTTACTTGCTACAACTGCCTATGGTACAGACGCAAACAAGCAAATCAACATTTACTTTACACGCAACAATAATCCAGGTGGTTTGTATATGATCAAGGACTTTGAAGGCAATACGACAGCGCCTGAAGTCACAGATATTTACATCCCAATCGACAAGAACTACTGTCTTTCATCACCAATTGCCGATGAAGATGGCAATATCTACTACAGCAACGATAGTGGTTACCTGTTCGCTTTGACATATGCCCCTGTCGTCGAATCGGATTACGATAGCGACAAAACTTTGCAGGAGAACACAGAATTTGTTTATCCAAGTGGTGAAACCATCACATTCGATGATATAACAACTAAAGAGGATGCAACTTTCAAAGTTCAAAAAATTGATAAGGCTATAATTCCTCAAACTGCAACCGTTAAACAATCTGGATCTGTTCTCAAAGTTGATATTGGCGATGCCACTTTGGCTGCACCAGCAAAACTGAAATTGCCAATCACTGATATGGCCTTGGCAGAGTACTCTTCGATTTATTATTACAATGAAACGACAAAGGCATGGGAATACGTTGAATCTACACGTGAAGGCAAGGCGCTTATAGCCTCCATCAATCATTTTTCCACTTATGGTGTTCTTGCTGATACGACTGGTCCTAAGAACCTTTTCATCAATGCAATGAATATAAGCGAGAATAGCGTCACACTCAACTTTAAAGCCTATGACGAATCACCGATTACTGCTTATCACGTATATAGAAATGACTTCGACAACGTTTATAAAACTGTCACAGATGCCGCATTGACCGATACCGGATTAGTAACGGGCACAGAATACAACTATAAAATTATAGCAGAAGATTGTTTTGGCAATAAATCCACACTGAGTGCTGTTGCTACAATAGTTCCTAATAAAAACACTTCAGGAGATGGTAAGGACGAAAAACCAAGTGGCGTTCCTGTTTACATGCGTGTCGTTGGTTATGACGGCGATATTATTTCTAGGAAACTCATGTACGTCCAAAATTATAATTTGACCCCTTATCTATCTGAAGGTACAGGAAGCTCTACTAAACCTTCAACGGGTTGGGATATTGATAAGTTCCCAAATGGTGCCTCTCATGCACATGCTATCGAAAGTGCGCTTAGACAAAAGAATATATCCTATCAATTTGAAGATTATGGTACCGGACTTTATCTGTCGATGATTAATGGTGAAAAAGAATTTGATCTTCTTGGAACGTCTGGTTGGATGTACAACGTAAATGGCTCTTTGCCAAATGTCGGAAGTGAAGGTTTGTCGTTAAACGATTACGACGATATCACGTGGTATTTTTCTGCATATGGCTATGATGCATTATTCCCAAGTATAAAGCTGAGCGCAAGTAAGATTCAAAAAGAGGACAGTCTAGAAATCACACTTAAGGACATCTATAAGAAAAAAGCCATTTCAAATGCAGTTATTCTTATTAATGGAGAGGAAAGTCCTTACAGGACAAATAGCGAAGGTAAGGCAACACTTTTCTTTGATGAAGATGGCGATTATAGTATTTCGGCGTATCATAAACTTAATGGTCTCTACGATATGGTTCATCCAGTGCCTGTATCCTTAACTGTCGGCAATCCAAAATCATCAGGAGGCAGTGGTGGCAGCAGTTATAATGGCACTAAAGAAACAAAGACGCCAATTGCAACACAATATACAGAAGCCTATGCTGTACTTAGAAAAGAAAGCACCACTGAAAGTGAAGCAATCAGCAGTCTTGATAACGTAAGAGATAAAGTATACGGTGCTATGTTACGCGCCAACACAAAAGAAGACGCCATTCAACTTTCCAGCAATGCACAAGATGCAGCAGAGTTAATTCGATGGTCTTTGGATAAAATTGAGACGCCAGAGGCCGCTAAAAGCACATTAAGTTACACAAATGATTTGATGTCATCAGTTGCAAAGTCAACAAAGATTCTGGCACAGAGTGATGTAGATCAAGAAGAACGGTCAATGGCAACAGCAAGTGCCTTAAAAGCCATTAAGGCAAATACAGACAATGCATTAAACACGATCCAACTCATCCTTGATAAAGGCAATGGCAGCGAAAACATGGATGCACTTGTTGATGAATTTGCATCCAACGTAATAGCCGTTAAAAAGAACATCACATCAGCTGAACAAGAGCAATTAGATGCAATGATGACAGCTTCAGCACAAGCATTCTTGAATGCACAAACTGAAATTACCGCTGAAACAAGAGATGATGGTTTCGTAGCCATATTCAATGGCATTTCTTTAGTGGATATAGAAGCACTTAACAAACAATCTACAGAGTTGACAAAAAAATTATTAGAAAAAACAGGGACAACGCCAATAAAAACTGTTGTTCCAAAAGTAGTATTGAAAGTCGATACCGATCAAGAAAATCAAGTAACCGCTTATATTGACAAGGTATCACTGAATAATTCAGGTTTATCAAAAGCGTCGCCGGTTATCGTTACGACGCCAATCGGATCTGTTGAACTGCCTTCAGAAGTCATTAATGCATCGACTGGCAATCAAATCAAAGTATCATTGATCCGAGTGAATCGTGAAGATCAAAGTCCAACACTGAAAGCCTTTATAAAAAATGATAGTCAGGTTATTGATGTGCAACTTTCCCTTAATCGACTGGAAAAACGCACTTTCGATCAACCCATTGAAGTATCCATTCCATATAATGCTGGAACGGATACCGCACACAAACTAGTTGTTTATCACGAAAATGAAGATGGTACCTTC
This sequence comes from Clostridia bacterium, assembly GCA_016938815.1. Lineage (GTDB taxonomy): Bacteria > Bacillota > Clostridia > Peptostreptococcales > Acidaminobacteraceae > JAFGTX01. The sequence continues at coordinate 9,016 of JAFGTX010000181.1, read as the reverse complement.
GAAAAATTTGCCGGTGTTTATAATGAGGAAACGAAAATGGTGACATTTAAGACGCCTCACTTGTCCCAATTCTTCGTAAAACCGGAATCTAAAAACTTCGATGATGTGACAACCGATTTATGGGCAAAAAAATCTATCGAGCGATTAAGTGCCTTAGATGTCATTAATGGAAAAGACGCCTACAACTTCATGCCAGAAGAAAAAGTGACCAGAGCGGAATTTGCTACTATGCTAAACCGTTTGATGGCAGCGGTTTCAGACTGCACAGAATCAGACTTAACAAAAGTCACCTTTGATGACGTACAAAATGACACTTGGTACGCTGAAAACGTTAAATCAGTTGTTGCTAAAGGATGGATGAATGGTAAATCATCAACCATATTTGATCCAAATGGCTATATCACACAACAAGAAATTACTTGTGTCATGGCAAACATTCTAAAAGAACAGCATTATCTAGTAAAAATTGACACACAAGAAGATAGTACTGTTGCAAATTGGGCACAACCGTCTGTTTGCCTTGTCAAACAACTTGGCATCATGGACAGTTTAACGGTTAGAGGTTTCTTACCAACAGAAAAAGCACAGAGAGATGAAGTCGCTGTACTGTTAGATGAACTATCAAAAGTCCTGATTCAAGAATAATAACCAGAGAAGGCGAAGAACTTACTTAGGTAGGGACTTCGTCTTTTTAATCCTTTAAATTCAAGGTGATTACTGATATAATATTATGGTAAATTAAATCATATCGCTGATCAGAAAACTGAAGGCAACAAAGCTCTAATAATGCATTAGGGTTTTGTTGCCTTTCTTTTTTCTTCCAAAAAATATGGAGAGGACAATTACAATGAAATTGAACAAAAAAACAAGATTTTCAGCCATACTCTTAATCCTATTATTACTTGCTGGATGCACCAGTGTACCGGAGGATGTGGTCATTACCAATACCGATACCAGTGCTGCAATAGCCAGTGACCCCGTAGAAGAAGTCACCATCGATGGTATTACCTATACCAATTACAAGGGGCCTGTACAGGGGGAAATCAAATACCAAGAAGGTAAGCCAGCCTCAGAAAACGTACAGGCTCTCAAAGCCAGTGGTGACATCGGCAGCCCCTATCAAATTGACTTAGTGGTTACCAACAACTTCGGTCATCAAGAAATGTTCAATAAGGAAGTTGGTCTGGTAAAAGATGAGGTCGGCATGGAAGTCTTGTTTAGAAACTTGGATATTGCCACGGCTTATGGTGGCGGTTTTGTAAATGAAATCAATGGATTAGAATCTGGTTTTACCTTTTATACTGGAGACGAGAGAAAGAAAGCGGATTGGTTCTACTGGGTCAACGGTATCCTTGCGCCTGTCGGCGTAGCTGAATATAGACCTCAGCCGGGAGATATCATTTGGTGGGATTACCACGACTGGTCCGTGACCATGTTCATTCCTGCTGTCGTCGGTTCCTATCCACAGCCCTTTAAAAGTGGCTATGGTGGCGTTGTCAGCGACACGGTGATTCTATACGATGATTCCTTTAAATCAGACGCAGAAACCTTGCAGCAATCACTCCGTGAACACGGTGTCCAAACCGTTTTGATGGCGGAATATACGCCGGAGATGCTGCAGGATCCTGATCACTACGTCATTGCTCTGGGGACTTGGACGGATCTGTCCGAAGGTTCCGAATTCCTAACGACCCTAAACAAGAAGAATAAAATGGTAGGGGTATACGGCAAATTCACAGAAGCTGGACTTTCTACCATTGACTTCAAAGGACAAGTCATTGAAACCTATAATGAAAACGCTGGATTTATTTTTGCCCATTCGCCTGGTATCAACGGGTTAAAGCCCTTTTGGTGCATTACTGGAACTGATGAGTTGGGCGTAAAAAATGCCCTTAATCTATTGCTGGAATCCCCTGAAAAGGTTCAGCAGATGTTCAGTGTTGTAGTTTCTGGTGAAAAGGTCATCAATTGTCCATACGTTGAATAGAGGAGAAAACATGAAAAAATATTTTACGACACTTCTGATAGCATTCGCTTTTGTTGGCAGTTTTGCTTTTGCTGAAGACTTGAAAATAACTATCGGCATAGATAATTGTGCTCCGACCATGAAACCCGTACCTATCCAGATCTTGAATCCAGAACTTCTAGAAGAGGGAGATACAGTCATCTTGGAACAAGGGGATAGGGCAGTCATCCTAACGCTTTCAGAAAAGGAAATCAGAAAGGATACACCCATCACGAGCACCTTATTTATCACCGATACCAAAACGCCGATTCACTATGAACATAAGAGGGGTAATCAAACGATTAGTCGATCTGAAGTCATCTGTCATCTCAGTGATCAAGAGGCCGTTGGTGCACTTTCTGATTTTGTGGTAAATGAATCCAATACAGAGAAGGCCATGTTATATGCCTTGAAGCCTCAGATGCTGTCATCACAAAGTATCCTAGATATGTTGGATGTGATTTACATCGATAACTTTTATACCGATAGACTTAGCGAGGATGAGGTTAATACGCTGCTTGAGTGGGTCGCAAAAGGCGGTACCATACTTGTACAGAAGGATAAGACAATCGATCGGACCTATTCGGGTTTCCTATCTGATATGCAGGGCATCGACCACTTGGACTATGGATTTGGCCTTATTGCCAACATTTCCGATTTAATGGTGTATGTAAATGAACATCCGACTAGAAATAACTATCCGGGCGTCAATGTCAATAATTACAGAAGTATCGCAAAAAACAGCATTCATTTAGATAGCAATGCTGCGCGAATGTTACTAATCATAGTAAGTGTCTTCACCATACTCGGCCTATTTTTTATCTGGTTACCCAAGTGCCGTGATACCTATAGATTAGCTGGGTACTTTCTACTGCCAGTCTTCTGCTTTATCATACTGAACGTAATTTATACAAGACCTCTGGCAAGCCTGACGACCATTCAATGGGAAACAGGTGATGCAAAGCGTGTCATTAGTTGTCTCCACAGCGTGGAAAGGGGGCAAAACGCTAGCCATGTGCTTGGAAACCACAATGTATTTCTGACAAAAACAGCATCGGAAGATGAACAGACTGAAATCATATACAGTCAGTATTTTGACCCAACAACCGACAGGACTTATGAATGCGACCTCACTCTAGATCAGAACCATGTCACGGGTAACCTTTCTTGGTATGGGAAAACCACGCTCGATAAAAGTGCCATACTCATCGGTGATGCCCTTATCCCAATCGGAACAATGCTGGCAGGACAAACCATTACACTGGACTATCAGTTGAATCCTCCGGTTCAACCGCAAAAGCCCTATGACCGACAAATGGCTTTTGTAAAACAAGGGCACTGGTCCATGGATGAATCCCTTCTTTTCAACGAGTATCAAAATTGGTATCTGGCGTCTAATGATTTTAAATGGGATCAGCCGCTGCTCCTTGGTTTTGAAGAAGGAGAGGGTACAATCATGTTGGAAAATAAGAAAGAGGTGGTGAAAGAAAAAATAATGACCGTTAAAACCCTTGATATGGAAGGCGGTGTCAGCTATGAATAAGCGCTTAATCAGTCTACACTGGCTACTTCTGTTTCTAAGTGGCTTATTGCTTTATTTTTTACAACAAAGTACGTCCATTTACGACATGGGGAAAAATACGGCCATCGTCATTGTCACTTTTGTTTTTACACTGCTGGTCCAACTCTTGTTTATTATCAAGAATGCCCATGATTGGCACTACCATACCAGCATTACCTTGTTGAGCCTCATGCTGGCCTACAAGCTCTTTCAACTACCACTGGTTTCTTTATGGGCGACCTATGCCGTCGTATGCTTATTCGGTTTACAACTTTACCTGCTTCATACTGAGTGCTACAAGGGATGGGGCATATGGACTTACGCCTTTGTTACCTTTATTGCCATTCCGATCTATACGGTCAGTATGATATTCATCAATAAACCGGTAGTCACTGTGGCATTTGACAATGATCTATCCCTCATTAACTGTATTAACCCGCTATATACGGGTGTTGGCTATATTGTAAGTGTCATGGGCAGTAAAAACTACATGGGGAGTTTCCCTCTTGTGATCCTATTAGTGATTACTCTAATGCTGGCAACGCCGTTATTATTACAAAAAACAAGATCAAGAAAGGATGTCATCCATGAAGAGATTTCAAAATAAGATAACCACACTGACTCTAGCGTCAATTTTACTGTTTTCAAACAGTGTATCTTTTGCCACAGCTTCTTCCGTGACACGAGAAGAAGTCTACAATCATGCACAGGAAACCATCGCCTACTACCATGAAAGCTATGCCAATGAGGGTTATAACGGCCTAATGGACTGGCCTGCTGTAGGTCTTTCAGCATTTGGAGAAAATTTGACCAGTGATAAGTGGACGGATGAGGCAGGCAATAACGCTGTCACTTGCCGGGAAAAAGAAGTGAAAAACGGTATCAAACTCAGTACCGTTAAAAATACAGATTTTCAACGTACTATTATCGGTATTACCGCTGTGGGAAAAGATCCTAAAAACTTCGGTGGTAAAAATCTGATTGAAATTGAAAAAGCCACCATGCTGCCTAACGGACACTTTGCCGACTCCGTTGAAGACACGCATACGAAACGACCTATCGGCAGTGTGCTAATCAATGCACATTGCTTTGGCGTCATTTCACTCTATACGGCAGGTGAATTGATTCCAAATAGAGACAAATGCCTCGAATGGCTCGTTGACAAACAACAAATGGATGGTGGTTTCACTTGGGACGTTAAAACCTTTTACGATCCGGCAGACGCTGAGCTTGTGGAATCAGGCATTGATATGACGGCAGCCGGTATCATGACCATGGCTATTCTCGGATTGGACAAAGAAGCCGATCCGGTTAAAAAAGCGCTGGCACTCTTGAAATCCAAGCAAAACGAGGACGGTGGTTTTTCCTCATGGGGTGCCGATAATCCTGAAAGTTGCGTTTGGGTCATTCAAGGACTGACTCTTCTTGGCATTGATCCAATGGGCCAAGAATGGACGACAAAAAACGGTTCTAACCCGGTGACTTCACTTTTAAGATTTCAACTGGAAAATGGTAGTTTCACCCATGTCCTCAATGAAAAAGACAATTTGCCGATTTACGATAACGGCATGTCCACGGAACAAGGACTCTATGGGCTTGCTGCGGCTTATTACAACAAAAGCGTTTATAACATCCAGCACGATAAGTACAAAAATATGGTTGCGCCTAAGCTCTATAAAGACGTCATACCATCAACGCCACATTATGAGGCGATTATAGATGCGGTTTATCGCTACGATATGAAAGGCTACAACGACAACACATTCAAACCCAATAACGATATTGTTGCCATCAAGTTTTACGATGCCTTGGTCAAAGGTCTCAATCTAGAATACAAGACATTAGATTCTTCCGTAGAAACGGATGCAACCTACTACGGCAATCTTTCGGAAAGCCAATGGGGCTGGACTTCAATTAAAACCCTACTAGAGTTAGGGTTGCTGGATTTGAATGAGGCATTCGACGCCAACCGCTCGATTTCCACAAACGAAGCACTTTCAATTGCAAAAATGCTATTTGACCGGGTTTACGGAGAAAAAGCCACTTTCCAGACTATTATCGAAGCAAATGATATGCCTTTAAGCAACAGCGGCTGTGCTCAATTGTTATTTGACATGCAAAGTTCGCTAAAGCTTGTAAATGAAGTGCAATAAGGAGTTCATATGCATCCACTGATTGGTCTATTATCGATTGTCTTACTGACCATACAATTACTGGCACTCAAACACCCCCTTACCGTTGGACTCGTTCTGATAGCACTCATCGCTACGCTTGTCTTGACAGATGAGATCGCCTTTATCAAAAAAAACATGCAATATGCGAAATGGCCAATCCTACTGGTTCTAATAATCAATCCTCTTCTAGTGCATTTGGGAGAACACGTGATTCTCCATATTCGCCTAGGGTCATGGGGACTGATGATCACTTTGGAAGCCTTAGTATATGGCCTTGTCATGGCGATGAAACTTTTTTGCATCATCATAATTTTTCAATTATCCGTCAAGATAATGGACAAAGAGGACATCTTCACCTATATGAGCAAGCATTGTCGCCAACTGACGCTGACACTTTCCATGAGCAGCAACGCCGTCGATGCGCTACAAAATGAATATGAAAGGGTGAAAATGGTGATGACGACGCGGGGAATGAATCTGGAGCATGTCGATTTAAAAAGCAAATTCAAGCATAGCGTCTATTTGATAAAAGTCGTCCTCATCAGTGTTTTGGAAAGCACTTTTCACAGAAGCGAAGCACTTTATGTACGGCATTATACAAAGTCGCCAGCTTCTGAATATCAGCCCTTGAGATGGCAAAAGAGAGATCTTTATTGCCTCTTCCTAGAAGGCATCATAAGCCTATCTTTTATTTACGCAGTATGGCAAAAAGAGTACGATTTTATCTTTTATCCGACATTTACCGGACCTCTGCAACCTGTAACGGTCTTACTGGTTATAGCAACCTATGGCATCATATATATGGGTATTAAGGAGCAGAAAAAATATGAACAGTTGTCATTTAACCAACATAAGTTATAAGTATCCCGATCGCCCAAAATCGGCGCTAACCAACGTGAACTTGGCCGTAAAACAGGGCAGTTTCACGTTGATTTCTGGCGTTTCAGGCTCAGGAAAGTCGACACTGGGGAAAATCATCAAGGGAATTATACCTAAGTTGTATGGTGGCGTCATGACTGGCTCTATAGAGACGGATCACTTCGGTTATGTCTTGCAAGATCCTGAAAAGCAGATGCTGATGACCACCGTTGAACGCGAAATCGCTTTCGGTATGGAAAACTTGGGGTTACCTTACAACACGATGAGAAAAAGGGTAGCTGAAATCCTCGACTATATCGGTCTAAGTCATTTACGCACTCAGAATACAAAATCCTTATCCGGTGGTCAACAGCAGAAATTGGCCATCGGTTGCGCTATTGCCATGGGTTACAGTGGTCTGATTCTGGATGAGCCTACAGGTCAGCTGGACCCAGTCAGCAGCAGTGAAATCCTTAGTCTCCTCAAACGTCTCAACGAAGAACAGGGCATGACAATCATCTTGATTGAGCAAAAACTTGATGCGGTTCTCGAAGCTGTCGACCGGGTCATTTACCTGACAGAGGGTAAGGTTACTTTTGAAGGTACGGCCAAAGACTTTGTGTCAACATCCCACGAGGAAGTGGAAGAAGTCTTATCGGCCTTCACAATAGCCTTTAGACAGGCGTATCAAAACCGCATTCTAAACAATGTACCGCTTTCTGTAAAAGAAGCACGGAGAAGTTTACGTAATTTCATTATGTCAACCAAACCCACTGAACCATTTTCGCAAAATAGTGACCCAGCAGGCAAGGATACAAAAGAAACTGTCCTTTCCTTACAGAACATTATTTTTTCTTACAATCAGAAAGACCGTCATCTCAGTGTAGAACGTTTGTGCTTAAAAAAAGGGGAAATTCTAGGTGTCATCGGTGAAAACGGTAGCGGCAAGTCCACGCTTCTAAAGATTATGTCCGGTGTATTAGAGCCTCAAAAGGGTGAGGTTTTAAAACCTAATCACGTTGGATTTCTGTCTCAAAATCCGAATGACTATTTCTTTGAACCAACTTTGGGAATGGAAATAAAGCAGGTGATGACCCTGCATAAAAAGACATGGGATGATACTTACGGGAAAATAATCGATACCTTGGCTCTTCATACGCTTTTGGACTGCAACCCAAGGGATTTAAGCGGCGGTGAACGTCAGCGAGCAGCGATTGCAATTGTACTGGCCAGTGCGCCTAATGTTCTTTTGCTGGACGAACCAACACGCGGTTTGAACAAGGGACTGAAACGTCAACTGATTGGCCTGCTCAAATCTCTGCGAGAACAAGGTATATGTCTTACTGTGATTAGTCACGATATGGAATTCATGGCTGATTTGACCGATAGAATCGCAATCATATCTGGTGGCGTTCTCCAAGTCGTGGACCGAACACAGAATCTTCTCTCTGATGGCTTGTTCTATGTTTCTGATTTCGGCAAACTCTTTGCGCCCTACGGTTTGTCTGTGGTATCCAGCAAAGCAGCCCAACACATTTTATTAAATTTAAAGGAGCGTGCATAGCATGGCAACTTTGATTACCATAGGTCTTGTTGGCATTTTAGCCCTTGGCTTATTCCTATATGAAAAAAAGAAAATGAATACACACGAAATTGCTTTGATTGCAAGTCTTGGCGCCTTTGCAGGGGTATCTCGAATTCCATTCGCAGCACTGCCCAATATCCAACCAACGACTTTTTTAGTCATCATCAGTGGTATGGTGCTTGGTCCCTTAAATGGCTTCATGGTCGGGATTATTGCAGCTTTAGTGTCCAACAGTTTTCTTGGACACGGCCCATATACGATTTGGCAAATGCTGGCCTGGGGACTTGCCGGTGGTATATCCGGTCTGATTTTCTATCAAAAGAGTCTTCCTGCAAAGCCTGTTCTGGCGGCTTACTGTTTTCTCTGGGGCTTTTTATTTGACTATATTATGAATGCTTGGCATTTTCTCAATTTCGTTTATCCCCATACATGGCAGACTTTTATTGCTTTATATGGTGCATCATTATTTCACGATATGGCCCACGGCATATCAAATGCAGCCTTTGCCTTTGTTTTCGGCAAAGACCTGCACCTGATACTCAAGCGATACGAAAATCGGCTCAACGGAGTACACTATGAAGGGTAAAATTACATTGCTCGGTCAAATCCGTCGATTTATGCATGTCCAGTGGTGGAATCATGGCTTTGGAAAGATGATGGGTGGCGTGGTGATGGTTGCAGTCTATTCTGTCACCAAAAGTGTTGTTCTGTGGCAATGGCCTACTACCTTCTTCTTTAAATACGAGAGAGGTCTTCTAGCCTGCATCGGATTTTATGTCCTCCTCCAGCTTTTAAAACAACCGCCTACCGTAAAAGGCTGTCTTAAAGATCTT
>JAFGTX010000180.1 GCA_016938815.1 Clostridia bacterium | reverse complement strand
TTTGAGGAGTGATTATCATGGCATTAAAAACAGGAGCAGAGTATATAGAAAGTTTAAGAGCTCTGGATATCAAAGTTTATATGTTTGGCGAACTTGTAGAAAATCCAGTGGATCATCCGATTATCAGACCTTCTATCAACGCAGTAGCGATGACTTATGAATTGGCAAACCAACCAGAATATGAAGACTTGATGACAGCCACTTCAAATTTGACAGGCGAAAAGGTGAATAGATTCACCCATTTACATCAAAGCACAGACGATTTGAGAAAAAAAGTTAAGATGTTAAGACTTCTTGGTCAAAAGACAGCGACTTGTTTCCAAAGATGTGTGGGTATGGATGCTTTTAATGCCGTATTCAGCACAACTTATGAAATCGATAAAAAATACAATACAAACTACCATGACAATTTTGTGAAATACCTGAAATTCGTTCAGGAGAACGATTTGACTATCGACGGTGCCATGACAGACCCTAAAGGTAACAGAGGCCTTGCACCAAGCCAACAAGCAGATCCAGATCTTTTCCTTCGCATCGTAGAAGAAAGAGAAGACGGAATCGTTGTAAGAGGGGCGAAAGCGCACCAAACAGGTTCAATTAACTCTCATGAACATTTGATCATGCCAACAATCGCAATGAGAGAAGGCGACGAGGCTTATGCAGTGTCTTTCGCAGTACCAACGGATGCAGATGGTATTTTCATGATCTACGGAAGACAAAGCTGTGATACAAGAAAACTTGAAGAAGGTGCAGATATCGATCTTGGCAACAAAACATTCGGTGGTCAAGAAGCCCTTGTCGTATTTGATGACGTATTTATTCCAAAGGATAGAATTTTCCTTAAAGGGGAAGTTGATTTTGCAGGTGTTCTGGTTGAAAGATTTGCTGGCTACCACCGTCAAAGTTACGGCGGATGTAAAGTCGGTGTTGGTGATGTCCTCATCGGTGCGGCTGCTACGGCTGCAGAATTCAATGGCGCTCACAAAGCATCTCATGTCAAAGATAAATTAATAGAGATGACACACTTAAATGAAACACTATACTGCTGTGGTATCGCTTGTTCGGCAGAAGGTTATCCAACAGAAGCAGGCAACTATCAAATCGATTTGTTACTTGCTAACGTATGTAAGCAAAACGTGACACGGTTCCCATATGAAATTACAAGACTTGCAGAGGATATCGCAGGCGGTCTCATGGTAACGATGCCATCTGAGAAAGACTTCAAACATCCAAAGCTTGGACCGATTTGTGAAAAATACTTCTCAGGTGTGGAAGGTGTACCAACAGAGCATAGAATGCGTATCTTAAGACTTATCGAAAACATGACGTTAGGTACTGCTGCAGTAGGTTATAGAACAGAATCTATGCACGGCGCAGGTTCACCACAGGCACAAAGAATTATGATTGCAAGACAAAGCAACTTAGAGCATAAAAAAGATCTAGCTAAGAAAATAGCTGGTATCAAGTAAACCAATACGAGAAAGTGGGGAGAAGTTATTATGGCGATGACGCGAGAGTATGGAAAAGAACAACCGTATATTCCTGCGGGTCCGTTTAAGATTAGGATTCCGTTTATCCACTACAAGTTCGAGTGGGCAGATTACATTCAAGGTTTATTGATGTGTGCCGTATGTTTAGGTGCGATTCCGATGCTGCAAGAATATTTGGGCATGCCATTTGAAGTTGCGATGGCGGTAGTATTACTAAATGGTATTTTATACTGTGCCCATGTATTTTTAGGAGATCCGGTTATTCCGGGTTGGATCACACCAGCGATTCCACTGCTGATGATTCATGTATCTCAGTTTGAAATGGGACCAGAACGATTACAGGCTCTGATCGCATTTGAGATGTCCTTGGGTGTTCTGGCGATTTTCCTTGGTATTACTGGACTGGGTAAGAAAATTGTCAATATCGTTCCAAATGCTATGCAATCGGGTATCATTCTCGGTGCCGGATTTGCAGCAGTTATGGTCATTTTTAAAGCTGGCGCAAGATTTGACCAGTTTCCATATTCTATTATTATCTGCGTAGGATTAGGATTTTACTTGCTATTCTCAACACACTTTAAAAGCATTAGAAACAAAAATAAATTATTACAAACAATCGGTAATCTAGGTATTTTACCAGTAGTGCTTCTTGCGGTCATTGTTGCACCATTACTTGGAGAAACACCTTGGCCACAAATCGAATGGGGGATTACAAGACCTGCATTTAGCGTACTTTGGCATGATTGGACATTCTTTGGCATCGGTTTCCCACCGGCAGAGATGTTCATCAAAGGTTTCCCAATGGTATTTTCAAGTTACATCGTACTATTTGGTGATATGATTCAATCGCAAGCATTGATTGAAGACGTGGCTAAATTCAGACCAGATGAAGTGATTGATTACAACCCTAACCGTTCGCACATCATTTTCGGTTTAAGAAACCTGATTATGTCAATTATCGGACCAGACCTTACTATGTGTGGACCGTTATGGGCAGCGATGCAAGTTGTTGTTTGCGAACGTTACAAGCAGGGTCGTAAAGCGATGGATTCTATCGTCGGTGGTGCGGGATCTTTCAGATTTGGTACACTGACAGGTTACTTGTTGTTGCCGATTGTAACGCTTTGTAAACCAATTCTTGGTATTGCACTGGCTTCAACCATGTTAATCCAAGGTTACGTTTCGGTAAGGGTTGGCGTTATGAAAGCGCGTACTTATAACGATTTAGGTATTGCTGGCGTTATGGGTGCCATCCTTGCAACAAGAGGTGCAGCTTGGGGACTTGCTGCAGGTATCGTGCTTTGCGTGCTTGTGAATTCATTCCACAAACCAGAACATGACAATTACTTGTTCCCAGCAGAGTCTGAAGCGTAAGGCTTGAAGTAGAAAATGATTCTTTGGAGAAAAACTATGTATGAAAAAGTAAGTCAAATTATAGATGAAAAAGTAAAACCAATACTTGCCACACACCATGGGTCCATTGAACTCGTGTCTGTTGAAAATAATTGTGTTGAGGTAAAACTTCTTGGTGCTTGTAGTGGGTGCCCTTCAGCGAAAGCAACGCTGGAGGACACGGTGCTAGGGTCGATTCAAGAGGAACTACCCTCAATTCAAGAAGTTATTTTAGTGACAGAGATCAGTGAAGACTTGATGGCGATGGCACGTAATATACTCAGTCATCATAAGGAATAAGGGGTGATTATTTGAGCTGGAAAGCAAGTTATCAAGCAAAATTGCTTACCGCAGAAGAGGCGGTAAAACACATCCCGTCAGACAGTCGCGTTGTGTTAGGCCATGCTATTGCAGAGCCGATGGCTCTTGTTGAAGCGATGGTTAATAATAAAGAACAGTATCATAATGTAGAGATTGTGCATATGGTCGCTATGGGTAAGGGTGCTTACACAGGGCCTGAAATGGCGGGACATTTCAGACACAATGCGCTCTTTGTAGGCGGTTCCACAAGAGAAGCTGTCAGCAGTGGTAGAGCGGATTATACGCCATGCTTCTTTACCGAAGTACCAAAGTTGTTTAAAGATGGCATATTGCCGGTCGATGTGGCGCTTGTCCATTTAAGTCGTCCTGATGAGAATGGATACTGTAGCTTCGGTGTGTCGGTGGACTATTCCAAACCGGCAGCGGAATCGGCACGTATCGTTATTGCGGAGGTGAACGATCGTATGCCGAGAACCATGGGAGATTCTTTTATCCATGTTTCTGATATTGACTATATCGTAGAGACGTCTTATGAACTGGTTGAGCTACAACCGCCTAGAATAGGTGATGTAGAAAAAGCCATTGGTGAGAACTGCGCGAAACTGGTAGAAGATGGTGCAACACTTCAGCTAGGCATCGGTGCCATTCCAGATGCAGTACTGCTCTTCCTTAAGGATAAAAAGGATTTGGGCATCCATTCGGAAATGTTTTCAGACGGGGTTGTAGAGCTGGTTGAAGCGGGTGTGATTAACAACTCCAAAAAGACATTACATCCAGGGAAAATGGTAGTGACATTTTTAATGGGCACACGAAGACTTTATGATTTTATCGATAATAATCCCGATGTAGAGTTCTATTCGGTAGATTATGTGAACAATCCATATGTCATTATGAAAAATGACGGGATGGTTTCTATAAATTCCTGCATACAAGTTGACTTGATGGGTCAAGTCGTTTCTGAAACGATTGGTCTGAAGCAGTTTAGTGGCGTGGGAGGACAAGTGGATTACGTAAGAGGGTCAAGCCTTTCAAAAGGTGGCAAATCCATCATTGCGATGCCTTCTACGGCATCCAAAGGCACCGTATCGCGTATCGTACCTTTGATTACAGAGGGTAGTGCGGTGACCACTTCGAGAAACGATGTGCATTATGTGGTTACGGAGTATGGTATTGCTGACCTTAAAGGCAAGACTTTACGACAAAGAGCAGAAGCACTCATTCATATTGCGCATCCTGATTTCAGGGAAGAATTGTGGCATGCTTTTAACAATAGGTTTTAAATTTTGCGGTGGTTGCAACCCACGTTATGATCGGCGGGCGGCCTATGAACGGATGGTTCAGGCCTACAGTCCAGGTTATAAAGCGACCATGGCAAAATCAGGTGAAAGCTATGACATACTCGTTATTATTGCCGGGTGCAAGAATGCCTGTGCAAATTACTCAGATATAAACTACACTAAAAAACTAATGATTATTACCAGCGAACAGCTGCCTATATAGGCAGCTGTTTTGCTGTAGATGGAAAAATATATTAGATTTCATTCATAGATTTTTGTCGATAACTTAATATTAATATCTGTTAAATAATGTTGTCCCGCACTATAATACATGATACGATTCGAGTGAGATAAGGAATAAAAGGCGGGTGAGTACATGACGCATGTAGATTGGATTCATTTTAGAAAATCGGTTAGGAAATACAAGAAGAATAATATCGAACCAAAGGTGCAAGAAGCATTAAAGGCTCAATTTGAAAAAGTTGAACCTATTGCGGCACATGCGGCATATGACATACATTTGGTGGAAGATGGCCGACAGATGAAGCAAGCTTTAGAAGGCTTGGCATCGAGATACATGTTGGTGAAAGCACCCCATTACCTAGTGCTGACTTGCCGAAATGATGCGACTGACATTTTTAATTTAGGCTACATTGGAGAGCAACTGGTGAAATACTTGACCCTTCAAAACTTAGGTACATGCTGGATTGGCGCTAGGCTGAGTCAAGAGAAGCTTAGAGAGATGTTTCCCGTAGACGAAAGCCATGATTTTTCCATTGTGATTGCTTTTGGTGAGCCGGTGGCACCACTAGAATTTATAAGAAACAGAAAACGAAAAGGCATTGAGGAAGTGTTTTATGGTTTCAATACACTCAGCGATACGGACAAATTCATTGCAGAATCACTTTTAACAGCACCTTCAGCGATGAACAACCAGCCATGGCGCTTTTACTTCAACGGTGGCGTATGGGATTATTACAAGACACTCCCTAAGGGCATTTTTTCAAAGGCATTACGGGATTTGGTCAATGTGGATACAGGAATCGCCCTGTACCATGTGATTGAGACGGCCCATTCGCTGGGGTCGGCCATTCAATTTGAAGTGATGGATTTGCATAAAGGCGATCAGAATTACATGGGGACACTCAAAATCTGCGATTAAGGGTGCTCCTACATTAGATTAGATTCAAAGGATATAAATAAAGCCTGAAAATTTTGATTTTCAGGCTTTTGTCATATATACAATTTCTATTTCACTTCGATGGCATCCAGCATGCAAGCGGTCACACAGGCTTTACATTTGATACATTTTTTTTCGTTGATCTTAGCGACCTTAGCAAGTATTTGTATAGCTTCCATCGGACAATATTTGATACAAGCGCCACAGCCAATGCAATTTTCTTTATTGATGATTACTTTCATAACAACAGTCTCCTCTATTCAGGCTTTGGGAAGCCGATTTCTTCTGAGATTTCTTTCATGGCATTTAACGCCAGTTCGGCAAATTCGTTAAAGGGCATGAGTGTTTCTATTGACCACATGGCTTCTCTATCGGCACCAGCAGCAAATCGGGTTTCCTTCATGCGCTTGGTGATGGATTTTACTTTAACACTGTGAATGTTCTTATCGGGATAAACCAGTGCAATGGCGTTTATGAAGCCAGTGATGGGATCGCCGGCGTAAATACAACGATCAAGCGTTGTATTGATTGAGGTTTTGGTTGCTGGATTATGGGCCAAAATCGCATGGTACATGGTTTCGTCGCCAAAAGCGATTTCCTTTAGGACCTCTACGGTTTTGGGTCCGTGTAGACTCGGATTGGATTGCCAATCGACCAAATCGTTATCGAGGTCGTGTAGTAATCCTGACATGGCCCAAAGGGCTTCGTTTTCTGGATCGAATTTCTGAGCGAGTTTTCTCATTACGGCTTCTACGGCGTAACTGTGTCTAATGATATGTTCCGTAGTGACTTTTTCGTTGAGTAAAGCCACTGCGGTTTCTCTGTCTAAATTCATGTGCGTCCTCCTTCTGCGGTACGTTTCCTACCATCATTCTAGGTATAGTGTATCATACAGGAGGTTTTCAGTAAATTTGAAGTCATCATTATCGGTAAACTTGATAAAGGATTGCTGCCGCTTCTTCTTTGGTGACGGTGCCCGTAGAAGCGAAATAGGATTCATCGACGATGCCGTTTTCAACGACGTGTTCTACAGATTGAAGCGCCCATTCTGGCAAATCGTTTTCGTAGGCGGCTAGTTCAAAACTGTCTGTGTTGACCGCATAATCGTATTTTTTCATGGCGGCAGTAATCATGACGGCCATCTCTTCTTTGGTGATGGCGCTGTCAGGGTGAAACTGATCGTCTGCACCGCCTGAAATAATGCCTTGTTCGTAGGCTGCTTTCACGGCTTCATAATAAGGGCTGTCTGGATTAAGGTCGTTGAAATTGCTTTCTAGGGTCGCGCTATCCAGGCCATAGGCCTTGGCAATCCATCCAGCAAATTCTTCCCGGGTGACATCGTCGCTGGCAATAAAGTCTTCTGTGTTCGTAATGATGCCCTTGTTGGTTAGGGACGCGATTTGATCTTTCGCCCAAGAATCTTCGATATGGCTATAGCTTTTTTCGGATTTAAGCACCGTGTATTTACTGAGGTGCATGCGGTATACAGTGATGGTATTGGTCGTCGGATCGTATTTGCCGCCGACGGGTTCCCAAATGCCAGTGTTTTCGTTGAATCGACCGATGAGCAAGCTTTCTTGATCCTTCGGCTCATAATCAAAATAGTCCAGCTCTAAAGTAAGTTGTACGGGATGGTTGAAGGCGTGATTCAAGTTGTCGTTTTGCTTTGCGCTCAAGTCCAGAACGGGCGCACCTACCGAAGAAAGATCGCTCGGTAAGGCATCCATACCCGTTTCAAGCGCTTTGTCTTTGGAAACGTGAAACTCGAAATCTGTCGCTTCGTGCTCAGCGATGAACTTATCACTCAATCCAAAATTGGCAGCACCTAAATCGACGTTCATATGCTCGATGTCGTGGTTTTTTAAAGTCTTAAAGGTGCTTTCTGTAATTACAACGCCAGTTTTTGCAGCGGTTTCTAGTGATTGAGGTACTTTGAGTGTAAAGGTGCTTACGACAGCTTCCTCAAGGCCCTGATCGATATGGGTGCTGAGTAAGGTTTCAAAGAGGGCTTCTGTTTCTGCGGCTTTTGAAACAGCGGATTGGATGGTTGTTTCATCTGGTGTCAGAAAAACCCGACCGTCTGAAATTTCTATGCCACTCCAGTTGAGTTCGACGGTGCCCGCTTTTTTTATGACGCTATTGGACATAGTGATGGCACTGTTCATCATATTTTTTGTCGTGATACTTTTGACATCCATATCTTGATAATGAGGCCCTAAGGATTCAAACAAACCACTGAGGAGTTCAATGCCGGGCTCTGACTGATCGATTAATTCAATCAGTTGTTCTGTCGCGACCATGAGCTCTGCGATGTCGGTCTCAAGACGTATTTTTTCCTCTGGTGAGGTCATTTGATTCTTCAGTACCAGAAGTTCATCTAGGGTTTCTGGCATGGCGGCGAGCACGCTTTTAGCGCCGCTAGGTGTTTTGATTTGAGTGACTAAAGTGGTCAGTCCATCCATATTGTCGCTGAGAAGGCCATCTTCCTCACGGATGTCGGCGATGACATCGAGAAGCGTTCCGTCGATTTGGTTGATTTTACTGGTGATTTCAGCATCGTGACTGCTGTCGGGATTGCTGTTTCCTTGTGACCCACTGCTGATGGTGGTGTCGCTTTCGGAAGTGCTTTCGTGATGATCTTCCCAGGAGTAATCCTCACAGAAGGCTGTAAATGCAAAGGTTGAAACTAGCAATAGAAGTGAGGTAATTGCTAATAATTTCATCGGTTTAAACATAATGTATCTCCCCTCTCTAATAATCTGAATAAGATATTTTTACCCATTATATAATGATAATTACCTAAAAATAAAGTATAGTGAAGTAAATAGTCTACATAAAAAAAGCGGGAGCGATGAAGAATGAAATATACGACATACGGACAAACTGGGAAAAGGGTATCAATTATTTCGATACAGCCCCTGGTTATTGCAATGACCGGAGTGAAGCTATTTTAGGAACGGCCCACAGTCTTTGACACGGCGGAAAAGGCGATTGAAGGGGTTAAACGGTCCATTGAACGACTGGGTGTTAAAAAAATAGATTTTTACCATATTTGGTGTCTGAGAAATATGGACCACTATGAATTAGCGGTGAAGCCTGGCGGTCAGTATGAAGGGCTTTTAAAGTGCAAAGAAGAGGGTTTGATTGACCATATTGTTTTTTCATCCCATCAGCCGGGGGATCAAGTTGAAAAGGTCATTGCCTCGAAGAAATTTGAAGGGGTTACCATGGGGTTGAATATCCTGAACTACGGCTATCGAAAAGAGAGCGCGGAACAGGCATCGGCTCATGGCATTGGCGTTGTAGCCATGAATCCACTGAGTGGTGGCACGATTCCAAGTCATGAAGAGGCATTGAAATTCTTGGCTGAGGAAGGCGAAACGGCTACCGAGGCGGCTATACGATTTAATTTAGCTTGTAGGGACATTACGATTACGCTGATCGGCTTTAATCATGTCGAAGAAATAGATCAGGCATGTGCCTTGGCAGATGGGTTGGAGCTTTCAGATGGTGATGCTTATAAACGCGTTCAGCAACGATTCGGAGATAGCATGAAATCTATTTGTACAAGTTGCGGCTACTGTCGCGTGTGTCCTAAGGGCATCAATGTGCCGGGTTATATGCTTTTCTATAATGAGAAAGAGATGTTCAAAAAAACGGATGCAGAGATGATAGAAATGGTTTATGGTCTCGAGTATTGGAACTATACTCAGAATCATAAGGTCAAATCAAGGGATTGTATTGAATGCAAGCGGTGTGAAAACGAATGTACACAGCATCTCCCCATCATTGAGCGGTTAAAGGAAATCGCTCGGTGGGAGGCGGCAGGAGAAGATAAAGTACAGGTGTAAGGATGCCCTTGGGCATATAAAAAACCTCTTATCACAGAAAATATGATAAGAGGTTTTTTCCTTTCAGGAAATCATGTTATCTGTAAACTTGGTAGAGAATAGCAGCTGCTTCCTCTTTAGTTACAGAGCCGGCAGAACCGAAGAAGGATTCGTCGACCGCGCCGTTTTCAACGACGGTTTCGACAGAATTGACTGCCCATGTCGGTAAGTCTTCTTCGTACTGTGCCAATTCAAAGGTGTTGGTGTCTACGGTATAGTCGTATTTGTTCATTGCCGATGCGATCATAACGGCCATTTCCTCTTTGGAGATGTCACCCTTTGGATCAAATGTGCCATCTGCTTTACCGGAGATGATACCTTGTTGGTAAGCGGCAGCCACGGCACCGTAGTAAGGGCTATCTTTGTCAAGGTCGCTCAAATCGGTTTCCATAGTGGATGAATCCAGTCCGTAGGCTTTGGCGATCCAACCTGCAAATTCTTCACGCGTTACGTTATCGCTTGCAGTGAAAAGTTCGTCGTCTTCGATAATACCTTTACCTTTAAGGGATGCAATTTCATTTTTAGCCCAAGAGTCTTCAATGTTACTATAGTTTTTCTCAGATTGTAATACCGTGTACTTACTGAGATGTGTACGTTTTGTATGGATGGAATTAGTAGCTGGGTCGTAGACACCACCTACTGGTTCCCAATTGTTTGTCGATTCGTTTAGTCTAAAGATACCCAGCGAAGTTGGATCTTTAGGTACGTTGTCGAATTGGTCTAAATGGAAACTAACATCCAAAGGATGATTAAAGGTATCGTTTGCTTGTTTGTTTTGCGTTGCAGATAAATTCACAACTGGTGCGCCAACTGGATGGCTACCTTTTGGCATTCTGTCTCTATCGGCTTCCGATAATGGTCTCTCTCTGTCTACGTTAAAGGAGAGGTCGGTACTTTGTTGCGCTTCGATGAATTTATCGTCAATACCGAAAGATACGGCGCCTAAATCCAAATTCACTTTTTCGATGTTGTTATCTTTTAATGCTGTCATCGTTTGAGCGTTCAAACCAGCAGCTGTTTTAGGTGCGTTTTTAAGTGAATCCGGCATTTTAAGTGTCACGGTACTGATGATGGCATTTTCAAGACCGCCTTCTAAACTTTCAGACAGTTGAGTTTCTAGTTCTGCTTCGGTTTGAGCTGCATTTCTAGCGGCTTGTATAATTTGGTTTGGTGAAGGTGTCAAATCGACACGACCACCTTGCTCGATTTTTACATTATCCCAAGAGGTGTTTACAGTACCGGCTTGGGTGATTGCAGCATTGGAGAGCTTGATTGCGCTGTTCATCAGATTTTTTGAAGCCAAGGATTTTGGATCGATCCCTTTATAGTAATCGCCTAAAGGCTGAATGACAGTTTTAACCAAAGATTTGCTTTGATCTGGTTGATTGATTAAGGCTACTAATCTTTCTGTGCTATTGATTAAATCAGCCATACCCTTATCTAAGTTTTCCTTATCTGCGTCTGAAGTCAGCGTCTGCTTTGCTGCGGATAATTGTGTCAATGTCGATGGCAATTGCTGTAAAACAGTTTTTGCAGCAGATGCAGTTTGCACTTTT
>JAFGTX010000179.1 GCA_016938815.1 Clostridia bacterium | reverse complement strand
GTCGAAACGTGTTGAAATCATTGAAATGTTTATTACACGTTGAATCTAAAATTAATAACGTCCCCATCTTTTACAACATACTCTTTACCTTCAAGTCTTAAAACACCTTTTTCTTTAGCAGCCGCTAGTGAGCCTTCTGCCATTAAATCATCAAAGGCGATAGTTTCTGCACGTATAAAGCCACGTTCGATATCTGAGTGGATTTTACCTGCGGCTTGAGGGGCTTTTGTACCTTTTCTAATGGTCCAAGCACGTACTTCCTGTGGGCCTGCTGTCAAGAATGAAATGAGGTTTAATAAGTGGTAACTTGCTCTGATTAACTGATCAAGACCAGATTCTTTTAAGCCTAATTCTTCCAAAAAGCTGATTCTATCTTCATCGTCAAGTTCAGAGATTTCTTGTTCGACTTTTGCTGAGATGACAACCACGTCAGCGTTTTCTGTTGCGGCAAATTCTTTCACTTCATTGACAAAGGCATTATCGCCGCCAGCGATTAGGTCATCTTCCGATACGTTGGCACAGTAGATGATTGGCTTGGATGTTAATAGTTGAAGTGTTCTGACGAATTTCTCTTCTTCTTCATTAAATTCCATGGTTCTAACGGATTTTAGATCAGCAAGTGTTGCTTTGATTCTTTCTAAGATGTCTAATAAAGGCTTCATTGCCTTGTCTTTTTTAACTTCTTTTGACATTTTAAGAATACGACGATCGATCATTTCTTCATCAGCAAAGATGAGTTCCATGTTGATGGTTTCGATGTCTTTTAAGGGTCCGATTTTACCATCCACATGTACCACGTTTTCGTCTTCGAAGCATCTTACAACGTGGACGATGGATTCCACTTCTCTAATGTGGCTAAGGAACTGGTTTCCTAAACCTTCACCTTTAGAAGCACCTTCTACAAGTCCGGCGATATCGTAAAATTCAATAGCAGTTGGTACCAGCTTCTTTGAATCATACATTTTTCTTAATTCTTCTAAACGAGCATCCGGTACCGTAACGACACCGACATTTGGCTCGATCGTACAGAATGGGTAGTTGGCAGATTCAGCGCCAGCCTTTGTAATTGCGTTAAATAGGGTACTTTTCCCTACGTTTGGTAATCCAACGATTCCTAATTTCATTCTAATTTCCCTCTCTCTATTTAGTTAGTTACGTTAATGAACTATAGTTGATAATTTTACACATACATATGAAATTATAATGTAAAATGGGATAATGCGCAACTCTAGGG
>JAFGTX010000178.1 GCA_016938815.1 Clostridia bacterium | reverse complement strand
GTAAACGCCTAAACATGAGTACCTTTACAAATATTAGGTCATGAAATCATGACCCAACTACTTTGCTACTGGCTTTCTTATATTTTCAGGAAGATTCTCTGACCAAGGAAGTAGGTTCTCAAGGAAAGAACGATCTGTATCTTCCATATGCTTTGGTATCTCTGTTAAGAGATATTCAAAGTATTCATATGGTTTTAGATTGTTTGCTTTAGCTGTTTCGGCAATGCTGTAAATGATTGATGAATTCTGTGCACCTCTTATTGTGTCGATAACTTGCCAGTTTTTCTTGCCAATGCAAAAGCCACGAATGGCCCTTTCACTGGCGTTGTTATCCATTGGAACATCACCATCTGTGAGAAATACTTTGAGATATTTCTCTTGGTTCAAGAAATACGTGAAGGCGTCTCTAAGCTTGCCTTTGCTTGGAACTTCAGGCTCATGCTGTTTGAGGTAGGCAAATAAAGCCTCCACCAAGGGTTCTACTATCACTTGGCGTTGCTTAAGTCTTTCCTCAGAAGTATACTCTTTGAGTTTGCCTTCTTCACGGTATATGGCTTGAATCTGTTTCATCAACAGATATGCCATGGATTTCTTCTGTCCTGCTTCCGGAATGACCTTAACTGCTTCATCCAATCGTCGTCTTGCGTGTACCCAACAACCGGCGATGGTCAGTTCCTCAAGGTCCTTTTCTATGGTGTGATAGACTTGATAACCATCTGTCACGCAGATACCGGAGTAGTCCTTCAAGAATTCCTTTGGATGAGAAGCATTTCTAGTCTTCTGGTATTCATAGAGGATGATCTGCTTTTTGGTGTAGAGATAACCTGAGCGATAGACCCACATGTAACTCTGACTTCCTGCACTGCGACCATCACGATTGACCAGTACTGGTGTTTCATCAGCCTGGATCACATGGAAGTTTAGAAGCAGTTGATGAAGATAATCGTAGAGAATGCCTAGATATTCTTCCGACAGTCGGATCATCCAGTTAGCCATGTTGGTTCGATCTATGGCAAGACCATAACGATCAAACTCTTGTTCCAATCGATAGAGAGGCACAGCGTTGACATACTTACCATTCATGATGGCGGCAGCCAAAGAGGGAGATATCAAACTTCCACGAAGTAATCCTTTAGGATAATCCGCTTTGATAACATGACCATCAGCTTTACTTGCGTAGACGCCAATGTGGTATTCATCTACTTCAACCTTAGCAGGTACAAACTTGTAGCGTTTTGTAATCATATCGGGAAGTTGTTTCCATCCATTGGAGCCAAACTCAGATGTTAATTCCTCGTCTGTCAAATACTTAGGAATGATGTTGGTTGGCAGCCAAGCAATATCTTCTTGCTTCTTACCAACTTTCTTCTTACCTTTGACTTTGACAGGGTTTAAATCATCAGGTTCTGGAGCTTCAAGATTACACACAGCCTCAGCTTCATTGAAGAACACGATTTTGCCACCCACTTCCATGAACTTGATTTGTTCCGTATCATCCAGTTTTTCAGATGATCGACCGAAACGATGGTTATTGGAAAGGACCAATTGTTCCATCATCAGCTGCATCTTTTCATTGAGAGATTTGGTCTCCTGGGTGAGTACATCCAACTGATCTTGTAAACCAAGAAAGAGAGAAATGAGAAGTGACTTATCCATTGTATTCAGTTGTTCTTCTGTATATTTAAATGCCATAATCAAACGCTCCTTTTATTGGCTTGATTATAGCAGATACAGCAGTTTTCCGCTAATCTGTTACCTTATGGCTTCCGTCATTATGACGGTGGATAACAGTTCTAAAGGGTCAAGGATTTTTGATCTTTTAGAACTATTATCCACATAAATGAGGGATATCGTACTTGAATCATCTTAGCATTCAAGTATAGATAATCTGTCTGTGGATAAGGGTAAAATCTCTATTAATTCACGAGATTTTTAGGTGTTTTAAGTTTTTTATTTTCTACATAATGCACAATGGTTACATGGCTCTTGGTGGGTCTGTCAGCTCAACAATTGGTCGTTTAGCAACTACTTCCAAACCTTGCATGAGCATGCGATACTGGTCTTCTGTGATTTCCATGGCTTCATCAGCTGTTCGAGGCCAGTTAAATGCACCGGTATCCAAACGCTTGTACATGAGCAGATACCCATCTCCCTCCCAAAGAAGGGCTTTGATTCTATCACTGCGTCTTCCGCAGAAGAGAAAAATAGTGTTCTTCTCATGGGTATCCAGGTGAAACTGAAATCGTATGGTGGCTGCCAAGCCATCAATACCTCTTCGAAGATCTGTATAACCTGTTGCGAGGTATATTTTTTTGAAACCAGAACCATCATTTAGCATATGCAAAAGCTCCAATAAGGGTCTGAATTAAGTCTGGTTTAGCGTTCTCTAGTATTTCAATAGAGAGACTACCTGGTCCTCGAAGGATCGCTACCACTTTATCGGATGAAGTAGAATCTTTCGGCTTACTGATTGAGGGAATGGCAGGTAATTCTACGAAGGTTGTATTTTGATTCTGAACTTCTGAGAGGCAAGCCTCTCGCACCTTACGTAATCTGTAGTAGTAATTAGCTCTGGTGATACCTTGATTCTGGCACCAATCTTCAACACTGATTTCGATCGGTCTTGACTGACAATCTTTGATCTGCTTGGCCCATTCCATTAGACGGGTCTGTTGTGCGACTAAACTTGTTTGGGATTTCATTATGCTCT
>JAFGTX010000177.1 GCA_016938815.1 Clostridia bacterium | reverse complement strand
TGAATTTTTTGTCATTTCTGGATAGAATAAAGGCACTTGCCTCAGCAAATGCCCAATTACTACGAAATATTCAAGTTTTTTTGTGTATCACATATTGTGATTTCCACGGTTTCAGTGAGTATATCAGAGTAACTAAATGAAAGTTTACGCTCACCGGCTAACCCGCTGTCTACCTTCACAATAAATACACTGTTATAAACTTCTGCCAAAATACCTTCACTTGTCTTCGATTTTCTTTTCCCCTTATTGGTTTGGAGTACAACCTTTTTACCAATACTGTTTTCTACGTTTTTCTTAATTTCTGTCAAGGTCTCTCTAGTCGCCAATTGCATCACCATCCTTAACTCACTGGTCTAAGTATAACATATTGGAAAATAAAATGCAATATTATACCATAAGGTAAGTAAGGGAGTCAATAATTTTTTACTCTTGCAAATCCGCCGTTTTCAACGCTTACAGAGATTGGCAAAACAATTGTTAATTTTATATGTTGCTTTTTCAATCAAACTTTCCAAACCTCTTTCATCACCACTTTGTTTTGATTGCATCGCTTGAATACGCAGGTCACCAGCTTCTTCCAGCGGCATCACCTGCTTGATGAACCATGTAATAAGCGACTGGTTCACCTCTTCAAAGGTAATACAGCCATGCATCAAGAACTTGGAATCCAGTGAAAAGAGCAAATCCACCATGTCGTCACGATCATCGATGGTGAGGCCACCGTCACTGATAAAGCTTTTGCAGTGAGGGATTTTTCGGTGCACCACTTCCTCCGGCAAAGTAAGGCCATAAGTCGTTTGATAATACTCGGCGAGAGCCTCGTTGCTGGCCAGCACCTTTTCGTAATTATCCTGATAATCCTCTACATTGAGATGTCCGAATACACGGCAAGGCAATGGTCTTACCGGATATATGGCGCATCTGCCACGATCATCTACAAAGGGACAGTACATACTCTCCATCATTTCCAGCAAGAAAAAACGACTGATTTTTTCGGCATGAGCTTCAATAATCTGTGGATAATCGGTCAAAAAACGCAAGATATTCACATACTCAACAAAGAAAGTGTTCACAGATTCTGTGCAACATTTAAGACAGCCCTCACAGTGGCCTGACGGCACCTCTTCATAGACTACCTGAAGTTTTTCTATAATACTGGCTTCTTCATTCATCAAAGCCAATCCTTTTTGTATATTCATAACATATTCCTCTCCCATGTAAGTACTCTCATTTTATCACAGATGGACATTTCACTGTAAAAAAATAAAGAACCGTCATCATCATCGATAACCGTTCTTTATTGGTAGTATTCACTTTCATCCATGTAATAATCCTTAGCCGCCACTTCTTTTGTCTCGCTTGATCGATCGAGCAATACGTACAATGACAGCAAAGCGATAATAGATAGCACTTCCATCATGAAATCACCCACCTTGTATTTGTTGACCTCATTATAGCACCTTTTCTTACCTTATATGAGCAATGTCACAAAGACGTAACAGGGATGTAAAATTTGTAACCTCCCCTTAATACTCTTAATACTTCCTTAACCTAAAAAGGGCCCCAAAATCTCTTTGGAGGCCCTAAAATAATCTCTATGCTTCTTTTCCGTTTAGGACTAGGTTTAAAAGTACACCGACAATCGCTGCGAAGCTCAAGCCTGAAATACTTACCGTATCCGTTACAGGAATACCTAGTGTAATACCTGTTGCACTTGTAATGTATGATCCTCCAAAACCTAGAATCAAGATGGTTGCCATGATTATAAGATTCTTCCAGTTGAATTTCACATCGTTGTTTTGAATAGTTTTAACACCGATCAATGCGATCATCGTGAAGAGCATCAAGCTGATACCGCCCATAACCGGTACAGGAATCGACTTCAGTACTGCGCCAAGTTTCGATACAAGACCAAGTACGATTGCGAAACAAGCAGCAATTCTTAAGTTTGCTGGGTTATAGTTCTTTGTAATCGCTAACACGCCTGTGTTTTCACCGTAAGTTGTATTAGCCGGTCCACCAAGTAAGCCTGCAAACAAGGTTGCTAAACCATCGCCAAGTAAGGTTCTGTTAAGACCTGGATCTTCGATGAAGTCCTGACCGACAACCATACCATTTGTTGTAATGTCACCAATGTGTTCCATGAATACCGCAAGTACAACCGGTGCAATCGTTAAGATAGCCGCCACACTGAACTTAGGTGCACTGAAAGCCGGCATTGCGAATGCTGCTGCCGAAGTGACAATCGACGTATCTACTTGGTTCATGAAAAGTGCTACGGCGTAACCTACAAGAACACCGAAGAGAATTGATAACTGTTTTGTGAATCCCTTGAAAGCGAAGTTAACCACAAGTGCTGTACCGAGTGTAATCACCGCGATCAGTAGATTTGCACTTGCCATGCCATAGGCTACTGGAATCAAGTTTAATCCGATTACCATGATCATTGGTCCAACTACTTGCGCTGGTAATAAACGCTTGATTCTATCCATACCGATTTGTTTTACAAAGAAAGACAAAATGACATAAATAAAACCAGCTACCATGATACCGCCCTGAGCATAAGCCAAGTCACCGCCGTGCATTTCTTTAACAGCAATAATCAATGGAATAAATGCGAAAGACGAACCAAGGAAAACTGGTACTTTCTTCTTTGTGCAAAAGTGGAAAATCAATGTACCGCAGCCAGCTGTAAAAAGCGCTACCGACGGATCAAATCCCGTAAGGATTGGTACTAGAACCGTTGCACCAAACATGGCAACTAAATGTTGTAAGCCTAAAACCAAACTTTTTAAACTAGAAAAAATACTTTTCTCTGCAGAAATTGCGTTTGTAGACATAAAAAATACTCCCTTCTCTCATTAAAACGACATTTTACCCTAGGGAGTTATTAATCTCCCTTTCTTGGCCTCTCGGGACCAAATTAAAAGACACTCATTATTTATTTCTTAGGTATTTTAACACAGCTTTTCTAACGCGTCAATAGTTTTTCTTGATTCACATCCCACATTTTGGGTATAATGACAATAAGGATAGGTGCGTCCAATTGGAGGTGATGTTATGAATAGTACATTATTATCGACCATTAATGTTATGAACTTTAATAACATCAGTTCCGTACGCTCCGCTGCTAGGAAAGCCTATGGACCATCCACAGATTTCCTTTTCAGTAGCATCCCGGTTGCCAAGTCGTTTTCAGACTACATCGATCGAACCGCCGAACAGAAAGTCAACGATTTCATGACGCGCTATAACGACAGTAGTTCGGAATTGACTAAGGTTTCAAGGGATTTAAAACAACTTTATATCAAGACATTTACAAATAAAGAGGTTCAAGTGGACAGCGGTCTTATTGAAGCTGTCGCTAAGCAAGACGCCATGATTAAATCCTATGAATTTGCCGTTGAGCAGTTGGCGACCACGCAGCAAGACACGTCCAATGCCTTTAAGGAAGATGAAAGACAACTCACCGAATTTGGCACAGTTGATTTTACAGTAGAACAGGGTGATCAGACCTACGATTTCTCCATTGCCGCCGACGAGAATAATACCAATAAGGATATGCTGAAAAAAATGGCTTCCGCCATCAATAAGTCTGAAGCCAATATCTCTGCAAAAGTACTGTCCGATACCGACGGTAATGCCCGTTTAGCGCTTGAAAGCACAAAAACAGGCTCTGAGAACGCCTTTACCACAAATGGTGACATCACCGACTTTTTAAATATAAAAACCATTTCAACAGCAGAAAATGCACGTTACAGCCTTGATGGCGAATCCTTTGAAAGTAGTTCCAATACCGTCACCCTTGATGACGGACAATTGGAAGTTACCTTTAAAGAAGAAACCAGCGACAGCGAAACATTGGCCGTTGCACTCGATACAGCTGACGTTAAATCGGAATTGAACGATCTTGCCAATAGCATGAAGGACCTTGATGCTTTTCTAACCGACTACACTGGCGATAGCCGTATTATCTCCAGATATGAACGTCGCTTAGATAAACTGATGGCCCAGTTTGAAAGTGACCTACAGGCCGTTGGCATTACGCGAGATAGCGAGAGTGGTATCCGTTTTTCAGAAACCACCTTCGATAAAAACTTTGAAAAAGAAGGCACTAAGCTATTGAAATCACTTGATGAAGCCGGAGGCTTTTCAGATCAGTTTTCAAAATTCACAGAGGATTTTGACGCACAGGATGTTCGAACGTTGGCACCTGCTTATGTGTCAAATAATTTGCCTACTTTCATGCAAGATGACTTCCTCAGCTATTTGTCCTTGTCCTCCAACTTTAACATTCAAACATTCTATCCTACGGGCGGCATTTTGGATTTTATGCTTTAAAATCATTTCTATTCGACCAATTAGTAAACCCCTGATGCACTAAGCACCAGGGGTTTTTGTAATATTGAACTTCCACACATTCTAATTATTCAGATATTTATAAGGTGCTTAATTCTTCATCCGGCATCATTGGCATATCTGCACTTGCCTCTTCTTCTACATATGCTTTCGCCTCAGTCAGCGTAACGACAATTTCATCCGCATCGTGATTCAACTCATATCGTGCGTCTCCGAAAATAGATAGATCTTCAACCTTAATATTTTCGCCATGTTTCAGATGAGAAACGTCCACCTCTACAGATTCAATCAAATCTTTAGGCAATACGTAAAGTTCTACTTCGTGAATTACCTCTGTTAGTACAGAACGGCTATCTTCGACAGCAGCCTTATTCAAAATCCGTACCGGAATAGTCACTCTTACCTTCTCACCAGCCTGCAACTCTTGAAAATCCACATGAATTGCTTGACCCTTCATATGATTCCATTGGATATCCTTGATAATTACATTGTGAGATTTACTACCAACAGTGAAATCCAAGTTTGCACCAATACCATGATGTTTCAAGAACTTTTCAAGTTCATTGGCTTCCATCTTAACAGGTGTACTCTCACGATGATGTCCATATAATATCCCGGGAACGAAGTGGTCGCGTCTTACGCCCTTCAAACCAGTTTTTCCAATTTCTTCTCTTACGACACCGCTTAAACTTGCTCTGCTCATAATACTACCTCCCAATATTTTGTCTATAACTATATTTAACCAAATTTCTGCAAAATATTCAAACTATTCTTAATAATCAGAAAGTCTTTGCCTAGTGCCATAAAAAATCTCAGTGCAGCAATCTGAACTGAGATTCTCATCCTTCTTATAGCTTTCGACGCCCGGAAAGCGCCTTCGCAAGTGTTACTTCATCGGCAAACTCGATATCACCGCCAACTGGAATACCATGTGCCAAACGCGTCACTAGAATATCCGTTGCTGAAAGCAATTTTGAGATATACATCGCTGTCGCTTCGCCTTCAATCGTCGGATTAGTCGCTAAAATCACTTCCTCCACCGGTTCGCTTTGCAAACGTATGAGAAGTTCTCTTAATCGAATATCCTCCGGACCCACGCCATCAATCGGTGAAATAGCACCATGCAATACATGGTACAAACCGTTATACTCCTTGGTTCTTTCCATAGCGATGACATCCTTAGGACTCTCGACGATACAGATCAATTTATTATCTCGCTTGGCATTGGCGCAGATCACGCAGGGGTCCACATCGGTCATATTAAAACACTTGGAACAGTATTTGATTTTTCTTCGCGCCTCTAAAATAGACTCCGACAGACGCACAGCGTCGTCTTCCGTCACATTTAACAAATGAAACGCCAGTCGCTGTGCGGATTTTGAACCAATACCCGGTAATCTCGACAACTCCTCTATAAGCTGCGCAACCGGTCTAGGAAATGTACTCATAGAACCTCTTCCTTAAAATAATCCCGGAATATTCATGCCGCCGGTCAATTTGCTCATTTCCTTTGACGCCGTTTCATCAGCCACTCTTAATGCCTCATTCACCGCCACCATGATCAAATCCTGCAACATTTCAATGTCATCTGGATCTACAATTTCTTCTTTTAATACAATGCTTACCAATTCTTTTTTGCCATTGACCTTGGCTGTCACGGCACCACCGCCAGCACTGGCTTCAAACTCTTTTTCCTCGATTTCTCTTTGCATCTTTTCCATATCTGCTTGCATTTTTTGAACCTGCTTCATCATATTATTCATATTACCAGGCACCATTGGTCTTTTTCCTTTTGCCATGATTGTGGCCTCCTCGTTAATTTATTTTTATTTATCCTATTGAACAAACCTTATTCAATAATCTCCATCTTGTCACTGGCATCACCTAAAAATGCCTTAATTGCTTCTACGTCGTCTGTCGGTTCATCATTTGACACCTCTTCCTCAAGAGATAGACTGCTGTTGAAAACGCATTTCACTGCAACACTTTTCTGTAGGAAGCCACTTACGATCTGCTCCACTAAAGACCGGTTCTCCGCTCTCGAAAGCATATCCACATGGAAACCGAAAATATCATCAAATCCAATCAGCAACTCTCCGTTTTGAATGGCTTTAGGAGCCCCTTCTATCAGAAAAGCATGTACCCTGACATTCCGATCCTTAACAGCAACCAAGAGTTGCTGCCATGCTCCTTGAATGCGTCGGAATTCCTCGCTATTCAAGGTTCCTGAAGGGAAACTTTCCACATTAGGGGACTCTGGCGTTTTAGCCTTGGTCACTTCAGGCTCCAATGAAGGTTCACTTGGCATAGCTGCCTTTGTCGGCACTGGTGCTTTGACTTCTGGCGCCTTCATTTCTGGAACAGATTTTGTCGCTGTTGCCACTTGGATAGGTGCTGAATTGATCGCTCCCTTTTCCAAAATCTCTAGGCGCTCAAGCAGCGCTTCATAGGACGTATCATATACTGGATGAATCAATTTTGCAATGGCAACTTCAAACAAAATACGCCCTTGTGACGTCCATTTTAATTCGTTTTCAAGCCCTGACAAAATGTTAATCCACCGTATAAGGGTATGCACTGATGTCGATGCGCTTTGCACCATCATCTGATCAATGTACTTATCTGACTCATTGACCATTCTGGTCACGTCAGCGCCAACCTTCACCATCATATAATTTCTAAAATGCACAATCAGTCTTTTTAAGAACTGAGTCAGGTCTTTTCCGTTTTCATGCAATCGATCAATCTGACTGAAGAGTGCCTCCGCATCCTTTTCAATCATAGCAGCAGAAAAATCGAACAATACATCGTCCATAACCAATCCCATGCATTCCATGGCATGTTCCAGCGTCAATGTCTGACCCTCGCCATCAACACACTTGTCCAAGAGGGAAAGTGCATCACGCACAGCACCATCCGCATTTTGGATAATCAGTTCAATCGCTTCCAGATCATAATCTACCGACATTTGATCTAAAATGTAGCCCATGCGTTCCTTATTGGCTTCTTTGGAAACCCTCTTAAAGTCAAAACGCTGACATCGGGATAAAATCGTCGCCGGAATTTTATGCGGTTCCGTTGTCGCCAAAATGAAAATAACATAGTGGGGTGGTTCTTCCAAGGTCTTCAGCAAAGCATTGAAGGCTCCGGTTGAAAGCATGTGCACCTCGTCTATGATGTAGACTTTATAGGCCGCTTTTGAAGGCGGATATTTGACATTCTCTCTCAGCTCCCGTACATCATCGACCCCGTTGTTGGAAGCCGCATCAATTTCAATGATATCCATCAAGCTCTCATCAAGAATGCCTTTGCAAATTTCACAGTGATTACAAGGGTTTTCTCCATCTGGTGTTAAGCAGTTTACAGCTCTTGAAAGAATCTTCGCCGTCGATGTTTTTCCCGTACCTCGCGTACCACTGAACAAATAGGCATGTGGCATACTTTTATTTTTAACTTGCGATCGAATAGTTTGGATGATTTGATCCTGGCCCACGACTTCATCAAAAATCAAGGGTCGCCATTTTCTGTATAGCGCGGTGTAAGACATACAACCTCCTTTAGTTAATTATGGATGTAAGCGAATCTTCATCCGTTTCAATAATTTTTTCCAATGCGGCGACAACTTCCGGTGAAAATTGAGTGCCACTGTATTTTTTTATTTCAGCAAAAGCAACCTGCAAAGGTTTCTCGGCCGAATAGGTTCTATTGCTTGTGATTGCATCTAAGGCATCTGCGACTCCGATAACCGCAGGATATAGTTCCAGTGTTTTCAAAGGTTCATTTTCAGGATAACCGGTAAGATCATAACGTTTGTGATGCAAGTAGATACCCTTGATGATGTTGTCCGATAAACCAATCGGCTCTAGAATCCGCTTTCCAATTGTTGGATGGCTTTTCATAACGGTATACTCATCCTGCGTCAGCGCACCTTTTTTCGTTAAAATTTCATCATCAATACCAATCTTCCCAATATCGTGAAGCATGCCTGCTATTTCAAGGTCTTCTAGTGCTTCTGATCCCATCCCCATCGCTTCGCCAAGGCGTTTTGCAATTAAGGAAACCCGATAAGAATGCCCTTCTGTATATTTATCCTTAGCCTCTACTGCTGTCGCCAATACGCGGATAGTATTGAGGTAATCCTCTTTTAGCTGATCGTACAACTTCATTTTCTCTATCCCTATTGACGCCTGATTGGACAGAGCTCGTAAAATTTTTATTTCTGAATCCTTGAGTCTTTCAGCCAGTCCAATGTTTATTGTACCATGAATTACCCCTTTGTTCTCAAGTGGGATAACAATTATTTCATTCACTTTTTCAAGCAAGTCCTCAATAAGCAACTTCTCATAGAATACAGCATTATCAAAATCACGCACCCTCAATATGCGATTTTCTTTAACCGCAATTCCTGAAAAATCCTCATTGATGTTAAAATCACAAGTCCGTGCATACTGAGACAATCTCCCCATGCCCATCTTGTAAACCAGCTTCTCTCCTTCGACAATCCTAATCGTGCAAAGCTCAGACGAAAACAGTTCCTCCACTTTTTGAGCGACATTTTCAAGCAAGGTCTCTAATGTACGGCTATTTGCCATCGACCACGTAATCTCTTTTAAAATTTCGAACTCTCTGTTCTTACGTATAACGCGATTTTGAAGCATCTCTTCAAATTCAATGGATCGAGCAGTCCCTTGTGCCCCTTGAAGAACGCCATTCTTGAATATACGCTTGCTATTAGCTGATACCAATAGCTCTTCACCGGTCTTCGTTTGAATGATAATGCTCAGATTACCATAATCTCGCCTCAGCAATTGATCAATCAACTCATCTTTAGGCACAATTTCCTCCTCATCGAACCTCAAAAATAAATTAAGGAAATGAGTACCTAATAGCTCCTCTTCCGTGTAGCCCAGTTTATCGCACATAATCGCATTGACGTAAGTAAGAATGCCCTCTTGGTCAAACACCCAAATGAATTCCTTGATATGATCGAACAAAGCCTGATATTTTTCCTTAGAGTATTCCAACATTTCCGTGATGGCTTTAAGCTGATCATAAGAAGCCTCTAATTGATCATTTAACTCAGTAAGATTCTCATTTTTCTCAAGCATCGTCATAGCATACTGAACAAATTCCTCATGCTTTTGCCTATGCATGGCCGCGATTTCGTTGAAGCTCAAATTTAAGCTCAACAATTCATCCTCGACATATTCGATTTTTGCATCATAATCGCCATCGATAATCCGCTTTGCAACCTGTCTCATAGTCATAAAAGGATTGTTCAATTTCAACGAAATGCAAAACGTCACCACGGCGCTGATAAATAGCATCAGTACGGCCTTCATCATGTAATTCAGATAAAAGGTCCGAAAGATACTTAAACTTTCGTCTTCCTGAAAGATGTAAAATTCTACGTTGTATTGAGGCATCAATGCCTTAAAGGCAACATAAGTCGTTTGATTTCCCGGAAAATTTATCGTCTGAGGCGTCTCTGTTACCTGCTTTAAAACATGGGCGTTTTCTTTTGTGAAAATATCTGAATTATAAATAATTCTATCATCTGTATTTATTGATAAATAAGTATTTGGCGATACTTCTGTAAACCAACTTACAATACCCTCTATAGACATTTTTCCCAATAAATATTGCGTTTCTGAACCGTGATCTGGATGGTAACCAATGTAGAGATAGCCCTCGCCGTCCGCGTGATAAAGTGGTTTTTCATCGTACAAGGCAACTTCTTCTTCGCTTGCCAATTCAAATATGGTTGAGAAAGTAGCCCGATCGACAAAGGTCAACGATTCAAAATCATCGCCGTAATAGGATAGCAAAAGTGGGTTTTCAGCAATATTCTCTATAATATTCGCTCTTCGAACAACCTCCTCTTCAAGAATCATCACCTTGTTTTGCATCTCTAAGGCGTTTTCACTCAAGTGTTCTTCGATACGCTCCTTATAAGTGGCGTTTCTATAGATGCCAGAATAAATGAGTACCGGTATGAAAGTGAATAGAATGACAATCATGCCTATGCGTTTGCGGTAATATTTTGTACTCATAGTTCTACCTGCGCTTTTCCATAAATGATCTCGATCAATTGCTCATCATGCACATCTATCAATTCCGACATGAGATTGACAATCTCCGGTGAGTATTTTGTACCTGAACCTTCTACTAGCACACGCTTCATTTCTTCGATGGAAAGCGGGTTATTGATGCGACGACGCATCATGATGTCAATATCATCAGCAACGCCAATAATAAGGGCAAAAAATGGTACTTCCTTCAATGACTCTTCAGGATAACCCGATTGGTCAAAATGCTTGTGATGGTAATAAACACCTTCTATAATCCTTTCCTTCAGGCCAATAGGACTTAATATTTTCTTCCCGATTTCGACGTGTAGTGACTTGATTTCATGATGAACATCAAATAATTCTGCACGAAAATCCTGTCTTAATAGCGCATCCCTAAGGCCTATTTTCCCTACATCATGCAAGAGTCCCGCAACATAAAGGTCCTTCGTTTCCTCTTCCGTCAAATAGAGTTTTTTTCCGATGTATTCAGAAAGCCTGGAAACTCTGTTCGAATGACCTTGCATCATGTGATTTTTTGCCTCCATGGCGGTCATAAGCATCTCAATGGTTTTGAAATAATTGCTCTGTAAACTTTCAAAAAGCATTGCTTTTTCCATTGCCACCGAAGTACTATTGGCAAAAGCGGATAAGACCTCAATAATTCGATGGTCGATGGTATCGATGGATATGATCGATAAGGCCCCAAAAGAACGAACGCTATTCCATAGCGGCAAAATCGCAAGCTTGTAACCCGATGCGATGACGTTGACAATACGTTCATCCTCTTCTAGTAAAATATCCTCCAAATCATTCAGAACGACTGGCGTATGGGTTTTAATGGCATGGCCAAGATGTGACTCCATAGCCTCTGATGATTCCATAGCCCAAAGTAGCTCATCCACATCCCCAGTAACCGCCTGAACCTTTAATTGGCCATCTGCATCCAAAAATCGAATGGTCGCCACTTTAATTTCGAACAAGGCATCTACATTTTCAAGAATCAAATCCAAGACACTATTCAGATTGTCTGTCATGGTCATCTCTTTTCCAATTCTATTAATCAGCATCAAGTCTCTGTTTCTAACATTCAATTCCGTATACATCTTTTTCTCAAGGGTCACATCCCTACTAACACCCTGAATTGAATCCAATTCGCCATTTCTAAAGATACGCGTCGTACTGGTTGATGTCAGAATGACTTTTTCGTTATTCTTATCTATAAACTCAATGTCAATCGCATCATAATCTCGTGAATAAAGCAATTGATAGGGATTTTCACCATAATTCATCCTAAAATTTGGCACGAAGGCATTAAGAGGCATGCCGATGAACTCATGGTCTTCATACCCAAGTAGCTCCAGCATCTTTTCATTGCAATAGGTAATATTGCCGTCTTTATCGATGCTCCAAATCAAGTCGACAATGTTTTCAACCAACCGTTCGTAGGCATTTTCCTTTTGAGAAAGCTCCTTGCTGAAATGCTCTAGTTCCTCATAAGCCTTTTCATATTCCAAATTAAGGATCATCAGGGTCTGATTTCTCTCATCCAATTCATCACTCATCTTTTCAATACTCTTTTTATTCCTATGAATCGTTTCCTGAAATTCTTCAAAAAGATCGACAATCTCATCTAAATCCTTAAAACCAGGATATAAATCGTTGCTTTCTTTACCCTCTACAATCACTTTGACGCTATGTTCAAGCTTTCGAATCGGCCGAGTCGCAATGGATGCACCCATATAGGCAAAAATAAAAATCAACAAGAGCCCCACGACGATCACCCAGCGGCCCCCTGGATAGAGCTGCCCGCTCAAATCCGGTCCCAAATAGGCTTGACGGTCAATAATAAATAGCACATCTACGTTAAAGGCCTCAATCGACTTCTTTATGACCACATGCTCTGAAAAAGGGCGCCTCTCCTTGTCCCTTGCCATAGCTTTAAAATCCTCTAAGGCTTCTTCTGAAATGTCTGTTGTTCGGTAGACCACTTCATTAAGCTCATTGATGGCAACAATTTCTATGGCTTCACTATGATAAGGTTTGAAATACTTATCCATGACTTGATTAAATAGGATATCAAAACCAAGGACGCCTTCCAATTCACCAGCCTTCAGAATCTTATGTGAAATGGTA
>JAFGTX010000026.1 GCA_016938815.1 Clostridia bacterium | reverse complement strand
TAACACCGACAAACATACCTAAAATTACTAAAATCCCAATACCAATATACATAATCGCCACCCTCTCTTTAATAAGTATTCAATTAACCACTTTCTAGTCCTGTCTATTAAAAGGCGCCACCACCGGAACCACCGCCGCCACCGCCTGAGCTGCCGCCACTCGAACCACCGCCACTGCCGCTACCAGAAGACGAATGGGAGTTTGCAACTTTCGCCACCTCCTCCATATGATTATTAAATTCATGGAAATGACTTTCCAGTGAATCTATATTGCCTTCACTAGATGCTAAGGCACGTGTCAGCACATAAGTGCTTGTGGTATAATTTTGGACGTTTTCTCTATAAAGTTGTTTCGGAAATGCCTGAATCACCTTTTTGGCAACCCCAAGTGTAATTCCAAAGACCAGATAATGCTCCCAGATGGCAATGGATGGAATGACCGCGTCTTCAATTCTAGAAAAGTCACGAATGAATCTTTTAAACGCCTTCCACTTCATGTACTGATCCCACCCATAAGGTGTGAAATGCTTTTGCCGACCAAAGTGTATCAGCGATAAAAAGGCCAGTACAAAGAGAATGACTCCCCAGAAGGTGAAAAAGAAGGTCAACACCAAGCCACTGATGATAAGTATCAACGCTGGCGCAATCCCTGAAAAAATATATTTTCCAGTACGTTCAACAAAAAATCCTCCCTGACGCGCCTGATCTCTTGCAGATTTTTGCCATGCCCTTATCTTCTGTTCTGCACCATCTCCAGACCTCATACTTGAAAAATAGTCCTTCATGTCTTGCAAGCTAAATTCATTGCCATTGCCCGCTTCTGAGAAGAGCCAGTCCACCAGAAACCATTCCGTTTCTGTTATCGACGTCTTATCGATCCCTTCTTCCGGCTGACTGAACATAAAATCCGTTTCGGCACTGGTCCTCAAAAATCCCTTTTTCAGATAACTCTTCATTTCTAGTTTCAGAAGATTTCGCCTGACTAAATCCATCAAAGTCGCCGATATTTCCTTGAATGTCGGTGATCCTTCGTGATTCATCAGATAATAGAGATCCGTTGGAGCATAATCATCAGGAATCTCTCTAAAGTACCGTCCATCAAAAGTTCCCTTTGGAGGTCGTCCAAAACGTTTATAATTCCAAATCAAACCCAGTAGCCAAAAAACGAAAAAGACAGGGAGCAATCTGATGCCAACCGTTCTCCTGAGTTGCGCAGAGGCCAGGTCTTTTTTAGCCTTATCTCGAGACGCATTCGCTTCCTCAGCCAACTGCTTCTCCTGATCTAGAATGGATTGCAATACGGCACGTGCTTCTTTGTGTTCCGCCTCTGGCACAATTTCAATCGGAAACAGAACATGGGCTTCGAAAAATTCCCCCATCGGTACCCGGTCCACCCTAAATTCAGTCGTGCCACCATCCCGCAAAGCGGATTCTCCGGTCAAAGGCCCATGTGAAAATACATAGACCCGATCACTTGAAGTCTTTTCCGGTAAAACCACTTCAGCCGTGACATTCTGAATCGGAACGTCCCACTTTGTTCCAATCAACTTTCGATTGAACTCAGCAATATCCGAGTAAACG
>JAFGTX010000176.1 GCA_016938815.1 Clostridia bacterium | reverse complement strand
GGCTCAATCCACCAAAGGAGCATGTTCAAACCCAAGCTCCGGTGATTGCTCAGGCCGCATGAAAAAGCGGACAACTATGTTGACAAATACCGATGCCTCCGAAGCAAAAAGAATGCGGCTTAACTTTTTATCCACTTATCCACCGTTGCTGAGCAAGATCACAAGGAACTTTACAGCTATGAATACAAGTTTTTACAAAAGTGCGCGGTTGCTTCCTGGTCCACGTACAACAGCATTGGCAGTTCAAAATGTTGATGCATCAATTAATATTGATGATTTGCAAAAGAATTGCTATACATTTCTTTTTACTCGATATTATCAGCACAATTTTATCCCGAAAGGTAAACCGAGAATGACATCGCAAGAAATCAAGCATTGGTTTGATAACCGCTCTGCTTTATTTCATGCATACACTCTTCCCAGTGTTCTA
This sequence comes from Clostridia bacterium, assembly GCA_016938815.1. GTDB lineage: Bacteria > Bacillota > Clostridia > Peptostreptococcales > Acidaminobacteraceae > JAFGTX01. The sequence goes on along the minus strand of JAFGTX010000176.1, from coordinate 808 downwards.
GGTCAGAAGTATCGCTCTTTTATCTGGTGCATTCTAGTTGATGAAAAATTTGTAGATCTGATGCCAAATAGCATAAAGACACCTATTGATCCTCGGATTGAATTGGTGGCTATGAATAATTCAGGTAAAGCTAGTTTTGAGATTGAAAAGTTTGTAGAAAAAAAGATTCATGAAAAACTTTTGGAGATGAAAGAAAAAAATATCGTAGATGCCGTTGTGACAACAGCTAGACTTGATAATGATGATGCAATCTCAAACGATTTTGTTTTATTATTGAATAGTTTGGCTGCAAGTGCACAGCGAGGCGGCCAAAAGAAAGATGTCATAATATCATTTACTCATGGTCTGCAGTACTTGCTTGATAGCGAGCTTCGAACTTATTTATTTACTAATAATCATTTTTTAGGTAGTGCACACTTTCAGCCTGAGCAGAGTCGTATCCATTCGCTGTCTGTCAATCATGGGCATATTTTCAAAATATTTCCTGATAATGTTTTTGTTGCAAATACTGATCTCCCCATGTGGATTGAAACTATACATGGTGAAAACCTAACAAACCAATATGGCAATACTGGAGCATTGCGTGATAACAAAGGGGTTGATGCAAGATTTTCTGGAGTCTACAAAATCACTGGGTAAAGCCATCAGGGGAATTCCGGGGACGGTGCGGCCTAGCAAGGCCGCGTGTTCTAGCGGGTGTGACTCCCGCCTGGGTAATCGAGCGCCGCGAGCCCGGTATCGAGCCTTGCGGCGACGCTGGTAACAGCGGCGCCGATGCGTAGGCGCGAAAGCAGGCGAGGTGCAAGGG
>JAFGTX010000025.1 GCA_016938815.1 Clostridia bacterium | reverse complement strand
ATCAATATCGATATGATTAGTCAAACGGCACCATACGATAGTTTTGTCAATATATCCTTTTCTTCTTACGAATCTGAAAAGCATAAAATCAAAGCTATTATCGAGTCTTTAAAAGAAGAAATGCCAACCATCGACTATATCATCGATGACAGCATCATTAAATTATCTGTCGTCGGTATCGGCATGGTCAGCCAATCTGGTGTTGCCGCAGACCTGTTTAGCATACTTTCAAATAATGATATTGAGTTTTATCAAGTCACGACTTCTGAAATCAGCATTTCATATACCATCAACCATTATGACAAAGACTTGGTTGTTAAATTAATTTCAGAGCACTTTGGCCTATAAGATTTAAACGTTCCATAAGACCAGTTGGAGCGGCTTTCCAGTCGCTCTTACTATAAATGTGCATTTGCACACCTCAGTAATACGCAGTCGTAAGGATTGCACCCTGCAAGCATGTCTAACCAGCATGCCTGTGAAGCTATAAATCACCAAATTAAAAAAAGCTAGGCAACCAAATCGTGGTCGTCTAGCTTTTTCCCTAGAGGGGAAGTACTTAAGCAGCTACTGTTTCACTGCCTTTTTTCTTTCTTTGTACGATAAAACCTACGACAAGTAGAGCCGCACCAATCACGTTGAACATCAAATGAGTGGTAACCAGCATAATACCACCTGTCACGAATATTAACCGTTCTACAGCATTCATCGCTTTTGAGAAGTAACCTGTAAGTGCAGATGCTACTGCAATGATACCGATAAGCGATGTAATGATGATAACTACCATCTGAACAAGGCTCACATCAATTAGTAACAATTGAGGACTGTATACGAAAATATACGGAATCAGGAAGGCTGCAACCGCAAGTCTCGCTGCCTGAACCCCAGTCTTCATCGGTTCGGATTTTGCAACACCAGCTGCGGCAACCGCTGCCAAACAAACCGGAGGTGTTACGTCTGCGATGATACCAAAGTAGAATACGAACATATGAGAAGCAATCATCGGTACACCCATTAATAATAGGGCTGGTGCCGCAATGGTTGATGTGATGACATAGTTTGCAGTCGTTGGCACACCAATACCTAAAATCAGCGATGTCAGCATTGTAAAGAATAGGGTGAGCAATAAGTTACCGTTTGCGATACTTACTAGAATAGAACCCATTTTAAGACCTAGACCCGTTTGTGTTACAACACCGATGATGATACCGGCACAAGCACACGCTGCAATAACGGTAATGGCACTTCTTGCACCATTGATCAGACCTTCAACTATATCTTTCAAACTGAGTCGTGTCTCCTTCTTAAAGGATGCACAGATAATCGATGCCGCAATAGCGCCTAATGCAGCTCTAATCGGCGTATAACCTGCAACCAACAAATAGATGACGATGATAATCGGAATCAGTAAGTGACCACGCTCTTTCATAATGACTTTCAATTTTGGAAGAGACTCTTTAGGCATACCCACTAGACCCAACTTCTTGGCTTCAAAGTGAACGCCCGCCCATACGCCGAAGTAATAAAGCAAGGCTGGAATCGCAGCCGCCGCAATAACATTGACATATGGTGTATTCGTAAATTCTGCCATCAGGAAGGCAGCCGCACCCATGATAGGTGGCATCAACTGACCACCTGTAGATGCTGTAGCTTCAACCGCACCGGCAAATTCTGATTTGTAACCTAACTTTTTCATCATTGGGATTGTAAAACTACCTGTTCCAACAACGTTCGCTACCGAACTTCCTGTAAGGGTACCCATACAACCTGAAGAAATAACGGCAACTTTCGCCGGACCACCTGCTGCACCGCCTGCAACTGAGTTGGCCATATCGATGAAAAATTCACCCATACCCGTCTTTTCAAGATAGGCTCCGAATAGTAGGAACATAAAGATGAAAGTAGATGATACTCCTATCGGAATACCAAAAATACCTTCTGTCGTATAGAATAAATGTTGTACAAGGTCTTCAAACCCAACACCCCTATGTGCTAAGGCACCAGGAATTTTAGGTCCAATCAACGCATAGACGATGAACATTCCGGCAATGATGACCATTGGCCATCCAATAACACGTCTCGCCGCTTCTAATACCAAAGCGATCGCTATCAAACCGACAATCATATCCATGGTGGTTACGCGGCCAGCTCTATAAACCAAGGCTTCGTAGTTTACAAAAACGTACATACATGCACTCGCAGCGATTACCGCAAGTCCTATATCGATAGGATGCATTTTATGTCTTGACCATTTTTTGCTCATCGGGTACAACAAGTACACAAGCGTCAAACCGAATGCCAAGTGAATGGAACGTTGGAGCAAGGCATCCATGACACCAAATATACCAGTGTATAACTGGAACAATGAAAAACATATTAAAATTGCAGTAATAATTTTACCCGCAATACCCGTAAGTTCTCTATAGTCAGACCCTTTGTCATATTTTCTTAGTAAATCTTGGGCACCTGCCGACGTCGTAGCATCGACAAATTCCTCATGTAACGATTTTTCTTGATCCATGTGGTACTCCTCTCAAAGTAGTCTTGCTTATAAACCAAATATATAGCTCTTCTTTGCGTAAATTTTTATTGCATCTTCAGGTTCTGAAACCAAATCTATCAACTTATATATTTCACCCTCTGCCTCAATCCAGTGATCCGGAATTGGCGATATAACCATGTTGATAACATCCATAGTCCTGTCAACATACAGAATGAATTTTCCATCTACAATTTCAAATTCCCAGTCTTGATCTTGACTGTAAGGCAGCCCTACTCCAAAAGACTCATAAATGGTCTTTTGGAGATTGAGCTGTTGCTGTTCATCAATGAAAAAATACTCTTCAGCAGGTGTCAGCAATACAGAGTGGATATAGCCCAGTACAAAGGTATTACTTGGTACGGCAATCTCAGTCTGCTTGCCCGTGATGACATCCTCTACGACAAGAATATTGGATGGTTTTACAGTACGACTAATTAATATCCCGATAACGATGCAAAGAATGACACCCGTTATGACACGCTTCTGAATCTTTGTCATTATTGAATAATGCCAATTTCCTTGAAGTATTTAGCAGCGCCTGGGTGAAGTTCTACTGACATACCGTCGTTAGCAGTTTCAGCAACGATGAATTTACCAACGTTATGAGCCGCTACAACTCTGTCATGATTTTCATAAATTTGCTTAGTCAATTCATAAGCTAAGTTTTCATCTAAGTTTTGAGAAACAGCTAACATAGATTTTACTGTAAGTGTATTTACATCTTCAGTTTGTCCTTTGTAAGTGTTTGCAGGGATTACAAATGTAGTGAAGAATTTGTATTCGCCTAATAATTTTTCAGCGATTTCGCCTTCGATAGCAACAACGCTAACATCGTGTTGTGCAGATAAATCTTGGATTGCTGCTGTAGGAATACCAGCTGTCAAGAATGCTGCGTCAACTTGCTTGTCTTTTAATCCTGAAGAAGCTTCAGAGAATGATAAGAATTTTGCATCGATATCTGTTTCGAAATCCAAACCAGCTGCAGCAATAATTTGTCTAGCGTTTGCTTCTACACCAGAACCGATTGCGCCAACAGCGATTTTCTTACCTTTTAAGTCTGCAACAGTTTTGATCTCAGGATCAGTTGTTACGATTTGAAGTGGCTCAGAGTACATTGTACAAAGACCTCGAATATCGTCATACTTATCGCCTTCAAACATTACTTCACCTCTTGAAGCATACCAAGCAACGTCGTTTTGAACGATAACAACTTCAACTTTACCGTCTTTAAGTAAGTTGATGTTTGCTACAGATGCGCCAGTTGATTGAGCTGTTGCGTTAATGCCTTCGATGTTGTTGTTCCAAATCTCAGCGAACGCGCCACCTAATGGGAAGTATGTACCTGCTGTACCACCTGTACCGATATTTACGAATACTGTCTCAGCTGGAGCTGGTGCTGGTGCTGCTGCTGTCTCGCCGCCCTCTTCTGCTGCCGGCTTAGAACATCCTGCAAAAGCAAACATTGCAAGAACTACTACTAACAATAATGCTAAACTTTTTTTCATTTTGTTTCCCCCTTAAAAATAGAAATAATGAAGATAAAAAATTCACTTCAGTGAACATTTACCCTCATTATCCCTAGTAAACTACAAAAACCTACTTTTTCCGACAAAGTTTTTTAAATTTTCGAAACATTTAATATTCTTTGTGCAATCCTTACCGTCTCCCGTGCATCCTTCGCATAAAAATCCGCTCCGATTTCATCCGCGTATTCCTGTGTTAGAACCGCACCGCCAACAAGTACCTTCGCATTGATATCAGATGCCTCAGAAAGCGCTTGAATGGTCTTTTCCATGAAAGGTACCGTAGTGGTCATCAATGCCGATAAACCCACCAACTCCACCTGGTGTTCACGCACTGCGGACACCACCGTAGCGGCAGGTACGTCCTTGCCTAAATCAATAACCTCGAACCCATAATTTTCTAACAATATTTTAACAATATTTTTCCCGATATCATGAACATCACCTTCGACCGTTGCCAAAACGACTTTGCCCTTGGTCTTTACAGCCACCTTTTGATCAGCATAGGCTGCCTTTACGGCCTCGAAGGACTCCTTTACCGTTTCCGCGCATCTAAGCAATTGTGGCAGGAAGAGCTCCCCCTTTTCAAACTTGTTGCCCACATAGTCCAGCGCAGGAATGAGTTCGTTGTCGATGACATCATCCGGTGTTCTTTCCTTTAAAAGATCTTTTGTCTTATTCAAGGCTTCATCTTTAAGGCCATCAATCACGATTTCCCTTAGGGAAAGGAATGACTTTTCCTGGACCGTCCTGTTAACCACATTGCCGTATTTGTTAAGGAAGGTATCCCCTGAGACTTCTTCGTTCTTGAAGAAACGCACCCCATAAATGGATTTTTGGAGTTCTTCACAAGTCGGGTCTGTAATCGGCGCATCAAGGCCATGAGCAAAGGCCATGGTCAAATAGACCGAGTTCAGGATATCACGACATGGCAAACCGAAAGATGCGTTGCTGGCACCTAGGGTCGTCAATACTCCAAGCTCCGATTTGACCCGTCTTAGGGCTTCAAAGGTGTCAGAAGCCGCCTTCATATCGCTGGCCGCAGATAGTGTCAAACAATCTACGATAAATTTCTCTTTTGGAATGCCATAGGCAACACCAGCGTCTATGATTCTTTTCGCGATATCAAAGCGCGCCTCTGCCGTTTCCGGTATGCCATTTTCATCAAGTGCTAGGGCGATCACCATAGCGCCGTATTTCTTGGCAATCGGGAAGATGCCCTCCATGCTTTCTTTTTTTCCGTTGACCGAATTGATGATGGGCACACCTGCATAAACGCGAAGAGCACGCTCTAAGGCTTCCGGCTTCGTGTT
>JAFGTX010000175.1 GCA_016938815.1 Clostridia bacterium | reverse complement strand
CGATGAAAAGATAGTCCAAGAGGATATTGAGGGCATTGACAATCAGGGTGATTTGCATGAATATCTCAGGTTTGCCTTCTGCACGGATAAACATGCCGCATAGGATATTCATCATCATAAAGGGGTAAATGATGAGCATGATGCGGTAGTAGTCTATAAAATAGTTTTGTAGCGTAGTGTCCTTAATTAGCCAGTTTATCACTGGAAGTAGAAAGAGGGAGCATGTAAGCGCAAGTAGGAACACAAGGGTCATGCCTGTCCAGTAGGTTTGATTAAAGAGATTAATCGCTCTTTCTTTATGCTGTTCACCGAGAGCACGTCCTGCGAGAGAAACCCCACCGACGCCGATCATGATGCCTATGCCAAGGAAAATATAGAGCATAGGCAGACCGAGATGTAGGGCCGAAAGTGCAGATTTTCCAACGTGATTGCTGATGAAGAGACCATCGACAATGGTCACCAGAGAGGTTAAAAGCATGGCAATGATGGATGGGATAGAATATTTTAGAATATAAGATTTGGGATGCTGATGCATGTCATTTAAGTTCATGAAAAAACTCCTTTCAAACTATGATAGGGATAGTATACAAAGGAGTTGTAATAAAAACTTCTGAATTCTTGCTCTTCTAGCAAGGGATATAGATGTCGATCACCATAAAGTGGGTTTCGCAATCTACCGAGCGGTAAATCTGGAATATTTTTCCTTGATGTAAATCGATATTCGATTGTAGGAACCAGACTTGAAATAGGCCTTGAAAGGTTGATAAAAGCTGATCGACGGTATCTTCAAAACGAAAAACTTTATAGTTGCCGCCGGGGATGGTCATGACATTAAGGGTGTCAGGCATGTAGGCGGGTGCGGTCATACCGAGATCATAGATACAGTGATTCTCTTCTGTAATGACCGGATCATCGTAAGATATTTCGACATAGAGGCTTTCTTCAGTTCTTAGGCATGCGTGTCGTTTGATGAAGTCATCCCATTGATGGGTCATATCGCTGTAGGGGCCGACATAACGCTCATAGAGAAAGGAGAAGGGCTCTAGCCACTCGGTTCTGATGCGTTGATTGTAATAGTCGTAATTCCTTACAGGGACAGGCGATTTGTCACCACGTGTCAGTTTGAAATCGTGGGGAGACTCGTCGTAGTGTTTCTTAAAGGCAGAGCTGTAATTGGACGCACTATAACCGTATTGTGAAGCGATTTCCGTAATGGAATGATCCGTCTTTGTGGTCAAATCAAAGGCACTCCGTTCAATTCGGCGTCGTTTGATAAAGGCATAAACGCTTTCGCCTACGACGGTCTTGAACATACGGTTGAAATAGAATTCTGAGAAGTGACAGTAATCGGCGATGTCTTTTACCTTAAGGTCTTCTTCCAGATGGTTTAATATATATTCGATTGCCTCACTCATTTGTTTTTCTATATTTGCCATATGAACCTCCTATGTAAAAGTATAGCTTAGTCTATATATTGCGCAACAAAAAAAGCCGACGCTTTGGCGTCAGCCTTTAAATGCTTTTACTTATTCAAGCAACACTTTTTGTATTTTTTGCCACTGCCGCAAGGACATGGGTCGTTACGACCGATTTTTGGCTCTTTAATAACTGTTTTGCTTAACATGAATTCTTTTTTGATTTCTTTCTTTTCTTCTTCTGTAAGAATTGCATCCCACTCAGGTAATTTGTATAACCATTCTGCTTTGGCATCCAACATGTTGAAGTAAAGTTTTTTCAGGTCGATTGTCACATCAATTGCGCTATCTTCCGTCAAGTTCTCTAAATCCATTTCTTCCGTTAAACTTGTATTAACACCATCTAGGAAACCGATAAAAATAACAGGGATAACATCGTATGCCTCTGCTAATTCCTTAATACTTCCTTTCAAGTGAGTTTCTTTCGCTTCAAGAATTTTGATATAAATTTGTTTTTCAACTTCAATATAGCCATTCCAGAACTCTTTGTAGCCTTCCGGCGTTTGTGCGTTTTGTTGAACAATGGATTCCCATTCTTTCAATAAAGACATAATCCAAACTTCCTTTCCTAATCAATTGTTTTTCAGTGTATAACCTTTCCAATTATATCACAAGGCATAGAAAAATGGTACCATAACAGGCACGAGTGACGATAAAATGACGCCACAAAGGAAAGAAACCACAGCGACATCTGGAGAAGTCACCCTTGAAATCAGTGGTAGACAGGTATCCATCGCCGTTGCTCCGGCAGGTGGGATCGCTGTTTCTTTATCGAATTTAGTCGCCATAATCGGAATGAGAATAAATGCCAGCACTTCTCTGAAGACGTTGGTCAAAAAGGCGATGGCACCGACTTCGGCATTGGCAAGATTCTTAAGCAGTATGCCTGATAAGCTGTACCATCCATATCCTGCTGTAATCGCAAGAGACGTATTGATGCTGTCTTTATACAAGTAAGTCATGACAAGGCCACCGACTATGCTGCCCACAACTACAGCGCTAACGATGGTAATGACCATTTTTGCTTTTTCCTTGATACCTGAGAGTGCATTTTTGTTTGAACCGATATCGATACCGACTGAAAACAAGAGTAGCCCTAAAAGGAGTGTTGAAATCGAGTCGATATCAGTGATGATCGCTTCTGGAACGATGAACATGCCAGCGACAATACCACCGAGTACAGATGCGAATACCAGTATCGTAGCCCACATTACGCCTCACCTCGCTTCATCAATTTAATGAGAATAACGCCGATGACGGCACTGAAAACAACGGATGTCAATGCATATAGAAACGATTTGAATCCAATGGTCGACAGATTGCTCATAATTTTAGGATTGGCACCTATGGAAATACCCATAGAGCCCAGTAACAGTACAAGACCTAACAGTTGAAGATTACCATTCGCTTTTTTTGCTTTGTCGCTAAGGTTGAAATATCCTCCGATAGCCATGCCCGCACACAGAAATAAAATGATTTTCCACATAACAAGCCTCCCTCTAATAATGTAACCTTACCATCCATAGTATAACATAAAAGACCTTGAAATATGATATAAT
>JAFGTX010000174.1 GCA_016938815.1 Clostridia bacterium | reverse complement strand
TACATCACACGTGACTTGGCGGCGGCTTTCTATAGAAAGAGCCATTACAATTTTGACAAGAACATCTATGTGGTGGGTAACCAACAAAAGCTACACTTCAAACAGTGGATGCAGATTATCGAGTTGATGGGCTACGAATGGGCGAAAGATTGTGTCCATGTTGATTTTGGTCTTGTTGGCTTGGAGGAGGGTTCACTTTCTACAAGAAGTGGTCGTGTAGTGTTCCTTGAAGAAGTTTTGAATAAGGCAGTAGAGCAGACAAAAGCGATTATTGAAGAGAAGAACCCTAATCTTGAGAATAAGGATGACATTGCTAAGAAGGTGGGCGTGGGTGCCGTGGTATTCCAAGAACTTTCCAGCAATAGAATCAAGGATTACACATTCTCGCTTGAAAAGACGCTTTCGTTTGAAGGCGAGACAGGCCCTTATGTTCAATACACACATGCTAGAGCTTGCAGTATCTTGAGAAAATCGGATGTAGATTATACGAAAGACGTGAACTACAGCCTGCTCAACGATGAAGTAACAAAAGACGTTGTGAGATTGGTGAGCAAGTTTAATGAGATGATCGTTTTATCTCATGAAAAATATGAACCATCAGTTGTCGCACGTTACGCGGTAGATTTGGCACAGAGTTTCAATCGCTTCTATCATGACCATCCAATCATTACAGAGGATGTAGAAATGACAAAAGCGCGTGTTGCTCTTGTAGCGGTTGTTGCTCAAACGATTAAAAACGCATTGAACCTGGTTTGCCTTGAAGCACCGGAAAAAATGTAAATGAATAAGAAAGCCCCTCTCTTAGATAAGAGAGGGGCTGATTTTTTTAAAAATTGATATCGTCTTTTAAGATATCAGGGTCCTTTTTATAGTAGACACGTTCGGAACGACTTTGGATGCCTTTAATTATTTCCAGCATATTATAAACACCGTCATTGAGCAGTGTTAAATCGTCTGTATCGATGTTGTAATAGAGGTAGAGGTCTTCAAAAATTCTAACCAATTTGGAAATTTTATTGTCAATTTCGATAAAACTGACGAAATTCTTGCTGTTCATCGCATTTTGAAACTGTTCATGGTCTACGCGGATGGTATCCACGATATCTTCTTCCGTGTCATATTCGCCAATGGCCATAGAGTATGGTTTAACCCGTTCCAAGAAGTATGTATTGTCGGGATTCAAATGATAAATGTAAGAAAGTTTTACACTGTCGTTCAAGATGAATTTGACATAAAACATAATGCCTTGAATATCAAGTACCTTAGCGCCGAGTTTCTTCAGTTCTTCTTTGCAAATCTGATGTCGAATTAGCCTCGAGGACATAATTGCCATAAAATCCCCTCCATTTTATAAGATGTGGTTCTCGATTGATAATCTATTGCAGACTTATGTTAATTCATTATAACATAAGCCAGAAATCTTGTACCTATCCTAATGTATTTCCAAAAAATTTAATTTTAATCTATAATTATAGAAATATCTTTGAAAACAGTCATTTGTGGTATAATTTGAAATGACCTAAGACTTATGAAAATGTACGCTTAGAAAGGAATTTTATGAAAGCATTATTAACGACTTTGAATTCGAAATATATCCATACCGCCATTAGCATAAGGTATTTAAAACATTACTATGATGCTTTTGCCGTGGATCTGAATACAAGGGTGGATATGATGGAGTTCACCATCAATAACGCCTTAGATGAAATTATCGAGCGCATCGCTTTGGCGGAATACGACTTGGTGGCGTTTTCGTGTTATATATGGAATATAGAACAGACTTTGAAAATCGCAGAGACCTTGAAAAAAATCCAGCCGACGCTGCGTATTGTGCTTGGTGGTCCGGAAGTGAGCCACGAGACCGAAGTGCTGATGCATGCGCACTCAGCCATTGACTATGTATTGATTGGTGAAGGTGAAGAGAGTTTCATGCAGTTTATAAAGGCTATCGAGAGGAAGACGGATTTTACCGAAGTCAATGGCCTCTACTATAGAAATCCTTTGGGTATTCAAAAGACACCTTATGACATCGCACGCAATGCGATCATTGCGGAAAGATTGCCTTTTCCATATGAAAGCTTTGAAGGCTTAGAACACAAGATTCTATACTATGAGACCTCTAGAGGTTGTCCTTATAATTGCAAATATTGTCTATCGTCCACTTTCAAAGGGGTACGCTATTTTCCTTTGGAAAAAGTGAAGCGTGATTTGATGCGTTTCATCAACGAAGGCGTGATGCAGGTGAAGTTTGTGGATCGTACCTTCAATGCCGATCGGCAGCGGGCTTTGGAAATCATGAAATTCATTGCTGAAAACGATAACGGTTATACGAACTTTCATTTAGAAATCACGGCATCGCTATTGGACACGGCGACTCTGGATTTCTTGAGGACGGTGAGACGAGAGTTGTTCCAGTTTGAAGTAGGGGTTCAAAGTACCAATGAGGAGACGCTTGGAGCGATTGATCGGCATATACCCTTTGAAAAAATCAAAGAGACTTGCTTGCAAATCAAAAGCTATGAGAACATCCATCTTCATCTCGACCTCATTGCAGGTCTGCCTCATGAGGGTTTTGATTCTTTCATGCGTTCTATGGATGACTTGTTCAGCATTCGACCTGAAAAAATTCAATTGGGCTTTCTGAAACTTTTGAAGGGGGCACAGTTGAGATTGCAGGCTGAAGAGTATGGCATGGTCTACCGTGATTACCCACCTTATGAGATCCTTAAAACCAATTGGCTCAGTTATGGGGAGATGGTGCGCTTAAAGCACATCGAATCCTTGATTGACCATTATTACAATTCAGGCAAATTTATGTTCACTTTGACTTATTTGGCCTCCTGCTCGGGAAAAACCTTTTCGGAAATCATGAAAGGTTTTTCGGATGTATGGGAGCAGAATCAATGGTTTGACGATAAGCATGCCTTGGTGACCCTTTATAAGCGACTCTACGCTTATGGTCAAAATATGCCGGGGGTAGAATCGAACTTCTTTAAAGAGTTGTTGCGGTTTGATTATTTGCGCTATAATAGAAAGAAGGGGGATGATTTCTTTACCGTAGATTATCCTGAATCTTTCAAAAACAGATGTCATGCGTATTTGCAAGATGAAGCACATATTGCAGCACTTCTGCCTAGATTTGTAGGTAAGCCGGCAAAGACGATTATGAAACAAGTGCATTT
>JAFGTX010000173.1 GCA_016938815.1 Clostridia bacterium | reverse complement strand
GAAACAAGCGTGACCGTCGGCCTATCCTGATTGTCATGCTTCTGATAGATCAGCGTATTCTTTCCGCTGTCATAAGCGACCAAATTCAAATGACCGATTCTCTGATCATTATCCTCCAACTGCATGTATGGTTTTGCAAAATTCGCACCCTCATCCATACTTCTTGTAAAGTACACATAGGATTTAATCTCTTGCGGGTCATAGCTTTGTTCTGCAACACCCAAATTGATAAAAGCCACAGACACCACACCATCTTCATCCACCGCCACTTTAGGATCTTGGCATTGTCTGGTAATTGAAGAGATATTTTTGCCATCAACCGTTTGAACGCCGTCTGTAAACTGTGCATAGTATACCGACTCCGGTTTAAATACATCTATACCCCAATTACTTTTATGTTCTGTTCCTGTTTGTTCCCAAACATAATAAGCCTTATAAACATCATTCTCTTTATGCAAGGCAACATCTGGATTGTTGGCAGTCACATATAGCATCATATCCTTGCCATTGCCGACGCCATAATCAAAATAGTCCACTTTTCCTGTCAATGAAGATACTTGATAACGTCTGTCATTTACAAAATCGAACTGGTCGATATCCGCTTCATAAGCTTCTATTTGACGCTCATAAACAGACCCGCTATGCATAGATGGCGCTTCGCTGTAGCTGATGATAACATGATTATCAATACCATCGATTGCAGGTGCACATGCATCTTCTAGTGAGATGCTTTTAAGCATTCGCAACTTGTAATCTCCAGCATCATTCTCCATAATCGCAACTTTGATGCTGGTATTATCACTTTCATCATCTCCATTCTCCATATAGGCTACAATAGCATCGCCATCACCATCACCATCCATATCCATCATCTTGATTCTAGGTTGGCTGGAAACATTGCTGCTATTAGAAATATTCATTTCCGTCGTCCATGTTTTTCCGTTGGCACTGAAGGCAACAAAAACATCATCAAACTGATCGACATCCTTGCCAATCCACGTCGTTCCATAAAAGCCCGCCTGATAGTCTACAGAAGGTTCATCAGGAACACTTTCTAGACCACCTATGTTGCGGCTGATTTCATTGACTTCTTTAACAACACCAGTCATACCATCGGCATAAGCCCCCATTAACATGAAACCACCCAAATCAGATACATCCATATAGACCGAAAGCAAATCGTCATTAATAGCATTGACTGCAATATCACCCCGCAACGTTTCCGTATCCAAACTGATTGGATCTGAAAACTTTCTCACCATCACGGATTTTCCATTCGACAAAAATCGATTGTTGAGCGTGTTAACCACCAGATCATACGTCGTATCCTTAGGTATATCCGGCATTTCAAAATCCAATTGTTCATGGAAATCACAATTGATCGCACCACCAAAGCCACTTGTCGAATTAACCGTATCCATGACCAATCCAGCAATGCTTTGAGCTTGAATCACAGGATAAGCTGTCCCCAAACGCGAATTGTGATTTTGCATATCTAAAAATTCTATTTGGTTGTTTTGACCATAATGAGAAAAACCTTTACCCTTTACCGTTAGAGTTTCTCCCACAATTGCCGATGGCGGTGCTAGATGTAATTCATTATTTTTAACTTTAATGGTCACATGATTGGACGTATAGGTTTCATCCATTATATCTGTCGGTGTCATATCCTGATCTTTTCCCACCGACAAATAGAAATCACCTGTCACGGTATCCGGTACTTCTATTTCTACACTTGTATAATCTGCATTTGAGGTAAAACGTTTTTCGACAAGGCCCAGAGGATTGTAACCCGCTATCGATGGCATATAAATATTTTGATGGTCGTCAATATCTTTACTAAATCCGAATCCATCTACCCTCAATCGGTCTCCTAGATAAGCTTCTATTTCCAGTGGTGAAGTGGCCATCGTCTCTAAATTAGTGATTTGATCGATGCGTGGCCCTGAACTAAAAGGTGCTTCGGTTTGTGTACCCGCTAAAACGACATAAGTTCGGGTAATAGACGCTGACTCTATTGGAATTTTAGGGTTTGATCCCGTAACCTGCTCAATATCAGCAATAACCTTTACTTTTGCAATACCGGGTTTATGACCTATCACCACTAAATGATCCCCATCCCAATAACCGCTAATCACCGACTCATCTTCTGATTCTAATTTTAGTTTTACTTCTACGTCGCTTAAATTGACATCAAAATCAAATATATCCCCAATAATATTATCCACGAAATTAGAAACAAAACCACCAATCATGAATTCGATGCCGCAAGTCACCGGACTGCTTAAATTAGAGGTGATTTCACCCGTTGCCTCGTCTACAATAAGGCCTGTGTCGGTATTGCCTTCAAAATCCATACTACCTTTAATATGCATTGCCCTACCCACGTAAAGGACACCTGCGTCAGTATCCATAATTTCTGCTGGCAATATCTCTATTTTCTCAAAGACAAGGGCCTCTTTATTTTCATTGTATAAATTCTCAATAATTTGATTCCTTGCATCGTAATCCTCAATTTGATTCTCAAAAATGGTCCCCGCCCATTGCCTGAAATTTTGACTGTAAGTGTATTCGAAAATACCACCCATACCCAATCCAATAGTTGTCAACCTACCGTCTGACTCTATTTCGTTAATCACTTCTTCCAAATCTTGAATGATGTCATCAGAAGCGGCAAAGATATGTCTATAACTATCTCTATTAGAGTATACTGTCACTGGATCATTTTCGACTGATTCAATGTAATCATTAATCTCGGCGAGATAGGCATCAATATCTGCTTCTAGGCTATAATCGTCCATCAATGCTAAAAGAGGTTCTACGTCCGCCTTAGATTGTTTCATATCTTCATACATGGCATCTAATACAGCATCATCTTCTACCACATCCAATAGCGCTTCATTAATACCAAAAGCCTCTGTAGGATTATAAAGTCCTTCAATACTTGATTTCAACTGAATGGTCGAGTTTCTCAGTTTTAAGGCAGTTTCATAGAGATCATTCGTACTGGAACGATCGCCTAAAATTTCTCTCAAGGATGAAAATCCCTCATTGATACCATAATTTTCGGATACAACCTGTGTCGCAAAGGAATCCCCTACCGCATAGGACGGCACACAATCCAACACAAATACGATCCCTGTAAGTGTGGATATAATCGGCGTCAATACCGTCTCGCAAAAACTTAAAATAGATTTGCCTAGAGTGATAAGCGCCGTTGTCCCCCCAAAGCTGAAAATGCTGCCGATTACTCCTGTCGCAATCATGGCAACACCAATATTACGCATCCAAGTTCTGGCCGTTTTAAGGGTAGAGTGAACCTCTTTTAATGTTTTTATCGCTGTATTGATATTGTCTAAAGACTCCGATGCCGTAGAGTGACTTAAAAGTTCTGTCACCGCATCCATATCCGCTTTTTGCTTGACAAGTGCTTCTGTCGCCATTAATTGATTGAAAATCTGAAGCACCTCAGGATCTGCTTGGTTGAGTTCTACCATCAATCCATCAAGTTCGGTTTTCAAATCATATAATTCATCGATTAGGTCACCTGAAAGCGCAGCATCCAATTCTGGCGTATAGGCGATTTGAATTTCATGGATCGTGCTATCTATCAATTCTTTTGCATCTTCCACTAATATCTTGGCACTATCACTAGCCACTTCAACCGTCAAGGCTTCCCCAGCAAAATCAAACTTGTAAGATGTGGTACTGCCTGTTTCCACGTAGACCTTATAAGGCGCTACCTCCATGACTGGAGAAATGACAACCACTTCACCGACCCTATAGTCTACAATTTGTGCCTCAACCTTGCCCTGTTCACTACTTTCAAAATAAACTTTAAAATCTGCAAAATCCTCTGTGAAATTTTGCCCTTTCAGTGTCACATAAGTACCCAATGTGCCATGGTTCGGCATCATCTCTGTTACATCAAAGCTACTAGCTGGGTTAATCGGCGTGTCTTTTTTCGTAATCTCATCTGATGTATAGGTTCTGCCACTATAGCCTTCTACGCCTGCCTTACCCGTAAATATGGCACTTTGCACTGCCGTATTCCCAGCTTGATCAGAAGCTGTATAAATAACTTTAACACGATGACCCGCCACACTTAAATGTGCCCGAGCACTGCTTAAATTTGAAACGTTACTGTTAGAGTCTTCACTGGTATAAACAACCGTTACACCTACAGAACCATCGACATCATCCATTGCTGTCGCTAGAGGTGCTGTCCACGCGTCAACCTTATTAGATGCCACTTCGCCATCCGCTACCAAGGTAATCACCGGCGCTGTCATATCTTGCGGCGTCGTTGGCGTCGTTGG
>JAFGTX010000024.1 GCA_016938815.1 Clostridia bacterium | reverse complement strand
GGTTACTTCAATTTGAGGAACACCACGTGGTGCAGCAGGAATATCAGCTAATTGGAAACGACCTAATGTCTTATTATCAGATGCCATAGAACGTTCACCTTGGAGGACGTGGATATCAACAGCAGGTTGATTATCTGCAGCTGTTGAAAACACTTGTGACTTCGATGTTGGGATTGTTGTATTTCTTTCGATAAGTTTAGTAAATACGCCACCTAAAGTTTCGATACCAAGTGAAAGTGGTGTAACGTCTAAGAGAAGTACATCTTTCACATCACCTGCTAAGACCCCACCTTGAATAGCTGCACCCATAGCAACCACTTCATCTGGGTTTACACTCTTATTGGGTTCTTTACCAAGTTCACGTTTAACCATGTCTTGTACAGATGGTGTACGTGTTGACCCACCAACTAATAATACTTGATGAATATCTTTTGGTGTCATTTTCGCATCAGATAATGCTCTTCTGACTGGTCCTACACAACGTTCAACTAAATGAGCAGTTAATTCATTGAATTTAGCGCGTGTTAATGTTTTTTCTAAATGAAGAGGACCTGCAACACCCATGCTAATAAATGGTAATGATATTTGAGAAGATGTTACACCTGAGAGTTCTTTTTTAGCTCTTTCAGATGCATCTTTTAAGCGTTGCATAGCCATCTTATCTTTGGATAAGTCAACACCGTTTTCTTTCTTAAATTCTTCGACTAAATAGTTCATGATGACTTCGTCAAAGTCATCACCACCTAAGTGGTTATCACCTGAGGTTGATACAACTTCAAACGTTCCATCTGCTAAATGGAGAATCGATACGTCAAATGTACCACCACCTAAGTCAAAGACTAAGACAGTTTGTTCTTTTTCAGTTTTGTCAATACCATAAGCTAAAGCTGCAGCTGTTGGTTCGTTGATAATTCTCTTAACATCTAGACCGGCAATTTTACCTGCATCTTTCGTTGCTTGACGCTGTGCATCATTGAAATAAGCAGGAACTGTGATAACTGCTTGTGTCACTGTAGCTCCTAGGTAATCTTCAGCAGTTTTCTTCAAATTTTGAAGAATCATTGCTGAAATTTCTTGAGGGGTATATTTTTTACCTTGAATGTCGACACGGTAATTCATATCACCCATGTGACGCTTAATTGAAGAAACCGTGTTAGGATTTGTGATGGCTTGACGTTTTGCAACATCTCCTACACTAATATCTTCACCTTTAAATGATACAACAGACGGTGTTGTTCTTCCACCTTCTGCATTGGCGATTACTTTAACTTCGCCACCTTCCATTACTGAAACACATGAATTGGTTGTACCTAAGTCAATACCGATAATTTTATTTGTCTTTGCCATTTTCTTCACTCCATTCGTTTACTTTGACCATGGCAGGTCT
>JAFGTX010000172.1 GCA_016938815.1 Clostridia bacterium | reverse complement strand
TACCCTTGTAATGGATGTGGTTGCTGACGCCCATAAAATCTGAGACGAACTCATTCTGTGGATTATGGTAGACCTCTTGAGGGCTACCGATTTGTTGAATACAACCGTTGTCCATGACAACGATTCGGTCGGCGATGGCCATGGCCTCTTTTTGATCGTGGGTCACATAAACCGTGGTGATGCCACTTTCTTTTTGGAGTGCCTTGATATTTCGACGCATTTTCACCCGAAGTTTTTCATCCAAGTTACTAAGGGGTTCATCGAAAAGGAGGACATCTGGTTTCAAGACCAGGGCCCTTGCCAGTGCGACACGTTGTTGCTGTCCACCGCTGAGTTCCTGAATCATTCTGTTTTCAAGGCCATTCAAGTGGACCTTCTTGATGTATTCAAGGGTTCGATTCTGAATTTCTATCTTTTTCAGTCCGCGGGCCTTAAGGCCGTAGGCGATATTATCAAAAACCGACATATGGGGGAAAAGGGCATAACTTTGAAAGACCATCACCGTGTTCCTCTGTTGAGGTGTATCATGGGTGATTTCCTTTTCGTCGTACCAGATGCCACCATTTTGCATAGGCAGTAGCCCCGATAGCAGTCTTAAGAGCGTGGTCTTGCCACACCCTGAGGGACCGAGCAGGGCGATCAATTCACCGGATGCTATGGACAGGTTGATATCCTTTAATGCGGGTTCTTCTTGATAAGAGAAGGTAATGTTTTTACAGATTATATTCATTGTTTTTCCTCCAAAGGGCCATCAAAATGCCTTTACCGTGCATCAACAAGTAAAATGCCAACATCAGCACACCCATCAGTGCTGAAAGCGAGAGGGACATGGCCGCACCAAGGCCGATTTCACTACTGGTGATGATTTGGAAAATCTGCTGAACGGCAACTTTGTTCTTAGGCAGCAATAAGAAGATAATCGCGCCTAAAGTGGTCATCGTTGATGCAAAGATTTTCATGTAGGCAATCTGAAAAGCAGGCTTCAGAAGGGGTAGGGAAATCGTGAAAAAGGTGCGAACTTTGCTGGCGCCGAGCGTGTGTGCGGCCTGTTCAATATTTGGATCAAGATGGGCTAAGACAGACATGCCAGACCGTAGGCCGACGTTCATATACCTAAAAATACAAATGATATAGATGATGATGCTAGTACCGAGGAGAATGATCCTTGGTCCGGACAGCCAGTAGAATTTGCTGATGCCAAACAAAGGGTACTTAAAGGTTACCAGATAACCGATGCCGAACAGGATACCCGGTACGGCAGCTGGCAAGGTGCCGACGATTTCAAGCCATTTGGAAACGGCCGCCTTTCGTTTGTAGATGATATCGGCACAAAGGACACCCAGAAGTGCACTGCCGAGACCAACACCGACGGAAAGCTTGACACTGTTGACGAAAGGCAGCCATTCTCGTTCGTTCAATTTGACGAAATGCCTCAGTGTAAAAGAATAATCGTGGCCCCAGTTGTTGGTGAAGGCCCCGATGATGATAAAACCATATTTCAATATCAACATACCGAAAAAGATGGCGCAAATTGCTATCAAGGTATGCTGCACCCTTTTGGAAGGATGCGGATATAAAAGGTCGTATTTTTGCAAATCCCGGCCCCAGTAAGCGCGCTTTTTAAGAATCTTTTTCTGAAGAATAAAAGCCATGAGACAAGGGACAAGCAAGAGGGCACCTGAAATAGAAGCACCACGCATATCATAAGTGCCGGTGATTTGAATATATAAGTCCGAACTCAGGGTTTGGAAAGGGCCGCCTATGATCAGCGGTGTTCCAAAATCTGCCATGGAGGCTAAAAATATCAGGAGCATGCCACCTAAAATTTCCGGTTTCAAAAGAGGCAAGGTCACAGTGGTCAGTATTTTTCTCTCGGACATGCCACAGGTCCTTGCGGCTTCTTCATAGATGGTTTGCATATTCTGAACGCCACTGCTGATAAAGAGGTAACCAAGGGTCGTCAGTGAGATGATTTGCATGATGAATACCCCCCAGTAACCGAAAGGGCTGACGGAGAGATGCAGTAGGTCGTGGGTGATTAAACCCCGTTTGCCGAAGAGCATGATAAAGGACAAACTGCCTACAAAAGGTGGATTGAGCAGCGGCGATAAGGCCATTACTCTGAAAAATCCGATGCCTTTGAATTTGAAACGCCATAAGGTGAAGCTGAGGAGAACGGCAAAAAAAGTTGCCGTCAGTGTTACAGGAACTGCCAATAGAAGACTGTTGTACAGATAATGCGCGCCTCTAAGTAGATAAGCAGCGGTATCGTCGCTGCCTTTGCCGCCAATGCCGTATAAGACGACTGCAATTACCGGTAATAGTGTTCCATATATAACAATTAAAGTAAAAATGTAGTAAAGAAAAGTCGACACGAATGTCGACTTGTTCACTATAAATGGCAATTTAATTATTTGTTTTCTACGTGTTTTGCCCATTCTTCCAAAATTCCTTCACGGTTTTTAGCATTGGCTTGGAAATCTGTTACAAACATATTTAAAGTTGAAATATCGACAATGCCTTCTGGCGATTCGATATCTGTACGTGCAACTGCTGCATATCTTTCGTCTGCAACCACTTTCATGCCTCGTTTAGATAATACCCAGTCAATGAATACTTTAGCAGCATCTTCATGTTGTGTACCTTTAACGATAGCAACCGGTTGTGGCCACCAGCCAGTACCGTCTGCAGGATAAACAAGTGCGATGTGTGGGTTGTTGATTTCAAGTTCACGGTCACCGTTACTTGCGTTGATACCTACAATCGCTTCGCCTGCAACAACGTTGTTGGCAGGGTCGCTACCTCTAGCTGTGAAGTAAGGCACTTGACCGATGAGTTGATCTAAGTATTTCCAGCCTTCTTCTTGACCTTTTGTCTCAAGGATTGCACTGACCACGTTGTAAGCTGTACCTGATGAAGCTGGGTTTGACATAGAAACTTCGCCTTTTAAGCCTTCTTGAAGTAAGTCGTCCCAAGTTGTAGGCATTGTAAGGCCTCTTTCTTCGATAAGTTCTTTGTTGACGACCCAGTTAACGAGAGTCAACGAAGTACCATGCCAGTAACCTTCTGGATCTTTCATTTTGTCATCCAATACGTCACCACTTGGTGATTTGTAAGGAATCAATAGTCCGTTTTGTGCAGCGTCGATGAATGTGTCTGCACCGCCAGTAAACCATAAATCGGCAATAGCTACGCCAGATTCTGATTCATTCGCCAATCTTTGAAGGATTTCGCCGTTTTTCATTGTCAAATGTTCTACGCGAATGCCTGTATCGGCTTCAAATGCATCAAGAATTGGTCTCACGTTGTCTGTTACGCCATATAGATTTAAAGTTGTACCCTTCATATCTTCTGTGTAGTAAGCAGAAGACCAGTTGTCGCCTTCATAAACGGCAGGTGCTGCAGGTTCCTCTGCTGGTGCTTCAGCTGTTTCAGCCTCTGTAGCTGCAACATCTGTTGCTGGGACTTCATCAGCAGCTTTTGGACTACAGCCAAGAACCGCGACTGCCATTAGCAGACATAAAAGTAATGCAAATATTTTTTTCATGTTTCTTCCTCCACCTCATATTTACTGATGCCTAATCAGATGAATTTTAACACAAACTGTATGCAATATGTATAATTATAATCTTTTCAAATAGAGATATTAACGCTATAAAAAAAACTTATAAGTCGATGTTATTTTTCATAATGCACAATTCTATCAATTTGGTGGAAACCCATTTTAGCGTAGAGTTGCCCTGCAATAGGACTGTCATAATGCAGTATCATCTCTTTACCTTCCGCCATGAGTTGCATGCAAAGTGCAGACATGATGGCATGTCCGTAGCCACAGTGTTGATAATCAGGGTGGGTAGCAACGCCCACGATGATAGCACCGCATTCTGTTTCAAAATCACTTTGAGCAACGGCGATGAGTTGGTGATCCTTGAATAGTCCAACACCTCTACCACGTCGGCTGGCTAGTTTGTCTCGCATGATGTGGGGTGGTGTGAAGCTGTCAAAAACGCTTTTGTAAAGAGCTTCTATGGTGTCGACGTCATCTGCCGTCAAAGGACGTATATGGATATCCGATGTGAAGCTGTCTTTTGAAATGGCTACTTTTTTTGCAGCGTGAACATAGGCGCCATCAACCTTTGTCGTAAAAAGGTGTTCGGCTTGCAGTGCTCGGACATACTGCTGACTGGTAATCATCTTCTTGAAGGCAGTCGCTTCGATGAGGTCTTGGAAGTCTTGGCAAACTTCTGAACTGCAAGCATCAACGAAGCACATGAGCTGAAGGTTGCCGGATTGACGTTTGAATAGCACTGCTTCCAAATTTTCTGGGATGCTTTGACCTTTATATAAGTAGTAAACATCCTTATAAACGGCATTGGAGATGGAAAGCCCCATCAGTATGAAGTAATTGACACCAAGATTTTTACAAGCCAGTTGGTAGAGTTCTTCCTTTTTAAAAGGTTCTTGTCTTACAATCATAAATCGTCACCGATTCTATAGATATGGGTTTCTGTAATGATCATGTCCAGCTTTTGATCGTGGGGTTCGATGGGAAGTTCCTCCACCATTTGACATTCGAAAGCAAGGGCGCAAACGGTCACATCTCGTATATCGGCGAGCATCTTATCGTAGAAGCCGCCACCATAGCCGATGCGATAGCCTTCCTTTGTAAATCCAACACCTGGCGAAAGAATGAGATCCAGTGTGTGCGAAGCCACTTGTCTTTCTTTTGATGGAATGGGTTCGAGAATGCCGAAGTCGGATGCCTGCATATCTTCGTCACTGCCGATGAGATAGAGTTCCATGGTGCTTTTGTCATCGGATACCCTTGGCAACACCACTTCGTAATCGTGTGCCAGTAGATAATGGATGAGTTTTTCAGTTTGAACTTCCTTGCGAAAATCCATGTAGACCATGATGCGTTTTTTAGCCTCAAGAACCCCTGATTTGATAACGGCGTCTATAATTTTTGCACTTTTTTCGGCAATTTCTTCTGAGGTTTGTGCCATGCGTTTTGAAATTAATAATTTTCTGATTTCAGATTTCATAAAAAACCCCCTGTAATATGAATTTAACAATATTTCTGATACACAAGTCTTTAAAGGTATTATAATATAGTAGTAGTAGAATAGCATTAAGTATTACACTTCAGGAGTGATTAATTTGATAAAAATGTTAAATGTTTCAAAAAAATATAACAACGGCGTCATCGCTGTGGCAAACATGAATTTAAACATTAAAAGAGGCGACTTTGTTTTCCTTGTTGGACCAAGTGGTGCCGGTAAATCCACTTTTATTAAGATGCTGTTAAAAGAGGAAAATCCGACATCTGGTCATGTCGTTGTGGATGATTTGGATATTACCAAGCTACACCGGAGGAAGGTACCTGAACTTAGGCGGAAAATAGGGGTTGTTTTTCAAGATTTCAGACTTTTGCCCAATAAGACGGTTTACGAGAATATCGCCTTTGCTATGGAAATCACGGAAACGAAGCCGAGGGATATCAGAAAACATGTTCCAATGGTGCTGAGTATCGTTGGACTCGCCGATAAACAAAAGATGTATCCGGATCAGCTGTCCGGTGGAGAACAGCAGCGGGTTTCCATTGCCCGAGCGATTATCAACAACCCACCGATTCTCATTGCGGACGAACCGACAGGAAACTTAGACCCTGAAACCTCTAGGGAAATTATGAAGTTGTTGTTGCAAATCAACAGACGTGGTACGACTGTCCTAATGGCTACTCATGACAAAGAAATTGTAGACCTTATGAAGCAGCGTGTTATAGCAATAGAAAAAGGTCGCGTTGTAAGAGACGAATTAGGAGGTAAGTACGGTTATGCGGATTAATTCATTTGGATATAACATCAAGGAGTGTTTTAAAAATCTGTGGCGTAACCGGATGATGAGTGTCGCTTCAATCAGTTCGGTGGCAGCAACCCTCGTGATTCTGGGAATCATCTTTGTTTTGATTGTCAATATCAGTGCCATGACACAGGTGGCCAAGGACCAATTTGATACGATACAGGTTTATCTAGACGATGATCTGGCCATTGATGGCATAGAGGAAATCGGTACGAAAATGATTCAACTGCAAGGGGTTCAGGATGTTATTTTTGAAGCGAAGGAAGAAGCGCTTGAAAAGATGAAATTGGATTGGGATCAAAACGGCTACTTGTTGGACGGTCTTGAAAGCAACCCATTGCCGAATTCCTACATTATCGTACTGGACGATATCAACTATGCCAATTATATCGTGAATACCATACAGGATTACGACGGTATTGAAGAAGTAAAATATTATCAAGAGGTGATTGAGAATATCATCAAGATTACGGATGTCATTCGTAAAGTGGGTTTGATGATCATGGTTATTCTCATTGCCATCTCTACATTTATCATCAGTAACACCATTAAAATTGCTGTGCACTCCAGACGCAGGGAGATCAATATCATGAAGTATGTTGGAGCAACGAACTGGTTTATTCGCGGGCCTTTCCTTTTGGAAGGTGTCGTATTAGGCTTGTTGGGTGCGATTCTGTCGTCTGTGGTCATTTATTTTGCCTACAAGTATTCCTATGACGCTATTATGGAACAGTTCTACATGTTCATTTCGGCGTATTTGATTCGTGCACAAGTCATCATCAAGGATGTTGTATTTTTATTTGTCATTATCGGTTCCGGTATCGGTGCACTGGGCAGTCTCGCGTCGCTTCGAAAATACTTGGATGTATAGGAGGAGGCAGGGATGAAAAGAAGGGCAAGTATACTGTTGATCGTGGCATTGTTGATTACCTCTGTTAGTTTTGCTAATGCTGCGGTGACGGATAAAGAAAATGAACTGGATGACATCAATAACCAACTCAAGCAGTTGGACACTCAAATTACCACCAAAGAAAAAGAGAGCAATACGCTATTAAACAAAATCAAACAATTACAAATTGAAATTCGGGGTATTGAAGATGATATCGCCACCTTGGATACGGAAATCAGTGAGCATGAGGTATCCATCGCTGAGAAAGAGGCGATTATCGAGGAATCCACGAAGAATATTGCAGATAAGGGTCAACTTTTGAACTCCAGATTGAGGGTCATGTACAAAAATGGCAAGGCTGGTTACTTGGAAGTCGTTCTTGGTGCAGAGGATTTCAGGGATTTGCTGACGCGTATCGACATGGTTCAAAAAATTTACATGCATGACAGAAACCTGATCGAGTACATGAAAGAACAAAAGGAAATCGTCGTAACGGAACGTTCTCGTTTGGAGCAAAAGAAGAACGAACTGACGGCTTTGAGAAGCTCCAAGGCAGAGCGAACGACACTTTTGAACACCAAGCTTTCAGCGGTTAATAAGGAACAGCAGACGGTCAAGACGGATTTAGTGGCTCTCGAAAAGCGAGAGGACAATCTGGCGGAAGATGCCAAGAAACTGACTGAAATCATCAAAAATATGAAGTTGGCGGAAACCTATGTCGGCGGTGAAATGATGTGGCCGGCGCCGGGTTATTATAAGATTACATCACCGTTTGGTTATCGTATTCATCCGATTCTGAAGGTGAAGAAACTTCATACGGGTATCGACATCGGCATTCCATATGGTAAACCGGTGGTAGCGGCTCAGAGTGGTACGGTTGTCTTCGCAGGTTGGATGGGCGGTTATGGAAAGGTGGTTCTGATCGACCACGGTGGTGGCATCACAACCCTATATGCCCATAACTCCAATTTGGTTGTGAAAAAGGGACAAGAGGTAACTAAGGGTGAAAAGGTATCAGAATGCGGCTCTACAGGTCAATCTACTGGTGCACACTTGCACTTTGAGGTACGTAAAAATGGTGAATATATCGACCCATTGGAGTATGTAAAAAAACAATAGGATGTGAATAGGATGAAAAAAGGTAAAGTGGCCATACTGTGTATTTTATGCATCATTTTAAGTTCGGCGAGTACGTTTTATATCGGCAATATGGTGCAATTGAGTAATGGTGATAAGGTGGTTATCACAAGAGATCAGTATGATGATTTGTTGGCGGTTAACAATGAGTTTGATAAAGAGATTCAGTTGAGACAGTATATTCGCGACAATTTCTATTTTGATTTTGATGAAAAGGGATTCCAGGAATATATGTTAAAGGGTTTATTCGAATCTTTGGATGATCCGTATTCACTTTATATGACGGCGGAGGAATATGAAGAATTCCAAGCTTCTAGTGAAGGTGAGTATAGCGGTATTGGCGTTGTCATGTCACCGACAGATGAAGGCCAAGTTGTGATCGTGTCACCGGTGGAAGATACGCCGGCTGACGAAGCAGGCATTTTAGCAGGTGATATCATTATTGCTGTTGATGGTGAAAAAACGACAAAAGAAAACTTTGAAGAAATTGCAGATATGATTCGCGGTGAGGTGGGCACTAAAGTCGTGTTAACGCTTACTCGGGAAGGTATCGAAGGTACCTTTGACAAAGAAATTATTCGTAAGGTTGTTAAATTGCAAGCGGTTAAGTCAAGAATGTTGGAAGATAAGATTGGATATATCAGAATCACTTTATTTGACATGGATGTTGCCACTGAATTCAAGAATCATTTGGATGAGTTGAAAGGTCAGGGCATGGTAGGATTGGTACTCGACTTGCGAGGCAATCCAGGTGGCTCGGTTGAAGAAGTGACAAAAATTGCAGATGAAATATTAGGCAAACAACTGATATTCTATTCAGAGGATAAACAAGGCAACAAAACAGAGAATTTCTCGGATTCATCCAAATTGGAAGTGCCATACGTACTTCTAGTGGATGGCGGTAGTGCCAGTGCTTCTGAGATTTTAGCAGGTGCAGTAAAGGATACTGGTGCAGGCGAAATCATTGGCGAACAAACCTTTGGTAAAGGGATTATCCAGATTCTTAAACCGTTACCAGAAGGCGATGCTATCAAGTTGACAGTAAGCGGCTACTTTACGCCAAACGGTACAAGTATCCATGGTATCGGTATCGAGCCGACCATTGTTGTGCCGCTGGATGAAGCGTATATGACAAAAGAAAACCCAACAGATGCAGATGACAATCAACTGCAAAAAGCGATTGAGGTAATTAAGGGAGAACTATAAACGACATGGAAAAACAACCAGAAGATCGTCGTAAGATTAAAATTCCATATATTCAGCTGATTCCCATTAGTTTTATCATCATGTTGATGTACAAATTGCTGGATAAAATCGGCGATGTCACATCTTTCATTGCCTTCTTTGTACTGGTTCTTAAACCGGTGATTATAGGCTTGGTGCTGGCGTATTTGATGGATCCACTCATGGCTTGGATAGAAACGCATACGCGTTTGAAACGTGGACTCAGCATTGCTGTGCTCTACCTAGGTTTTGTAGGGATTCTCTCTGTGCTGATTGCTTTCATTTTGCCGGCGATTATTTCCAGTATCAGCGACATCGTCATCCATTTTCCGAGCTATATTGAGCAAACCAATGCTTATGGCAACGAGTTGATCGCGAAGTTCGAAGCGACTTATGGCGGTGATATTGCAACGGTAATGAGCTCGGATACCTTCACGCAGTTTACAACTAAATTTGGTCAAATTATGAACGGGTTGTTGGCGAGTACGTTAACGGGTATCGCCTCTTTTTCTTCTGGTATTTTTAACTTCATTATGGGATTGATTATTTCCATCTATGTGCTTAAAGATAAAGAAAAGTTTGGCCGTGGTATGAGACGCCTTATTTTTGCTTCGTTCAAAGAAAAACAGGCAAAGGGTCTTATGGTATTTATTGCTGAAGTGGATACCGTTTTTTCAAAATACATTTCGGGTAAATTGCTGGATTCGTCCATTATTGCTGTATTGGCTTTTATCGGTCTTTGGATCATCGGCGCACCTTATAAAATGTTACTTGCTATTATCATTGGCGTTACCAACATGATTCCTTATTTTGGTCCATTTATTGGTGGTACGCCTGCGGTATTAATTACCTTGTTCTATAGCCCGGTTACGGCCTTGTGGGTACTCATTTTTATTGTTGTGCTGCAACAGTTTGATGGCAATATTCTAGGACCGAAGATCCTTGGTGATTCGGTTGGAATTGGCCCATTTTGGATTATCCTTGCCATCGTCATCGGTGGCGGTCTTTTTGGGATACTGGGTATGTTGGTAGGGGTACCGGTCATCGTTGTGATATTGAATGTCATCAACCGTCAACTGGATCGGTCTTTGATGCATAAAGGTCTGATCAGTATGGTGGACGAGAAAAAAATATAATAAATATTGTTGACAAGGCCAAGTTAGGCCCGTATAATGACAATTAATAAATAAACACACAAAACGTTGATTGAGAGTAGTAGTTTCAAAGAAGCATTTAAGCGAGCTGGAAGTTGGTGGGAGTTCAGCAT
Source organism: Clostridia bacterium (assembly GCA_016938815.1). GTDB lineage: Bacteria > Bacillota > Clostridia > Peptostreptococcales > Acidaminobacteraceae > JAFGTX01. The sequence continues at coordinate 706 of JAFGTX010000172.1, read as the reverse complement.
GTGGAATGAAGTGAATGGACTCATGAGTGGGCGCTGAAATTAGTAGTAGGCAACCCGGGCTCTCCCGTTATAGAGATAAGATATGATAGTATCTGAATGAGATGGAATGACGATTCCAACTAGAGGTGGTACCGCGATAATTCGCCCTCTAAGCCATATGGCTTAGAGGGCTTTTTTATTTGTAACCTTATGTAGACGCAGTATAGCTAACTGAATGTCAACCTCGTTCATTCTGATTACGATTCATCCGTGCAATGCGGTGGCGAAACCCTTTGTAAAAAATATGATGATGAAAATTGGAGGAATTGAAAATGAGAAATATGAATGGATTATTTGGAGAATACGGCGGCAGTTATGTCCCAGAAATGTTAGTGGCACCACTGAAAGAACTAGAAGAGCAGTTTTTGAAGTATTATCAAGATGAGGATTTTCAACGTGAATTGGCCTATTATCAACGTGAATACATCGGTAGAGGTAACCCACTTTATTATGCTGAGAACTTAACGGAGGCCATTGGCGGTGCAAAAATATATTTGAAACGTGAAGACCTTAACTTCACGGGTGCCCATAAAATCAACAACACCATAGGCCAAGTCTTGCTGGCAAAACGTATGGGCAAAAAGAAGATCATTGCTGAAACAGGTGCCGGACAACACGGTGTGGCGACGGCAACGGTATGTGCTCTTTTCAACATGGAATGCAAGGT
>JAFGTX010000171.1 GCA_016938815.1 Clostridia bacterium | reverse complement strand
TCTTTTAGAGAACTGAGTAGCACCTCATCCTTATCGATCAAATAAGCATAGCCTTGATCTGCGCTGATGACGTTATCAATCAAATAAGAAATATCATCATAGCGCAAATCGGAACCTACAATACCAATAAAGCGGCCCTCATAATACAAAGGTTTTGTGTAAGAAACAAAGTTGACCGCATTTCCATTGTCGAAATACCATATATAAGGTTGCGTCCAGTAAGGCTCCCCACTTTCTTTTGGTCCAAACCACCAGTCTTTCGTTTCCGTTGCCGTCGGTCCAGTTGCATAGTAGGACTTATCAATCTCCGTTTGTCGTTCCACAATGCCGTCACCTTCTTGATCAGCAAAATAGACATCGTGGGTTGTACCTGTAATCTCCGGATCGATATAGATATATGCCGTATTCCCCTGAGTTGAATTTTGAGCGAGCGCCTCGACAATCGATGCCATATCATTTAAAACCGCATCTACAGTTTCTTCATTCAGTGGCTGACCTTCTATGCGCCTTAGGAAAGTATCCTCAATCGTATCTGAAATCTTCTGTACTTCATCTAGATTCCGCTCGAAAGCAATCGCATACTTTTCGGTAGTTGCCAACAGCTGTTTTGTGACACCCTCAGGAATGACCGAACCTACGCGACTGGTAAAAAATCCAATCAACAACAAACTGGATAATAATGAAATTGTAGTCACCGATAATATCAATTTATTAGCGATTGAAATATTTTGCCATCTCTTCATACCACGACTCTCCCTTGGGCTCTATATACCCATTATACACTAAAACCCCACAACTGAATCGGTTGTAGGGTTTAATCGTCGTTATTATTCTTTATGATAGTATCTTTTTCGGATTTCTGTCCAATCACGATCTGTTGTCATGACCTCTAAAAGCAACTCTGCCGAAGTGATATTGGTTGCTAGCGGTATACCATTAACATCACAGATTCTCAAAAGCGCTTGAACATCCGGTTCATGGGGCTGCGCTGTCAAAGGATCTCTTAGGAAAATTACCAAATCAATCTTATCGGTTGCCACAAGCGAACCGATCTGTTGATCACCACCTAATGGCCCTGACAATAACCGGTTAACCTTAAGACCACTGACATCCTCGATACGTCTTCCTGTCGTCCCTGTTGTAAATATCTCATGCATCTTCAAAATTTGTTCATGGCGCACAACGAACTTGACCATAGCATCTTTTTTCTTATCATGTGCAATCAAAGCAATGTTCATATGATTTTCTCCTTAATACGTTATGCCATACACATCTCGGCGCTTATGCCAGTCACAAAATGCGGCAAAATCATTTCTGAGTTCATACTCTTTTGTCGCAATACCCACCGGCACATGGTGCTTTTTCAAAAAGTCGATTTGATCTTCTCTTGATTGAACCCAACACATCTCAAAAGGCTCTACAATTTGTAGCTCCGGAGCAATTTCTGCCAACAAATCATTCATGCCCATACAAAAACTGCCTTGAGCAAAAGCAACACAAGTCGCGCCTTCTATACGCGCTAATTGTGTCAATTCACGCTGCATGTGCTCGTTAACATCAACTACAAATCCTTCTCTATTTAAATCGATCACGCAAAACTTTTTTGCGCCCGATAGAAGAGCTTTCTTCTTCATTTCAGCCATATCTACCGGTTGACCATAATTATAATAAGCGGCAATAACTTCGTAACCTTGTTCAACTTCCAGCCACTTTGACATAACAGATGATACCATATCACCCGTATACTCTAAAACGATTCTTTTTTCACTCATTATCTTTTCTCCTACCGTCAATCATTAAATTTCAATCGACATGAGAACATTATATGAGCGGCTTCTTTCTAAGTCAATAGAAAAAAATAATTATTTTGGCATTTTTCTGATAATACCCAGCGGCGTACTTTCATGGCACTGTCCAAGGGGATTATCTTTCAGTATTTTTACGATTTCATCCCTATTCATGGACGCATGAGAAATACCTAATGTATTGCCCCCGATGTCATTGATGTCCACGATTGCAACCTGACAGCCTAGGACACTTGAAAGCACTTTTGCCACTTCATCTGGGCGGTCTGGACCCAAAACCACATAAGTGTTGTAGGGCGGAATCGTATTCGGTGTCGGTCCATCAATCGATGACGCCTTATAACCTGCCACACGATAAAAATCACCTTTTCTACCAAAGGCCTTACTGACAGCAGACACGCCTGCAGCAAAAATAATTTTAGCGGTGCCACATTCCCTCAGTGCCATTTCCATCGTTTCCGGCATACCAAGACCAATACCGGCCTTTGTTTTTGTCACCTTGTTCGACAACAAGTAAGCCAATTTTCTCGGTTTAATATCCTTAACAGGATAAGCACGACCCTGAGTAATAGCTACAATTTTTTCGCTGACAAACAGGATGTCACCTTCTTGCAAATGCTCAGATGCGTATTTTTTAACCACATCTTCCAATTGCTCCCCATACATCACAACATGCGTTTTTATAGGTAAGCGTTCATAAGCTTGACCATTGACACGAATCTCCACGCTTTTTTTATTTTCCATGCGATATCTCCTCTATCTAAGTGACACTTTTCTTTACAAAATTTATGTACCCATTATACCACAGATTACATTTAATACACTTCTCAAGAAAAAAAGCGTGAACGATTTTCATTCACGCCGCATCTTCCCATTATCTTGTTCTGATCAACATTTTTTTTCTACTATTATATTCGCCCACAGTAGCCAGCAAGTATAACATGCCACCCAGTAAAAACCATCCTAAGATGATCCCCCATTCGTATGGCCAGCTTAGTGCCGCAGGGAAACCTGGCAAACACATCACAATCATCAGGCACGTCATCATAAGTGCAACCACCCCTACAAACTTCCAGTTACCTACATTATAAGGACGATTTAGTCCTGGTTCATTGATCCTGAGTTTGAGGAAAGAGGCAACCACCATGAAATAAGCAATGACGACCGTGAAACTGCCTGCATTCACGAGCCAAGTCATCATACTCTTACCAAACAAAGGTGCCAAGGTGGTCACCACACCAATTAGGATAATTGCATTGGTAGGCGTATTATGTTTGGGATGAATATAACCTAAGGCTGGTGGCAACATTTTCTTTTGAGCCATTGCTGCAATAGCACGGCTCCCCCCCATAAAAAATGCATTCCAACTCGTTACGATGCCACCGAGACCTGCCAAAATTAAAACCTTACCCGCCAGTGAGCTTCCGCCAAAGACAGCGACCATGGCATCTGCCGTTACAAGACCCGCACGTGCAATCCCCTCAGCATTAAGAGCACGTGCAGTACTTAAGACAATGACCACATACCACACCACAGCCATCACAACTGATAAAATCATGATTTTTCCAATATTTTTATGCGGCACGTTCATTTCAGATGCCGCTTGTGGAATAACGTCAAAACCCATGAACATGAAAGGTGTCATGACCGCTACAGCGAATACACCACCGACACCATTGTTAAACAGCGGCGCCATATTTGTAAAAGAACCATGAAGGCTACTGCCTCCGAAAAGCGCCAGCCCCACCACTGTAATCAACAAAGTCGCACCACCTTGTAAAAAGGCCACACTTTTACCACCAAAATAGTTGGTGATCGCTATGACAATAGAACTAGAAACGCCGACTGCCACCCATGTCGCATAAACATCATAGCCTTTTATACTGTATAGATAACCCTGCAAATAGCCATCACCCAAGAAATACTCGAGTACAGCAGGAAAAGCGACTGCCTCAAACGCGACCACAGAAACATAGCCTAAAATAATGGACCATGACGCAAAGAAGGAAGCATTCCACCCCAGCGCCCGTTCTGTAAATACGCTAATACCACCTGATTCCGGTAAAGCTGCCGTCAATTCCGCATATGCCAATCCAACAAAGATAACCATTGCGCCGCCGATTAAAAATGCCAAGATTGCCCCTAGTGCACCTGCAGTTTGAATCCAACTCCCCGTCAAAACCACCCAGCCCCAGCCGATCATCGCGCCAAAGGCTAAAGCGAAAATATCTTTCTTACTAAATACTTTTTCATATTCTGCACCAACTGTCTTTTGCATCATATGTCCCCCCAGTCTCCTAAATTGCTTATGCTCTGCCCCCATTATAGAAGCCCCCTTCATCATAAACAATACAAATGACTGAAATAATGTATTAAGTTTTCTAAATATCGGGACACGCTAAGTCCCGCGATTCAAGCCGTGTGATATCAACCACTCTATAGATTTTAAAATTTAAAGCCAAATATTTATGACACCGTCTAGGTTCATTATTCGTGTTATTTACAAGGTATGTATCCAAATTAATCCTTGATTAATAATTCAAGAATTTGCAAGGCCGCTCGTAAAGACTTGCAAACACAAGATTTAAAAATAAATATTTCGCAATTGTAACATTATAACCAAACTATTAAATAATCGTAATTAAAATATAATTATACGTAACATTTAATAAAAAACCGAAGGTGGAATCCCTACCCTCGGTCCATCTCACTTTAAAACCGCACCTTACAACAAATCAATCAACCACTTGGCCAACAAGCGTCTTAATAAGAGAATCGCAAAAATACCCAAAAAGGCAATCAGAACACTGTGGAGATGACCACCATCCGTAATCAATCCCAGGGTTACTCCTGCTGCCGGCGGATGCTCAAAATCCAGAACCACCATTAGAAACATCGCCAGTCCGACGCCCAAGGCCGCCCATGCACCAAAAAACTGATCCCATACCGGAAAAAAACCCGCGATGTAAATTAGAACCAAACCCACGATTGCGCCAATAACATAACCGCCTATAATATAATGTGCTCTAGATATCTCCTTAGAAGGCGTTGTAAAGACAATAAATGTCGTCGCACCCAACGCCGCTACCAATCCAGTTTCAAAAAAAAGATCCAACATGGAGAAGACGATGGACAAACTGATCGTTACAAGGGCGCACTGAAAAATATAACGTCTTTTGTTGTTTTTAAATTTTTTATCAATAGAAAACATATAAAATCCTTTACTCTTTTAATGGATATTCTTTATTACTATTATAATAACATACCCCCTTTCATACACAAATATCCAATCGCGTCCTCTCAAAACCCATTCCCTTAGAAAATAAATTTTTTAGACATCTAAAGTTATCTATTTATAATGCAAGAAATATAGGCAATAAAAAAAACTACCTGAAAGATTTACGCAAGCGCAAACTTCCAGCTAGTTCAATATAATCTATGCATATTATTTGTCGTCGTCCACTTTGTAACCGTGGCACTCTATTACCGGCAACACAAAGATGTAACCCACACCTTTTTTGTTCACCGTATCCATCTTTAATTCTTTTTTAATGGCCGCTACTGCTGCGTGCATCTTTTCCTCATTGTGAATAACACTGATCATTGTCTTGTTGTAAGGCTTATCACCTTCAATCAATTTACGTATCCCTGCAAATACAGGTACATCCACATTATTTTCAAGAAGTAGTTTACCCATACCAACGCTATCTAACGTCGTCGCACCACAACCCAAGTTATATAAAATCTTGTGTATATCTCTCAGTTTATCTACATCATTCAAGATAAGAAATAAAGCATATGTCATAATCATCAGCCTCCTAATAAAAATTTACCATACTCTACAGAAATCCGCCAGTCTTTGACACTTAAAGTCTGGCTTCATTTGACTTCACAACCGCGTGTTTTGTCGCAATTGGTCCAACGATTTCCGTTGCAATCGTTGTTGCCAAGAGGATTGTTACAACAATGGTTCCAATTTCGCTATTCGGAAATTCTCTATTAACAGTAATGGCCAAACCGACTGCTACCCCAACTTGTGAAAGCAAACCGTAACCAATGTATTTTTTAACCGTTGCCGGTGCTTTTGAAATAGTCGCACCAAGCGCTGCACCTGTAAGCTTGCCCAAAATTCTAAACAAGAGATAAGCCACACCTAAAATTCCGATTTGAGGAATATAAGCAATATTGAGTCGTGCGCCCGCTAAAATAAAGAACGCTGCCACAATCGGCGGTGCAAAATCCTCAAGCGCTTTAAAGGCCTTACCTTTATTCGGTGCGACATTGGCTACAACAACACCCATTGACATTGCAGACAAGAGTGGTGAAAGTTCGAACACAGTCGCCACGCCATCTAAAATCAACAAGGCCGCAATGATAAAGGGCAATAACTCGTTTAAGCCTTTTGCGTATTTAATCAACAGCGAAAGCACAATGCCCATGATCGCGCCTACCACAATGGATAGGACAATTTCTTCGATCGGCAACAATAACACCTTTTGAACCGTTATGACTTCATGACTTACAAATACCTTGGCTACAGAAGCTGCCATCGCAAAAATAATCAAACAAATCGCATCATCTACCGCTACAACGCCCAGCAAAGTACTCGTCAAAGGACCTTTGGCATTCAGTTCCCTCAACACCATGACTGTTGCCGCCGGCGCAGTTGCCGCCGATACAGAACCCAGAATCAAAGAAATTGCAGGATCGTGCGTGATGAGATATGAGGCAATAGATACTAGCAAAAAAGCTCCTACCGCTTCAAAAAACGCTATAATAAAAATCGATTTTCCCAACTGCTTAATAACCGGTATTTCTAATTCACTACCAATATTAAAAGCAATAATACATAATGCAAAGTCACTGATAAATGACAATTGATTAATCATATCCCCAGAAACAATATTGAATACCGATGCGCCAAGTAGCAAACCACCGATGATATAGCCTGCAACTGCAGGTACTTTAAAACGATTCATCAGCTTGCCACAAGCAACACCAACAATTAAAGCTATTCCCAATGAGACAAAAAGGTTCATAAATACCACTCCTTCTTTTAAACCACAAAATTCATTTTATGCCTTTCGCTCAAAAAATCAAGTGTTTTTTTAGATAATTACCATTATATTTTTAATGCTGCTCTTTTACCCTATTTTAAACGTACTCACACAAAAACCGCCTTTTGTGTTAAAAGGCGGTTTTCAATACCTCTGTTATTGGTATTTGCCAAATTCATCGTCATCTAAATTAATTTCAATCGGTTCCAGTTTTCCATTACTTTTGCCATTGCTATGTCCATTGTTTCTACCGCTAGACATGCTACCATTCTTATTTCTAGTAGTCTGTGCTACCAAGGTCTCGTCCATGAGTGGATCATAGGATGGAATAGACGCGGAAAAAGATTTATTGGCGTTTTGACGTTTTGCCGTCGCTGATTTCTTCAATTTGAATCGATCGACCATCTCTTCCAACACCTGGGCTTGAGATGTCATTTGTTCACTGGCTGCAGCACTCTCCTCAGCAGTCGCTGTGTTGCCTTGCGTTACGATACTGATTTGATTGATGCCTTCGTTAATTTGAGTAATAGCCGTTGCTTGCTCACTGGATGCCACCGAAATATCAGAAACAATCTGAGCGACTTCACCAACACCGCGCACGATATCATCCAGTGCGGTTGCCGTATCATTTGCAATCTGAGTACCATTTTCAACCTTATCAATTGAATTTTGAATCAACGCCGTCGTTTCTTTCGCCGCACTGGCACTTCTAGCCGCCAAATCTCTGACTTCTTCAGCGACGACAGCGAAGCCCTTACCATGTTCGCCCGCTCTTGCCGCTTCAACCGCAGCATTAAGGGCTAAAATATTGGTTTGGAAGGCGATTTCATCGATAACTTTAATGATTTTAGAAATATTTTCAGAAGACGCATTGATATCTGCCATGGCCTCAATCATTTCCCTCATGCGCACATTACCAGCTTCTGCACCCTCTTTAGCCTTAACAGACAACTCATTGGCACTCACCGCATTATTGGCATTGGTCTTAGTCTGTTCAGCCACTTCTGTAATCGACGATGTAATTTCTTCGATGGAGCTGGCCTGTTCAGTAGAGCCTTGTGATAAGGCCTGAGAAGATCGACTGACCTCTTCAGCGCCAATAGCCACCTCACTGGAAGACATTCTAATTTCTCCGAGCACTTCGTTAAAAGAATCTATAATATGGTTAATGGAGCCCTTAATCGCCACAAAGTCACCCTTGTATTCGCGCTCAATCAACAAATCCAAATCACCGGCAGACATGCGCTGTAAGATATCCGACATTTCTACGATATAACTGTTGATTGAATCAATCGTGCTATTCAATGCATTCTTAATGGCCGCATGGTCACCGCGATAATTGCCTTCCACTTTCTTACTGAGATTGCCCTGAGACATATAATTCAGGACATTCGAAGCCTCTTTAACCGGTTCAACAACGGCATCCAATGTCTTATTAACGCCATCGACAATCTTTCTATAATCGCCTTGATGTTTTGTATCATCTGCTCTGTAATCAAGATTGCCCTTAACCGCTTCATCGATTAAGAGGTTGGTGTCATTTACTAGAGCGTTGACCGCATCGATACAACTGTTCAAGCTCATTTTTATGTTATTGAAATCACCGTGGTAGGTCTCAGTAATCGGTTTTGGAATGACGCCTTGACCAATTTTGGTGACGTATTCGTTGGTCACCATAATCGGTTTCACAAAACCTTCCACGATATTGTTGATACCAACGATCAAATCGTTCCATACACCGCCGAGTTTACCCTCTTCGCCGCGCACTGTCAAATCGCCTTGCTGAATTTTCAACGTTAATTGGTCGGTTTCCTTTTGTAAAATTTTCAAATTGTTAACCGCTTCTTGTAAATTCTGATTTAAAACATCCTTATCGGATTTTATCTGCACCTCAATATTGCGATCACCATCTGCAATCGCCTTTGCAACCGCCGCTTGAGACCGGATGTTATTCACCATGTTCTGGAAGGCCGTCGTCAAAATAGCGACTTCGTCTTTCGAATCCACTTTAGCCAGTGTTACATCAATATCGCCAACCGCCAATTTGCCCGCTGCGGATGACAGCATATTGATAGAGCCTGTTAAATTCTTAATCACAACAACGTTGATTGCAATGCCGATAAGAAGGGCTAGGACAAACCCGAATAACAGACTTTGGCTGGATCTATTAACCGCCGCCAGCGTATTTTGAGAAACATCAATCGTTTCATTCAAACCAGCGGACATAAGATTGGCATTTGCCGCCGTCAATTCTTCACTCGCCACTTCTAATTGGTCACCAAGAGCAACAAATCTATTCAAGGTTTCTGTCATATTCTCAATGGATGCCTTGTAGGTATCCGTAGAGGCTTTAATGACATCCAACTGATCTAAATTATTTTGCTGACTTGTCTTCGTGCGAATTTCAGCAATATCATTATAGATAGTCTCGAAAGCTTCCTGAGCGCCGGCAAAAGCTTCTGGATTTCTATCCATCACAGCTTTGACGCTGGTTAAGCGCATGGCATTACCAGAACTAATCACATCATCCATGGCTTGCATTTTTTCTATACGCTTTGAGATTAAAGCAGTCGCTAAGCCTGCATTCATCTCGTCCTTTAATTTTGTGTTTTGAGATTCCAGGTACTTATTCGCTTCTTCCAAGTAAGCCGTACCCACCTGAGACATGGTATCCAAATTGGTATTATACTCATCCCTCGCTACCTTCAGTTCCGTTGCGACATTTCTCATACTCATGCTTGCCTTTTCAGCCATAGCCAAACCGTTTTTGAGCTCCGTCAATTCCGGATTTCTAGCCGCCAGTTCCTCAGCGCTTGCTAAGTCGGCATCCAAAGTATCCAATGCAACCATCGCTTGATTATAATCTTCGATATCCAGTGCATAGCGAAACTTCTCTAAATGGTCTTGAATCTCACCCACTGAACTTTGAACCTTGCTTGCGATTTCCACTTCTGGAATGTATTTTTCCACCAAACCGCTCGTTTGTTGCTTAACATTGCCAAGACCCATAATGGTATAAATAATTACCGCCGTGATTACAACAACCATCAAGCCAAGTCCAAAAGCAAATTTGCCGCCAATTTTAAAGTTTTTCAACATATGTATCCTTCCTTTCTCAAAAATCTTATCCATAATAAAGTAGATTTAAAGAAGAATCCTGATGTGTATTTCCCTGATATAAAGCAAGTATGTGTTGTGATTGTTGTTATGATACGAAACCATTCATATGTAAAAGATTTACTTTTCACGTTAACCTAAGCATACCCTACACGCAAATCGGTAATCAAAAATTTGTAAAATCTACCCACTCAGTTTGATTATTCTTTTGTCACATTTTATAATAAGAAGCAAGAACAGGCGCCTACTTGGCGTTTTTAGGAGGCACAAATGAAAACACTTTATGCTCAAATTAAATACTGCCCTCTTTTTAAAGACGTTGACGAAAACAAATTCATTACCCTCATGGAATCCATTCATTACAGTGTCCGAGCCGTGAAGAAGAACGCAGTGATTGCCAACGAGGAGGATGATTGCACCAGCATCGGCATCGTCCTAGAGGGCGTTATTGAAGTCAAAAAAATCTACCCATCCGGAAAATCCATTACCATTTCTCAATTAGGCCAAGGAAAAACATTTGGAGAAGTCATCCTATTTTCAAATAAAAATCAATACCCCTCTACGATCGTGGCCAGTGTTGACGCTAGGATTCTCTTCATGACCAAGGCGTCCTTCAGTAAAATCTGCCATATGGAAACTTCCATTATGATCAACCTACTGAACATTCTCTCTCAAAAGATTCTAATGTTGAACAACCAATTGAAGAACCTTTCCTATGAAAGCATTCGTCAGAAAATCGCCAATTACCTGATGCAAGAATATAAGGCACATAAAACCGACTACATTACCCTAAGCATCTCCAGACAGCAAATGGCAGAGCTTCTTGGCATACCACGCCCTTCGTTATCCAGAGAACTGATCCACATGAAAGACGACCAGATCATAGACTACCATAAAAATACCTTTAAAATTCTCAACCTGATAGAGCTAGAGAATGCCTTGTATTTAGAAAATTAACACTCCGTCACCTAATTTACATGAATTTAATCCACGATTCACACAGTGATAATATCACTGGTGTAAACTACTCTTGTTTTGAGAGGAGTATACTATGACTGGAATCCTAGAACCTATCCATCTATCTGACGACATAGAAGAGGCATTTAACACCATTTTAGAGAACGAAACCATCCGAACGGTTTTCCAACCTATCATCAACATAAAAAATGGTGATATCCTTGGTTATGAAGCTCTGAGCCGCGGACCGGAAAATTCAATCCTAGCATCACCGACCAACCTGCTCTCCGTAGCAGAAGCCCTTAACAAGACCTGGGAACTGGAACAACTTCTGCGTACAAAAGCCCTTGAACACGCCAATTTTTCGGATCGGTACCTTCTGTTTTTAAATATCGATCCCAATATCATCTACGACAACACCTTTAAAGAAGGTTTTACCCATGAATTTCTGAACCACATGGCTATAGAGCCCTCATCCATCGTTTTTGAACTTACCGAACGCTCTGCCATCAAAGACTATAACGCCTTTAAATCTATGTTGAAACATTATACAGAGCAAGGTTACAGCATCGCCATCGACGATGCCGGTTCTGGCTATTCGGGTTTGAAATCTCTTTATGAAATCTATCCTGAATATTTGAAAATCGACATGGATTTTGTACGGCATATCAATACCGATGTTTTTAAACAGTCGATTGTGAAAAACTTATTGGAAATGGCTCAGTCCGCCAATATCAAGACCATCGCAGAAGGCATTGAGACAGCCGATGAACTACGTACCCTGATCCGACTTGGTGTGGAGTATGGCCAAGGTTACTTTATCCAAAAGCCCTGCGCCGCTATTGCACCGATTCGCCAAGACGTGCTCCATGTTTTAGAAAAAGAGCGGGCTTTGATTGAACAGGTTCAAAACTACAGCCATGATTACCACTACATTCATCACCTTCTGGAAAACGTTAAGAGTTTTGCACCAGAAGAAAAGTGCCTCAATATCTACAATTATTTAAATGAAAATAATTTGGCCGGCAGCTGTATTTGCCAAAATAACTTTCCCATTGGCATCGTCCAGTTGCGGGAGATCAACGCCGTTTTCGCCAAGCAATATGGCCATTCCGTCTATTCTCATCGCCCCGTGAGTTTGATTATGGACTGCGCCCCGCTAATTGTTGACTACTTCACACCAATCCACACCGTTGCCGAAAAAGCGATGGCAAGAAACAATCAAACACTTTACGACGACATCATCGTTTGTAAAGGTTCCTCTTACGCAGGCATGGTTACTATGAAGAAATTATTGGAATACGCCATCAACTACGAAAAAAACTACGCCAAGGAACTGAATCCACTGACGTCCCTCCCGGGCAATGTCATCATCAATCGTGTGATGCAAGGACTCCTGAAAACAGATAGAGAAACCATCATCATCTACGCTGATTTAGATAATTTCAAGGTCTACAATGACATCTATGGATTCGATAAGGGCGATAAAATCATCAAATTGACTGCCGAAATCCTCTATAATTTGAGCAATAAATACTTTCCGAACACGACCTTTTTAGGACATATCGGCGGGGACGACTTCATTATGGTCTCAAACGGAAATCCCGAACAATTGGAAGTATTCTGTAAAAAAGTCATCCAAGTTTTCGATGAATGCATAGCACCTTTTTTCAATGACATCGATAAGGCCAATGGTTATATCATGGGATTAGACCGTGATGGCAAGCCCTCCAGATTCAATCTCACTTCCATTACTCTCGCGGGTATCGTCGGAAATTTAAAAATATATGACGACGTTGAAAACCTCAGTTCCACCCTGGCTAAACTAAAAAAAGAAGCCAAAAAGATCCCGCATAGTTCCTTCTTATTACAGGCTCCCGAGAATTGTCGCGCAATTTAGAATATACTTTTTTCTACGAAAAGTATTGCATCACTTTTAGGACTGTGCTAGAATGACTCCAAGTTCATATTCACTTATCAAGAGTTAGGGTAGAGAGTTAGCTCAGCGACCCTACGCCAACCTGTATTTTACAAGGTGGTTCTGCTAACAGCGATGAGAAAAAATCAACAACGTTCAGTAGCTTCTTATCGCCGATAAGAAGTTTTTTTTGTTTTTTGAAAACTTCTATCGTGTCATAGGAATTTTTTCATACTGCAGGAGGTAAAAAATGATAAAGTTAGAAAATTTATACAAGGAATTCAAGACGCGTTCTCATACAGTCACCGCGCTAAATGATGTCTCACTAGATATTAAAAAAGGAGAAATCTACGGCATCATCGGCCTAAGCGGCGCCGGAAAATCTACGCTAATCAGAACCGTCAATCGTTTGGAAGAACCCACTTCAGGAACCGTCACCATCAATGGTGTCGAATTAACGGGTCTTACTCAAAAAGCCTTACGAAAAGAACGCCAAAAAATCGGTATGATCTTTCAACAGTTTAATTTGCTCTCATCCCGAACCGTTGAAGGCAACATTGGATTTCCACTGGAGTTGTCCGCATTTCCAAAAAATCAGCGCCGCGCAAGAATATCGGAACTACTTTCACAAGTCGGTCTTGATGATAAGCGAAATGCCTACCCTTCACAGCTAAGCGGCGGCCAAAAACAAAGAGTGGCTATCGCCAGAGCGCTGGCAAATACGCCGGATGTCCTACTTTGCGATGAAGCGACAAGCGCCCTAGACCCTAAGACGACAAAATCCATCTTACAGTTGCTAAAGCAAATCAATCGCGACAATGGACTGACCATCATCCTCATCACTCATGAAATGGATGTCATCAAGGAAATTTGTGATCGCGTGGCCGTTATAGAGAACGGCGTCATCACCAGCGAAGGTTCTGTAAAGGATGTATTCCATAGCATGGAGGTGTTTGCATAATGTCATTTTCAAAGCTTGTTGAGCTGCTCGTTCAGCCAACGATAGAAACACTGTATATGGTAGCCATATCCTCTTTCTTTGCCATACTCCTTGGACTACCACTGGGCATTTTGCTCTACTGTACAGAAGAAAACAGTCTCTTTAGCCACAAGCACATCTACAAAATCGTAGATGGATTGGTGAATATTTGCAGGTCATTTCCTTTCATCATTTTAATGATTCTGCTCTTTCCGCTATCCAGATTCATTGTCGGAACGACGATTGGCACGACAGCTACCATTGTACCTTTATCTATTGGTGCTGCACCTTTTGTCGGTCGCGTGGTGGAATCGTCCCTTAAAGAAGTTCCAAAAGGGATTTTAGAAGCCAGCATCAGCATGGGGACATCACCTAAAGATATCATCCTAAAAGTACTGCTACCAGAAGCCTTGCCTAGTCTCATTCTAGGATTGACCCTCACCGTCATCAACATCGTCGGTTATTCTGCCATGGCAGGTGCCATTGGCGGTGGCGGCCTTGGAGACTTGGCCATTCGTTACGGTTTTCACCGTTTTCAAACAGAGGTTATGATTGGCTCTGTCGTTGTCATCATCGGCATTGTCCAAATCATCCAATATATCGGCAATTTTGCCGCAAAAAAAATATTACAAACAAGATAAATGGAGGCATTAAAATGAAAAACTTAAAACTCATCTTAGTATTACTTTGTACAGCCGCACTCTTTTTCACAGGTTGTACACCAACACAGGAAGCAACTACAGAGGATACAGCCGCAGATACCCCAACGGTCATCAAAGTCGGCGCAACACCGGTACCTCATGCAGAACTGCTAGAACTTGTAAAAGACGATTTAGCTGCACAAAATATCACACTTGAAATAGTAGAATTCACAGACTACGTAAAACCTAACCTGGCTCTTAACGACGGTGAACTAGACGCTAACTTCTTTCAACACTTACCTTATTTAGAGAGCTTCTCAAAAGACCACCACTTAGATCTTGCTTCAGTAGCAACGATTCATGTAGAACCACTTGGCGTCTATTCTGATACCATCGAAAGCCTAGACGACTTAGAAGAAGGCAGTACGATCGCGATACCAAGCGATGCTGTAAACGGCGGACGTGCTCTCATTCTCCTTCAGTCCAATGGTCTGATTAAGCTTAAGGAAGGTTATACGCTGGAAGCAACAGAACTGGACATCGTAGAAAACCCTAAGAACCTCGTCTTCAAAGCCATCGAGTCGGCACAGTTGCCAAGAATCTTACCGGACGTGGACGCAGCCGTCATCAACGGCAACTTCGCGCTAGAAGCAGGTTTTGTACCAACAGAAGACGCTGTCGTCTTAGAAGGCAGTGATTCACCTTATGCCAATATCCTCGTGACTAGAACCGACAACAAGGATAATCCAGAAATCCAAGCCCTTGTAAAAGCTTTGCAAAGCGATAAAATCAAAGACTTCATCCTTGAAACTTACGGCGGTGGCGTCGTACCAGCCTTCTAATTTGAAAGCTGCAACAATTTGTGAAAGCCAATTTTCTCTAGCGGTTACAATTATTTTGTAACCGCTACATTTTATGTTGAAAAGAATGAAGAATAAGATACAATAGAGGTATGAAAATGAATACAGGAGGGCTAAACATGATATCAAAAAAGATTGAAGAGAATTTGGGCAACTCATCTTGGATTCGCAAGATGTTCGAAGAAGGTGCAAAACTTAAGGCTATTCACGGTGACGATAATGTATACGATTTCAGTATTGGAAATCCTTATTTTGAACCACCTACAGCCGTTGTAGAGAACTTGAAGACCATCGTTAATGGTGATATTAAAGGCTTGCACCGATATATGGCCAATGCAGGTTACCAAGAAGTTCGTGAAAAAGTAGCCGCTGCTGTCAGCGAAAACACAAAGAACAAGATTCCATTTAGCAATGTGGTTATGACCGTTGGTGCTGCTGGTGCACTTAACGTAGCACTAAAAACACTTTTGAATCCTGAAGAAGAAGTCATTGTCTTTTCACCATTCTTTGTTGAGTACGTTTTCTACATTGAAAATCATGGTGGCAAAACGATCATCACCGAAACGGATAAATCGACTTTTGAACCAGATTTGGATGCTTTTGCGAAGAATATTAACGCAAAAACAAAAGCGGTCATCATCAACTCACCAAACAACCCTACTGGCGTCATCTATTCTGCTGAAACACTGAAAAAAATGGCTGCCATCATCGCAGAAAAGGAAAAAGCCTTTGGTTCAACCATCTTTGTGCTTTCTGATGAACCCTATTCAGTCATCCGATATGACAACGTCGAGTTACCACATGTTTTCGACTACTTCAAAAACGTCATCATCGCAAACTCCTTCAGTAAATCCCTTGGTCTTGCTGGTGAAAGAATCGGTTACTTGGCTGCAAGCGGTCTTGTCGATAATATCGATCTATTGATGAATGGCTTGATTTTCTCTAACAGAACCCTTGGTTTCGTAAACGCACCGGCTATTTTCCAAAAAGTGATCGGTGACTCAGTCAACGACACCGTCGATGTTAATCTTTACCTTGAAAGAAGAGACCTTCTCTACAACCATTTAGCGTCTTTAGGCTTCGAGTGTGTTAAACCTCAAGGTGCCTTCTACCTCTTCCCTAAAGCGCCAATCGAAGACGATGTAGAATTCGTTATGAAAGCAAAAGAATTCAATATCCTCGCCGTACCAGGCTCAGGATTTGGATGCCCTGGTTACTTCAGACTTTCTTACTGTATCGGCACAGACACCATCGAGAACTCTAAGCCAGCTTGGGAAAAACTTGCTGCCTTCTATAATATGAAGAAATAATCAAAAAAATAATAACGGCTAATCCTGAGACCCTTCGTCTCGGCTTAGCCGTTTCTTTTTTTAATAGGCACCTAAATCAACACCGTAATTTCATTTAAAAAGTTCATCATATCTTCTTCAGACGGAAAACTGCCTTGCGCCATTTTCGGCGAACCGCCCCCCCTGCCATTGAAATTTTGAATGTGTTCCTTGAAAATCTGACCGCAATTCACCGTAGAAGACGCCAAAATCACACCGAAGTCCTGTTTCGAACCCACACATAAAGTCTGTGAAAAAGCACTGTCCGTCATCTTTTTAGTCAAATACTTTAGATCATCCATATTCTTATCTTCAAAAATCTCAATCACGTTTTTATCCGCATCCAGATGTGCAACCAACCAACGATCATTGATTGCCATCTTGAGCTGCTTCAGCTCTTCCCTAACCGCTGCCGCCTTGTCGCGTTCCTGTTTCACTTTTTCCTTGACCGATTGTAGATCTGCACTGTAAAGCTGCATGATCTCAGTCAAAGTCTCATGACGCACCTGAAAATCGTCCATGGCACGTCGTCCGCATTTCAAGTAAATCCGCGTCATGCCTTTGTTCTTTTCCGCTTTAAAGATCTTAATCAAACCCACTTCACCAGCCAGGGTTGGATGGGTACCACAACAAGCGACACAGTCCGCGCCTTCGACCTGAACGATCCGAATATCCGAATCCACGGTCATCTGCTTTCTTAATGGAAACTTAGCCGCTTCCTCCTGACTATGTACAAGCTCTGTCGTTACCGGTGCATTTTTATAGATGACATCATTACTCGCACGTTCAATCTCCAAAAGCATCTCGTCGCTCATATCTTTTAAATCAATGTCCACAGTCACCATGTCTTTTCCCATGTGGAAGCCTTTATTGACCCCACCGTATAATTTATAGATGATTCCTGATAGGATATGCTCACCACAATGTTGCTGCATATGATCCAACCTTCTCTCCCAGTCCAGTTGACAAACCACCTCATCGCTCTCTGGAAAAGCAGCCATTTCGTGAAGCACAAGCTCACCCTTCTCCCTCACATCTAAAACTTCGATGTTATCAATTTTTCCTAAATCACAGGGTTGTCCTCCGCCTTCAGGAAAGAAAATGGTCTCTTCAAGGACGACAAACTTCTTATCACCCTCTTCGATACATTCTATGACACGGGTTTTGTGTGTCTTCTTATAAACATCGTCTTCGTATATTCTAATTGTCATCTCAACTCACCTATCCTCATGTATTCTTTAATCATCCTATCAAAAAATGAACAAAAAAACTAGCCGCCCCAGCGACTAGTTAATTGAATCGAAATATTGTTTCATGTCAACGTCCAGTTGAACACCTTGTGCTTCCAAACCTTTTTGAAAGACATCAAACATCCGCGACAACATAGACGCGTTGGCATTTTCACCCATATGACCAATTCGAATGACCTTGCCTTCTAAATCTCCAAAAGCCCCTGCCATAAGCAAACCATATTCGTCTTTCATATAGTTGAAAAGCTGCTTGAAATCAACCGATGCCGGCTGTTGAACCGCCGTTACCGTATTGGCATAAGCCTCGATTGGAAAGAGTTCCAGACCTGCTGCCAAGACCGTCTGCCTACATCGCTCAGCAAGCACCCTATGACGCGCCACCATGTCATCCTCCGCCAGCGCATTCTCTAGTGCCACTTTCAGGCCGTAAATATCTGAAATAGGCTGTGTATACGGAAACCACTGCTTAGACTCCCATTCCTTCCAAATCATCAAATTCGCATAAAAACCGACAATGGGTACTTTTCGATTCTCCATAGCGGCTATCGCATCAGCACTTACCGTGACAAGCGTCAGTCCTGGCGCTGCCGATAAACACTTCTGACTGCCGACCAATAAAATGTCTATGCCCCATGCATCAGCGTGCATCTCTTCACCACCAACGGCAGAAACCGCATCCACCACGGTCAGAATACCCTTTTCTTTTAGAATCGGCGCCAGCAAATGCACCGGATTGGTGATACCCGATGGCGTTTCACAATGCACCAGCGTCGCCATCTTAAAATCATGGTCTTTCTCTAGAAAAATTTTAAGAGCCTCTGGATCTATACCCTTTTGTGGATGGCCGGAAAAATAGACGACTTGACCACCATACATTTCTACAAAATCACCAAAGCCTTTACCGAAAATACCATTTTCAAGGCATAGCACGCGGTCCCCCGGCTCAATCAGCGATGCACAAGCCGCTTCGAGACCCAATATACCTTCTCCGCAGAGTATGTAGGCGGCTTCTTTCGTATCCACCAATTGTTTGAACTGTTCTGTTACTTCCTTATATAATGTAAAAAAATCACCATCTAAATCCGGATTCGTGATCGGTTGCATCATGGCCCGTCTGACATTTTCTCTAATGGTCGTTGGTCCAGGTGTCATCATTAAATAGTCCTTCATCAGAGACCTCCTTAGTAAGATAAGGCTTTGGTCTTTTTAAGCGCCTCTGCAAAAGGCACGCCTAAAGCACCACCGATCACCAATTGAATCACATTGCCCGGAATAGACGTCGCCGGTGCAATCCAGTTGCCATATAAAAGTCCTTCTGTCACATAATAGCCACCAATCATCACAAAGCCTGAAACGATAATGGCTAAGACCGTATATAACAAATTGGCATGTTTTTCTGCCGCATAGCCCACAATATAACCCATGGCACCGCGGATGACAAAGGTAAATGGCGCCCATAGCAACCACCCTGATAGAATATCAAACAATCCCATACCAAAAGCACCTGCAATGGCCCCTCGCTTTTTACCAAAAATGATTGCGATCATGAACAGCATGGTATTGCCCATATGTATTAAGCCACCATTTACGGATATGGGCAATCTGATATTGATAAATCGTGTCGATACAAAAACCAATGCCGTCAATAGACCGCATAATACCAATTCTCTTGTCTTGCTCTTCTTTACTGCTGCTGTACTCATGTAACTCCTCCTCGAATATAACATTATCATATTCAGTGTATAATAGGAATTGTACCGTTTCAAGTTGATATTGTATCTGCGTACAATTGTACCGACACAAAAAGGCCATCTAGCTTGTAGATGGCCTTCACAAACAACTATTCTATTTCTACAATGACCTTTTCCGTCATTTCCTTGGTCCCGATGACCATACAATTCGGCGAAGAAATGTCCATGGTGCAATAACCCTTTTGAAGTACCGATTCTACAGCCTTTTCAACCTTTTCTGCAATATCCGGCCTATCAAAGGTATACTTGAACATCAGAGCGATGGACAAGATGCTGCCGATTGGATTTGCCAGATTCTTACCCATGATGTCCGGTGCCGAACCGTGACCCGGCTCATACAAATCTACCGCACCACCCAGTGACGCAGACGGCAACATGCCCAGCGAACCGGAAAGGATGGCGCCTTGGTCACTTAATATGTCACCAAACATGTTCTCTGTAAGGAGAACATCAAACTGCTCCGGATTGCTCATCAATTGAGCCGCCGCATTGTCCACATACTGATGGATGACCTCCACTTCCGGATACTCCTTATGCATGTCATTGACGCAGGCACGCCACATTTTAGAAGTGGCCAGAACATTGGATTTGTCGATGGAATGTAATTTCTTGGTGCCCATCTGAGCCACTTCGAAACCTTTTCTGACAATCCTCTCAATTTGTTCTTTGGAGTATTCAATTCGGTCGTAGGCAAAATCCTCTCCCTGATAGCGTTCACCATAGTAAGCGCCGCCAGAAAGCTCTCTAACAAAGGTGATGTTGGTATTCTTCACACGTTCTTCACGCCAGATTTTGCTGCCAGAACCGCTATAATACTTCACCGGTCTGATATTACAATACAAATCCAGTTCTTTTCTCAACTTCAAAAGCCCTTTTTCTGGCCTCAATTCGCTCGGTAGAACATCAAATTTTGGATGCCCTACCGCGCCTAGAAAAATAGCGTCCATGGTTTTCGCCCGTTCAATCAACTGATTCGGACAAGGCTCACCGTATTTCTCGTAGGATTTGCCACCAAAGACTTCTGTATCAATGTCCATGGCGATCTCATATTTCTTTCCAATGGCCTCCAGCACTTTGACCGCACTGTCACTCACTTCTTTCCCTATGCCGTCACCCGGCAACACAAGAATATTAATCATTGGCCATCACCTTCTTTCTCGTATAGCTGATCAAATCACCAGCTGCCATGATTTCTAGGATAAATGGCGGTAATTGCTCCACCTCATAGCGTTTATTTTGAGTATGGTTGATGACAATACCATCCTTAATATCCACTTCAAGATTATCGCCATAGGCGATCTCACGCGCCGCGGCTTCCGATACGATAATCGGCAAACCGATGTTGATAGCGTTACGATAGAAGATTCTCGCAAAGCTTTCGGCAATCACACAGCTGATACCCGATGCCTTGATGGCAATCGGCGCATGCTCCCTGCTACTACCGCAGCCAAAATTCTTTCCAGCAACCAAGACGTCGCCAAACTTTACCTTGGCATTAAAATCCTGAATGACGTCATTCATACAGTTCCTGGCCAAGGATTCATCTGATATATCGTTTAAAAATCGGGCAGGAATGATTAAATCCGTATCGATGTCATGCCCTACTTTATGCACCTGTCCTTTGATGATCTCCATTATTTTACCTCCTCTGGTGACGTGATGTATCCTGTAATCGCACTAGCCGCCGCTACGGCTGGATTACATAGGTAAACTTCACTTTCAGGATGTCCCATTCTGCCTACAAAATTTCTATTGGTCGTTGAAAGTGCGCGCTCACCTTTTGCAAGAATACCCATGTGGCCGCCTAGGCAAGGACCGCATGTCGGCGTACTGACCACACCACCCGCATCAATAATGGCCTCAAAAACACCGTTTTGCATGCATTCTTTATAAATTTGCTGAGTACCTGGAATAACGATGAGTCGGATGTCCTCATGAACGCGTTTGCCTCTAAGGATATCTGCCGCCGCATGCATATCTTCCATACGACCGTTGGTACAAGACCCGATGACCACTTGGTCGATTTTCGTACTTTCAATCTCATCGACTGCTACCGTATTGGATGGCAAATGAGGCTTGGCGATTTGTGGTTTGATTGCACCGAGGTCGATTTCGATCACCTCTGAATAAACGGCATCCGCATCGCTTTCATAAATGGTGTAGCCTTCGTTGCCCGTTTCTTTCAAATAAGCAATGGTCTGCTCGTCAATACCGATAATACCAGATTTACCGCCTGCTTCAATGGCCATATTACAAATGGTGAATCTCGAATCCATCGAAAGATACTGAAGTCCTTCTCCTACAAATTCAAGGGTCTTATATCTGGCACCATCGACACCGATTTGACCGATCAAGTAAAGAATCACATCCTTACCCACCACATGCTCAGCCGGTTTACCCGTCAAAACGACCTTGATGGATTCCGGTACTCTCAGCCATACTTCACCTGTCGCCATGGCTACAGCGATATCCGTTGACCCAACACCCGATGAGAAGGCACCCATGGCACCATAGGTTACAGTGTGGCTGTCTGCGCCGATAATCAGCTGACCCGGCTTGACCACGCCCTGCTCAGGTAGTAGACAATGCTCAATGCCCATCTTCCCCATCTCGAAGTAATGGTGGATGCCTTGTTCCTTAGCAAAGTTTCTAAGAGTCTTTGCAAGTTCCGCTGACTGAATGTCCTTGGCCGGTGAAAAGTGGTCCGGCACCATGGCCACTTGGGCAGGATCGTAAACTTTCTCTATACCGAACTTTTCAAATTCTCTTATGGCTACCGGTCCAGTGATATCGTTGCTTAAAACGATATCTGTCTTTGCCATGATTAAATCTCCCGGCTTAACAACTGCTTTCTTGGCATGCGCAGCTAATATTTTCTCTGTGATTGTCATCCCCATTGCTTTCTCCCCCTATTTCCTGATATCTCTCTATTTTATTAATGGCATCGATATAAGCCTTGGCGCTGGATTCTAGAATATTGATGCTAAGACCCCTACCGCTGTATATCTTGCCCTCATTCGAAACTTTTACGTGTACCAAACCTTGGGCATCTCTACCCTTGGTAATAGATTGAATCTGATAGTCCACCAACTTCGGATTGTAGTCTAGGAAACTGTTGATGGCTGTGATGATCGCATCTACCGGACCATGACCGATACCGGCACGTTCTTCTACCGCTTCTCCTCTGGAAATGGTCACCGTCGCCATGGAGGTCAACTGGTCCCCGGTCACCAGTTGCAACTTGTTGAAGTTGAACTTGGTCTGACCGCCTGTTAATTGACCGATGACGATTTCCATAATGTCGTCATCCAAGATGTCCTTTTTGGTGTCACACAGATGCTTGAATTCCTGAAAAGCATTTTGGAACTGCTCCTCCGGCAAATGGTAACCCCATTTTTCAATATAATCCCTAAATGCATGTCGCCCTGAATGCTTACCTAGGAAAATGTTGTTGCCATGAATACCGATATCTTCTGGCTTCATGATTTCATAAGTCTCGCGCTCTTTCAGAACGCCATCCTGGTGGATGCCCGACTCATGAAGAAAAGCATTTTTACCGACAATTGCCTTATTGGGCTGAACGGTCATACCGGAAAGATCCGATACCAGACGACTGCTTTTATAGATTTCTTTGATTTGCAGGTCATGAGTGACCTTGAAAACCGATTTTCTGGTTTCAAGGGCCATGGCAATCTCTTCAAGAGAGGCGTTACCCGCTCGTTCACCAATGCCATTGATGGTACACTCGATTTGAGTGGCACCATTTTGAATCGCCTGCAAGGAATTGGCCACCGCCAGACCTAAATCATTGTGACAATGGACACTTAAGATGGCTTGATCACCCACCGCATCATGAATCGCTTTGATGAATCGTCCAAATTCTTCCGGCGTCGCATAACCAACCGTATCCGGAATGTTCAGCGTCGTTGCACCGGCAGCGATGGCTCTCTTGAATACTTCAATCAGAAAAGGCAACTCACTTCTAAAAGCGTCTTCAGCGGAGAATTCCACGTCTTCCACAAGGCTCTTGGCATGACTGACCGCTTTCGTCACCTGCTCAAGCACCTCTGCTTCTGTCATCTTAAGTTTATGTTGCATATGGATGGGGCTGGTCGCAATAAAAGTATGAATCCGTCTTTTAGGTGCGGCTTTAATGGCTTCATAACAGCAATCGATATCCTTTTCGTTGGCTCTTGCCAAACCACATACCCCTACGTTTTTAATCGCTTCCGCAATAGCTTTGACGCCCTCGAAATCCCCTTTGGATGCAATGGGAAATCCCGCTTCGATATAATCCACATTCAGCTTTTCAAGCTGCTTAGCAATGGCAACTTTCTCCTGCACATTTAAGCTAACGCCCGGTGACTGTTCACCGTCTCGTAACGTCGTATCAAAGAATACTATTTTCCTATTCATCATCATTCCTCCAAAAAACTAAAAATCCCGTCTCATAATATGAGACGAGATGCTATTATCCCGCGGTACCACTCAACTTGGTTAAACCCACTCTATCACTTTATCGCAGTGTCACGACCCTCACTACTACTACTTCGCAAGAATTGCTCAGAGGCTAGTTCAATCGATGGCCATACCGCTTTACACCAACCAGCGGCTCTCTCTGATGACTCCCTCAATCTAATACTCCTCGTCGTCGCATTGAATTATTATTTTTTTTGATTTCAGAATGCTGATCAACACATTCTTTATTGCTTTCGACGTCTGTTTTTTTATATTTAAGCAATATCCTAACCCATTATTTTTGCTTTGTAAAGTCCTTTTTTTTGAAATTGTCAAAAAAATGTGAAAACGACCTCTGTTGAGAAATCGTTTTCACAAAATAAATCATGCATGATAAAAATATTTTTTTATAAACGTTGCAAATCCATAGGATGCAGTGGATACAAGGATGATGGTCGCTCCAGATGAAATGTTCACATAGTAGGAAAGCATCAGTCCGATCATGAAGTGAATCAGTCCTAAAATACAGGAAAAAAATATTAATTTTTTCAACTCACCAACAAACATTTTTGCAATAGAAGCCGGAATCGTGAGCATGGCGATGACTAAAATAATCCCTACCGCTTTAATTAAAACCACAATAGAGATGGCCACCAAAAGGTATAACACCAATTCAAATCTTTCGATATTGTAATCTAGAACCCGTAATAATTCTTCATCAAATAAATAAGCTTTCCAGTATTCAAAAAAGAGAAAGACTATCCCTATAAGAATGATGTTAAGGGCCAGCATAAACCACAGATCCGTCCGTGATACCGTTAAAATATCGCCAAAAAGATAGGAGGTCATATCTGGCGGATAACCCGATCGAATACTGATGAAAACAATACCCAGTGCCATACCTGCGGCCCACATCATACCCAAAAGCGTGTCCTCAGATGTCTTAGTACTCCTTTTAATTTTAATAACGCCAAAAGCGGCCAGCACACTAAAAATTAATCCTCCGATAATGGGTTTGATCCCTAAGAGATAGCCCAAACCAATACCCCCAAAGGAGGTGTGGGAAATGCCGCCACTCATCATTACCAACTTTTTCTCAACGATAATCACGCCAATAATGCCGCAAGCCACGCTAGCAAGAATGGACGCCCAAAAAGCATTTTGTAAAAACTGATAAGAAAGAAAATCAGAAATCATAAGCGAACCCCCTCGTGTTCTATAAAGACGCGATGAGGCTTGCCATGAGCGATGATATCCACCGGACAGCCATAAGCCCTCTCAATGCCATCACCAACATGCTCCGTGTCACCATGATAATACAGGGTTTCATTGAGACAAGCCACTTGTCTGACATATGATGAAATAGCAGCCATGTCATGACTAACAATCACAACCGTCATCGCCTTATTTAAAAGTTTAAGCAATTCGTAAATTTCACTGCGCGCCGCTCCATCGAGATTGGATGTTGGCTCATCCAATATCAGCATATTGGGATTGCTCACCATGGCACGTCCAATCAAAACTTTTTGCAATTGGCCACCCGACAACTCTGAAATATGTCGTTCCGCAAGTCCAGAGAGGGACAAGGTCTTCAATATCCTCTTAACCGCATCATGATCTTCTTTCTTGTATTTCTTTCCGATGCGAATCCCCTTACTGAGACGCCCCATCAAAACCACATCATATACGCTAATAGGAAAACTTTTATTAAAAGATGAAAATTGCGGCACATAACCTATACGTAAATCCGGTGCCTTAATAACCGCACCTTCGCTAGGCGCCACAATGCCAATAATTGTCTTGAGCAATGTCGATTTACCCCCGCCGTTCGGCCCTATGATGCCTAGAAAATCACCTTGAGATACGGTCAAATCCACATTTTTAACGGCACAGACCTCGTCGTAATAAACCGTCACATCTTTCAATTCCAATTGTGTCATTTCAATCCCTCTATTCCATGCTATTTCTTATAAGTGTACCCAGTTCTTCTAAGTTATTCACAAGATCTTCACTCAACGGATTAATTTGAACCGCAGTGCCTCCAATCTCCGCCGCAATGAGTTCCGCCTGTTTGGAATCAAATTCCTGTTGATAGAATATCGTCTTGATGCCATTTTCAAGGGCGTAATCGACCACCTTGGTCATCCCCTGCATAGTCGCCTCTTTACCCTCCGATTCCAAAGCCACCATGTTCAATTGAAAATCATCTGCAAAATAGCCTATAGAGGGATGATAAATCAAGACAGATGCATCCTTGATCTCGCCAAGTGTCTCGATCAAAATCGCTTCCGTATCGTCAATTTCTGACAAGAATTGATTGAGATTTTCTTCAAATACAGCCACATGGTCCGGATCGACATCGGATAGTTCTCTTGCGACGACTGCCGCCATCAGCTTGATGCGTTTTGGAGAAAGCCATATGTGGGGATCTCGACCATTTTCATGTTCATGACCACCCTCTGCTTCATCTACCTCTGCATGGGTATCTTCATGGGCATCTTCTGAAAAGAATCGCGCTGGGTAGACCGCGTCTACCGCCGCCGCCATATCCACAATCTTCATGTCATAATCCGACTGAATCAGGGGAAGAATATTCACAGTTTCCGTCGGTACGCCGATACTGAAATACAAGACACTATCCGTCAAAGCCGTCATTTCCTTCTGAGTCGGCGCATAGTTGGCCGGACTATTTCCCGGTGGAATCATAGCCACTACATCCACATAGTCGCCACCGATGGCATTCACAATGGCCAATTGAGGCATAATGGAAACCGCCACCTTGACCGGACCATCTCCATTTGAACTGGCCGCTGCCGTTACCTTATCTCTGGGCGCGCACCCAGATATCAACACTAGGAGCGCCACTATTAATACTGCATAAAATTTTTTCATTCCATCACCTCTAATTGCAATTCATTTGCATTTATGCTTTCATTATACCACTTTCACCTACCCACGCAAGGGCTAAACGATAAAAATTCTCATTTAAAAAGAGAGATGGATCAGCCCCAATGTCATTAAGTTAATTTATATTATTTAAAAGATGATCAAAAGATATATTCTATTGGTCATCTTTTTTAATGACACGAAC
>JAFGTX010000170.1 GCA_016938815.1 Clostridia bacterium | reverse complement strand
TTTAGATCAACTCGTGATTATGGCTTCTATTGTAGAGCGAGAAGCACAGCTTGAGGAAGAAAGAGGGAAAGTTGCTAGCGTATTCTACAACCGTATCGAAAAGAAGATGTTGTTCCAATCTTGTGCCACGGTGCAGTATGTTCTGGGAGAACGTAAGGATGTTTTATCCTTTGATGATATTGCGATTGACAGTCCTTATAATACCTACAAGTACCTTGGGTTAACACCGTCTCCGATTGCAAACCCGGGTGCGGCATCCCTGATGGCTGCGCTTTATCCAGAAGATACGGATTACTTGTATTTTAGACGATCCATAAAAAATGACGGATCGCAGATTTTTTCGAAAACCTTGCGTGAGCATGAAAACGCTAAAAATAAATAAGAGAAAAGAGGAATGGGTATGTCAGAAATATCAAACGGCATAATTCCGGATTATATAGTAGACTATATTCGGGAGAGAGTACCTATGTCTCGAGAAGGTTTGAGAACCCTAGAGGCGTATGCACATGAACATGGTGTGCCGATTATTCACCCGGAAGTAGGACAGTTTTTAAAGATTTATATCAAAACAGCTCAAGTTAAAAGAATCCTAGAGGTGGGAACGGCTATTGGCTATTCTGCACTCGTTTTCGCTGATGCCATTGAAGGCAAAGGCCATATAGATACCATAGAAATTCGTGAGGCATCTGCAGAAAGAGCGGTTGCAAATATCAAAACCTATAACCAGTCTGATGTTACCATCAATGTACACGTGGGTGATGCTTTGGATGTATTGCCGACTCTGACGGGTCCTTATGATTTGGTTTTCCTCGATGCCGGCAAATCCCATTATGACAAGTATTTTGACTACGCGGATCAATTTATCGGAAAACACGGCATCATCATTTCAGATAATGTGCTGTACAAAGGGATGACGGCGACCGACGATTTGGTCATCAAACGCAAAAAAACCATTGTAAAGAATATGCGCAATTTCTTGGATGAATTGGTGGAGAAAGAAGGCTATGATACAGTGATCATGCCACTTGGTGATGGTGTTGCGATTAGTACGAAATTAGGAGAGTAAGTGGAATGGAAAAAATAGAATTATTGGCACCTGCAGGTGACCTTGAAAAATTGAAATACGCATTGATTTATGGTGCTGATGCCGTTTATATCGGTGGACAGATTTTCGGACTGAGAGCCAGCGCAAAGAACTTTTCTTTTGAAGAGATGGCTGAAGGGATTGAATTTGCTCATAGCATGGGCAAAAAAGTACACTTGGTACTGAATATCATCCCTCACAATGAAGATTTGGATTCGCTATCAATGCTAATGGACGATTTAGGAAAATTAGATTTTGATGCCTTCATCCTATCGGATCCTGGCACTTTGATGATGGTGAAAGAAAAATTTGGCGATCGTTACGAAATTCATTTAAGTACGCAAGCCAACAATACCAATTACTTGAGTGCATCGTTCTGGCATACTCAAGGCGTTAAACGTGTCATTCTTGCACGTGAAATGTCATTTGATGAAATCAATGAAATTATTGAGCGCGCACCAAAGGCACTGGATTTTGAAGCCTTTATCCATGGTGCGATGTGTATTTCTTACTCGGGCAGATGCTTGTTAAGCAATTATATGAACAATAGAGATGCCAACCGAGGTGAGTGCAGTCATCCTTGCAGATGGAAATATCATTTGGTTGAAGAAAAAAGACCGAACGAGTACTATCCGGTGGTAGAATCGGAAAACGGCACTTTCTTCTTCAACTCAAAAGACCTTTGTATGATCGAACATGTTCCGGAATTGATTGAAAGTGGTCTTGCCAGCGTCAAGATTGAAGGTCGAATGAAGAGTCTTTACTATGTTGCCAATACGGTGCGTGTTTATAGAGAGGCCATTGACCGCTATTACGAAAATAGAGAAAATTACGTTTACGATCCGAAGTGGTTAGAAGAAATCGAAAAGGTGAGTCATCGCGAGTTCACGACAGGTTTCTATACAGGTAAGCCAGGCGGCGAAGAGCAGCTATATGGTACAAGTGCTTATTTAAGAAATTATGATTTTTTAGGTGTGGTTCAGTCTTATGACCCAGAAACGCAAATGGCGACTATCGAACAACGCAATAGAATCATCGTCGGTGATGATATTGAAATTATAGGACCAAATTATTATGCAGCAGAGCAAAAGGTTACAACCCTTTTAAACGAAAAGGATCAGGTAATCGAGAGCGCGCCGCATGCCCAACAAATTATAAAGATCAAAATGGACCAACCGGTAGAGAAATACTTTATTTTACGTAAAAGGAGCGAAAAGAGTGAGTAAGCCTATTCTTATTGGAATCTGTGGTGGTACGGGTTCTGGAAAATCAACTGTTGCCAGAGAAATTTATCAGTCGTTAAGTGATAATGAAATTACAATTATTCAACAGGACGCTTATTATAAAGATCAAACAGATATGGTGATTGAAGAACGTTGCAAAACCAATTATGACCATCCATTTGCATTCGATACGGACCTTTTGATTGATCATATTCAAAGACTATTTGAAGGTGAAACGATTCAAAGACCGATTTATGATTTTGCGGTGCACAATAGAAGTGATGAAACGATTACGATTGAACCTAGAAATATCATTATACTTGAGGGCATCATGATTCTTGAAGATCAGAGATTGCGGGATTTGATGGATATTAAAATCTTTGTTGATACGGATGCGGATTTGCGTATCATTAGACGTATTGTCAGAGATATCAATGAACGTGGACGCACCTTGGATTCTGTGATAGGTCAATATATTTCAACGGTCAAACCAGCTCATGAGCAGTTCATCGAACCTTATAAAAAGTATGCGGATATCATCATCCCTGAAGGTGGTTTCAATAAGGTGGCAATCGACATCATGGTGGCTAAAATACAGTCGCTTGCAAAGGCTTAAACTATTATTGAAAAAAGATCATATTAAACTTGGCGCTGGACTGATTGGTTTGTCTATTGCCTTGCATTATGTTCACTTCCTTGTATTTCGTGATGTGCATCATTTGATGATATTTCTTTTAGCGGATGTTGCTTTTATTCCGCTGGAGGTATTCTTTGTTTCCTTGATTTTGGAGCGCATTATCGAAAAACAGGAAGCAGAGAAAACGATCAAGAAGATGAATATGCTGGTAGGACTTTTTTATCAGCAGTTTGGCAACAAACTACTCACTTTGTTTGTCGGTGTTGATCAGGAACATGTCACTGGTGAGGATGCGCTACTTATGAACTTTTCGTGGGAGAAGGAAGAGTACAAACGTCTGCGAAAAATTATTTCAAACCATCATCATCAAATCGATATTGGCAAGGTGAATTTGAACAGTCTGTTGGCGCTACTTAAAGAAAATCAGATGATGATCACGATGCTGATTTCCAATCCAACCCTTAATGAGAAAGAAAACTTCTCAGAAGTATTGATGAGTACCTTTCATCTCATGGAAGAATTGGAGAGTAGAGATTTAAATCACTTAGCGCAAGACGATTTAGACCATCTTGAAGTGGATTGCATCAGAGTCTATAAGAATCTCTCTATAGAGTGGGTAGATTATTTGGAACATTTGCAGAAATCCTATCCGTATTTGTTCTACACTGCAATAAAAACAAATCCTTACGACAGTCGTTTGGTGTAAAATATTAAATAAAAAAAGTGTCATGGAATAACTTTTTAATAAAAGTCATTCTATGACACTTTTTAGCATCTATAATTCATATTGCATAAGAAAATTGAAAATCATTTCAACGCCGCGGGCCCAATTCTTGTCTTCGGCGTAACGTGTGTTAATCCATTTGAAAGGATTCTCTCCAGCGGGTCGGGTGCGAAGTATGGTGATGACGGTACCGGCAGCAACGCCAGTTGAGTCTTCTATATCTGTATTGTATTTTCGCCAGCTGCTGTAGACGTTGAATGGATTATTGGCGATTTTGAGATGGTTCGGATTCTCTTTGCTGACGTAGCCTTGTTCCTGACCGGTAATGGCAAACATCAAAAGAGGGTGGATGTCATACTCCTTTGAAACATTGATAACGCCTTCAAAGTATGGTGATTCGCCAAGCATGACGTTCTTTTTGCTGAGATAATTTTTTAGACCCTGTTTATCGATAGGATGGTACCTGAGAAATTCAGGGATACCAGGTGTTAATAAGGAATTGTTGAATTCAATAATTTCGCTGAGATAGCGCATTTCAATGGTGCTCAGTGGAAATAATTCTTGAGCATCTATAAAAGTAATGCAGTTTTCGTTAGTTGGCACATCTACAGCCACATCTATAGGTGTTTGAATTTTCTCGAGCGTTTCCTTCGGGTTTTCATGTAAACTGAAAATTGAAAAAATAATAGGTAAAAGAATAACCGCGCCAATAATCGGCAACCAGGAACGGCTAGCGATGTTATCAATGTTTAAATCTTTTGCATCTTCGACTGCTTCTACTTCGGATACATGTTCCTCAATAGCAAGATCAAGTTCTTCAGCTGGGATGATTTCTTCCTCAACTAGAACCGTATCGGGTGGCAATATTTTTATGAGGTAGTTGGTCAAGACATCCATAGAAAGATCAGAATCCCCTAATTGAACCTCAAACCAAGAACGGACATTGGATAGAGTGTCCTCAAGATTTAAATTCAGTTCTGAAAAACTGTAGAATATGTCTAAAAACGTGATGAGAATGTTGCCATCTTTAACAGAACGGTGTAATACCAACGTTCGCATAGCATACATCTGCTCTTCATCAATCCCCGTGAGGCCCTGATTAATACAATCATGTATCTCTTGAATAAGTCTACGTGATTTGTCCTGGTCAGCCATCAATGGATTTTCTATAAAAATACGATTGCGTATTTTTTGAACACTTGTGTTGTCGATGACAATATATGATTCTAAAATTTCCAAAAAGCTCACTAAGATTCCCCCAAACATGTTACAATACCATTATACAATATTTTCTGCACATCAGTAAAGTGAAGGTTAGAGGTGTTTTGATGATAACAGGGACAACAAAGTTAATGTGTTTGCTCGGAAATCCGGTGGATCATAGCTTATCGCCGGCTATACATAATGAATTGTGTCGTTTGAACGGTTTTGATGGTGTTTATGCTGCTTTTTCACCTGAAAAAGAATCACTGGAAGCGGCAATTATGGGACTGAAGTCCTTAGGTTGTATTGGATTTAATGTAACCTATCCATACAAAGAGGCTGTTGTGCCTTTTCTGGATGAGATCCATGAGGATGCTGAAATTTTAAAGGCAGTTAACACGGTGGTAATACAAAATGACACATTGATAGGTTATAATACGGATGTGTTCGGTTTTGAACAACTACTTGTTAAGAATAATGTGGATGTCAAAGGTCAAACGGTGTGTATTTTAGGTACTGGAGGCGCTAGCCGTGCAGTGGCTGTATCGTTTAAAAATCTAGGCGCTAAGAAGATTGATTTCTATTCGCGTGAGATTCAAGAAAATGCGTTCATCGAACAGCTGAAAAGCTTTTGTGATGTAGAACAAGTAACATATGATTTTTTCGATATAAAAAAACCAACATATTCTGTGATTGTTAACGGCACGCCACTCGGTATGGGGGCATATAAAAATAAAAGTGCTATCGAGCCCGAAAACTTAATGATGTCAACGGTTTTAATTGATTTGATTTATAACCCCGAAAAGACAAAATTATTGACAAATGCTGGGGAAAGAGGCTATAATATTATTAACGGTTATGATATGTTATATTATCAAGGGTTAAAAGCATTTGAATACTGGACCGACATATATCGTGATTATTATAGTGACATAAAAACACTATTGATAAATAGGACAGAGGAAACATAGCTAAATTTGGACGCCTTATGCTATGCGGATGGAGTGGCGTAACCGACTAATTAATTTTTGTCGGTTTTTTATTTTTTTGAAAAATAACAGTTGATTATTTTAAATGAAGTTGGTGATGGGGAACGATGGAGAAAAAAATTAAACCTTTGCGTTTAGGTGACTTGCTGGTTCAAGTTGGCGCCTTGACAGAAGAACAATTGCAATATGCTCTTGAAATGCAAAAAGAAAAAAGAATGAAGCTGGGAGAAGTGCTTCAAGAACTTAACTTCATTACTAGTAAGGAAATTGCCGAAGTTCTAGAGTACCAGTTGGGCATCCCTCATGTAGACTTGGACAAGTATTACATCGATCATGAAATGATTGCTTTGATTTCTGAAGAGTTTGCCCGTAACAACAGTGTCATGCCAATGAAACTGGAAAATGGCGTTTTGCATATTGCCATGGACGATCCACTGAATATCGTCTTGATCAATGACTTGGAAATCATCACTGGATACATCATCGAACCTCGAATTGCATCTAACGAAGATATTCACGCGGCTATTGATCAGTATTATTCTAAAAAGACAGCCGAAAAAGCGGTTGAAGATTTTACTAAAGAATTTGCTATTGATGAGCAGGAAATAGATCAGAATTTACTTAGAGAAATTAATAAAGCACCGGTTGTAAGACTGGTGAATACCATTATATTGCAGGCGGCACAAAGCAAAGCCAGTGATATTCATATTGAAGCTGAGGAAGAGAACTTAAGAATCCGTTTCAGGATTGACGGGGACTTGCAGGAAATCATGAAGCCTGCAAAACAGACCCATGGTGCTATTGTGACGCGTATTAAGATCATGGCGAATATGAACATTGCCGAAAGACGTTTACCACAGGATGGCCGTATTGAAACGGAAGTCAATGGTAAAAAATATGACCTGCGTGTTTCTACCATCCCATCTATTTATGGTGAAAAGGTCGTTATCCGTATGGTAGACAGAACTTCCTTCTTGATTGATAAACAGGAGTTAGGTTTGTCAAAACAAGATATGATTCTATTCAACGAAATTGCTAAAAACACTAATGGCATCATATTGATTACCGGACCAACAGGCAGCGGTAAAAGTACAACCATGTATGCTATGTTGAATGAACTCAACGATTCTAGAAAAAACATTATTACTATAGAAGATCCAGTGGAATACCGTATGAAGGGCATTATCCAATCTCAGGTAAACCACAAAGCGGGTTATGACTTTGCCAACGGCCTGAAGTCCATGTTACGTCAAGATCCAGATATCATCATGGTTGGTGAAATCAGGGATGTGGAGACGGCACTCATTGCGTCGAGAGCGGCGATTACTGGTCACTTGGTCTTGTCAACACTTCATACCAACAATGCGGTTTCAACGGTAAATCGATTGATTGATATGGGCATCCAGTCTTATCTGGTAGCATCAACATTGGTTGCCATATTGGCGCAGACACTGGTTAAGAAGGTTTGTCCACACTGTGGGGTTCCTTATATGCCGAATGAGGAAGAGCGACGCTTGCTGAATCTCAATGGTGAAGATGTAGAAATATTCAAAGGCGTGGGATGCACCCACTGTAATCAAACAGGTTATACAGGAAGAACGGCTGTCTTTGAGATTGTTAAATTTGACAGTCATGCGAGAGAACTTGTGAACAATGGTAAAAGTACCGATGAGTTAAGACGTTACTTTACAAGCAATGGTTCAAGATCGCTTATTGATAATTGCAGACAATTGGTGCTTGCGGGTGTGACAACGACAGACGAGTTGTCACGAATATCGTATTCTGTTGAGGGGTAGTTATGAAATTTGATTTGGATGAACTATTAAAATTCGCCGTGGAAAAAGGTGCTTCAGACGTTCATATTACCGTTGGTGTACCACCAATCTTTAGAATGAATGGTCAACTGGTCAAAATCAATGATATCGAAAGATTAATGCCAGATGATACGGCAAAATTAGTGGAATCTATTATGGATGAATCCACCTTTGCGAAATACAAAGATCGCGGCGAAGTTGATTTTTC
>JAFGTX010000169.1 GCA_016938815.1 Clostridia bacterium | reverse complement strand
GGAGGGATATTGTGCAAGCATCAGAAAAACTGAACATTCCGTTCACAAAACAAATAGGATTTAGAATTATGCGCGCATTAATTGGGTTGGTTGTATTGTCCATTGTTGTGACATCGGCTGTTTTTTATCAGCGTAGTTACTCGATGATTATGAATAGTACTAGTGAGCGAGCCCTCAACATTGCTGAGAAAATAGCTGAGGAAATTGATTTTGAAACGTTGAATCAACTACAGACGTCTGATGATTTTAATACGCCAGCTTACGATGAAATTGGCTCTTATTTGTCGGATTCCATGGAATTGACAGGGGCTGCTTATCTATATATTATGCGGAAAAATGAAAGCGGACAAATGGTCTATGTCATTGAGGGGGCTGAATATGGGACGGATGATGTGACAGAAATCAATACACCGATTGATCAAGTCTATGAAGGCTATGTTACTGCCTTTGAGGGTAAGGCTAACAAAGAAACTGATATGACTGTAGATGACTATGGCATTCTGATTTCTGCTTACGCGCCAATTGTGAAGGATGGTAGGGTAGCAGCGGTTGTTGGCGTGGACTACGATATGACCAGAGAATACAATGCATTCAATGTTTTTAAGCATTTGATGTTCTTGGTGATTTTAGCGACACTAGTGGCATCGGTCATTTTAAGTGTTGTCGTGACTCAGAGAATCTCCGGTGGCTTAGTGGAACTGACTTTATTATCAAGACGACTTGCAGGCGGTGATTTCACCCTTGTGGATTTGGACTGTACAGGTGGGTCGGAGTTGGGACTACTCAAACAAGCCTTTTGCACGATGGTGAAAAGCACCAATGGCCTTATACACCATATAAAGGATGCGGCACATGTATTGGAAACGACATCGGGGACTTTAGAGATTTCGTCGAAGGAACTTCATGAATCAAGTATTGAAATCGGAACGGCGATTTCAGAATTGGCGGGCGGCTCTGAAGATCAGGCCAAAGAAGCGGTAAAAAGCGCAGAATCAGTCAAAGAACTTTCGGAAGTTGTTAATAATCTGATTACCAAACTCGAAGGAACGGGAGAAAGTGCCCTTGAGATGCGTGACAATAACGTTAAGGGTATTTCGTCGATTACGACTTTGAATGCTACCTTTAGTGAAGATGTTCAGATGCGTATGCGTTTAAGTGATGTCATCAAAATGTTGACCTTGAAATCGAATGCAATCGGGGATATCGCAGAAACCATAGAGTCTATTGCTGAGCAGACCAATCTTCTAGCGCTCAATGCGGCGATTGAGGCGGCAAGAGCGGGAGAACATGGTAAGGGCTTTGCGGTGGTTGCGGAAGAAGTGCGTAAATTAGCGGCGCAATCGACAGAATCGACAAACGTCATTAGAGGTACCATTGAAGAAATTACTGCCATGATTGAGCAAATTGATAAGTCTATGGATGAATCCAATGGCCTGTCTCAAAATGCTATGGAACATATGAAGGATACGCAATGTCTGTATGACGATATCAGTCAATCTATTGAAGTCGTGGTCAAACATATCGACAGTATGCAAAATGACATTGAAATCATCAAGGAGAAAGAGGAAATCGTGACGGCTGCTATTGAGAACATTGCAGCCATCTCCGAAGAGGCTTCGGCTTCCATAGAGGAAATATCCGCATCGACTGAGGAAGAAAACGAGCATATTGACGCGGTTACCACATCGACGCATAAGTTGAACGATTTGGTGAAAAAGCTTCAGACGTCGGTGG
>JAFGTX010000168.1 GCA_016938815.1 Clostridia bacterium | reverse complement strand
CATCAATTCTTTTGCCATCAAGTGTTCTAACGCACGAAAATAAGATTCACCATTTTTTTCAAATATTTGGGTAATGGCCTTACCTTCTCTTTTTTCAATCAAGTCGTCCATATCTAAAAAGTTAGCGCCAATTTCTGACGCTAACTTTTTTCCGATAGTCGATTTGCCTGAGCCCATCATTCCTATCAATATTATTCTCATTATTTTTTCTCCGCATGATGATGTGGTTTCTGTTCCACAATCTTTATCGCTTCTATAATGGCTCTTGTAACATCTACTTCACTTTGTACTTTAACACTGTCCAGCTTCGTGTAAAGTTCGCCTTTTTCAGTCGCTACGTAGTGGGGTGTCAAGTGATTCAGCGCCAAGGCTTTGATATCTGCCATACACTCCTCGCACCTACACAATTCAGGAAATTGATCCAGCATTTCTATTAATTTTCTCTCTACAACGCGCTCCATAAAATTTGTAACTTCCATTTAATCACCTCAGAAAAGTACTGTTTTCATAATCAGTGTAGCATAAATTACAATATTTTCATATATCTACTCTAATTATACCTATAATTCTCGCCAATAAACGAGTTCATACCCTCTGATTTCTTTTGATTTTGAAGAACCATCCAGTTCAGGTGTAGACGACATACTGACATCGACTTTGGCAACGCTCGGCTGATCGTCAGCATAGTCAAAATCCTTATTGACTATGTCTAAATCTAAATTAAAATGGATACTTCGCGTATAATTCGATGTGCCCGACAATTTTTCAGCAATAAGTTTTCTACCACCGTCATCAGTCACTGCCGCGTCATCCAAAACGTGAAATGCTTCGGTTAAAACGGAGCTACTGCCAACAAATTTATAAACGAGTGCATGAGATGGAATAGAAGTTCCTTTAGCAAGAGCTGTAGCCGCTAAGCTACTATCAAAGTTGTTAATCTGCTTTTTGCCATCACCATAAAAAATGATATCGCCACCTGCAATCAACGCGCCATTGAAGACCAAATCCTCTGAGCCATCGTTGTAAACATAAATATCGCCTTTCGTTGCTACCAAACCTTGAATCGTCTTAGGTCCATCGTAAACAACAGCATCTGGATTAGATGGAATATGCAATGCTGGCACATTGATATAGACATCGCCGTCTTCAGAGTCATTAAGGACGATTAAACGTCCCGGTGCATTGACATCCGTGAATTCACTAGCTTTTGAAAAATCGATGTACTGGTCCATCATTTCTGAATCAGGGTCTGTGTCATCCAGCACGGTCACAAGTTTACCTGTACGGTAATCACGATAACCTAAGAGGTACATATATAAATCCGATATGAGATTTGAACTCAATTTCACGCTGTCGATGAAATTATCACTTCCCATCGCCAACCCGTTTGGATTATAAATCCTACCATTACCTAAAAACACACCCAGAGCAAAGTTGTCATCATATTGCCCTGTATCATCATCGCCATCTGCTATAGTTCTCACCATGCTTCGAATGGTCATAATCGTTTTATCTGTTGTCGAAACAATCTCGTCATCTCGAACGGATGCTTCTTTACTGTATTCCGCCAAAACACGGTTTAAAAAGTGTTCCGCCTTATAACGTGCACTATCTGATATATTCCCTGCATCATCCACATACTCTATCAAGGCAAACTCATCTGTTCCGTTTGTATAGACAACTTCCTGTGTGCGCTCTTCTTGATCCTCAATCTTCTCTTGATAAAAAAAGAAGTTGTTGCCTGTTGTAAAGGACTCTCCCGTCTGGTAAAATTTCCTTTCTGTATTGCCATCTGCATCTAACGTATCGCGATAGACATTGATATAGGCAACACCTGGCACGTATAGCGCATCCAAGGTTATGTCTACATTTTCAGCATTCTTATCCACTCTAATAGAGCTTGATAAATCAGGATTGTTCAATTTTTTATTGCTATTAAGGGTATCAACGCCGTCTAAATAGGAAATAAAAGATTCATCCAAATTAGCATTCCCTGCTGTAAAGCCATCTTCCCCTATCATAATGGTGGTGTCATCTGCAGCCACATATAAATCGTCCATCAAGAACACACTGTCTGCAATGGTGGTTGTAGTGTCCGTCGCAGATTCTGCTACAATAAATGAATCTCCGTGAACAGCATTAGACACGGTAAGTGTAGAATAAGCACCACTAGGTTTGATTGACGCCGCTGTTTTAACATTACCCATCACATTTAAAGCACCACTGCCATGAATGGTCTCGTTCAGACTTAGTGTATTGGTTAAATCAAGAAAATCATTATTATTCTTATCATAGCCAATAACGACTCCGCCTTTTTCAGCATAAGTTACATCAAGGCCCTCTCTAAATGTACCTAATGCATAAACATCACCTTGTGTCTTGACTTCACCACCAACACACACTACATCCTTCTTTGCCGTCAATGCATTTTCAAGTATATCATTGGTATACAACGTTTTACTTTTAACCGATGTCATGGTCACATAGTCATAATGTGGTGGCACCATATCCACGACGACTTCAACCCTTTTGTTGTAAATATTAAATTTGCCACTCGATTGAAGAGTCAAGCGAATGGCTTTATCTGCATCCCGATATTCTGCAGAGACATTCACCAACAAGTCTTCAATATCATTGAATCCTTCCGTTCCCTCTGGATCAAAGACAACAGTCTGCAAGGCTGTCAAATAGGCACTATTCAAGACTTTATCTGCATCATAAGTAAATGTTACATCGTTGGAAGCGACGAAGTTGTCACCATCGTCGATGAGTATATAGTCGTTGTCTACAGCACCATTCTCAAAGAGATTCAGTAAATATTGTTTAACGAATTCTTTATTCAAAGCATCACTATAAAGTTCTGATGCTTCTTCAGATGTTAAAAATTCATCAGAAGCCTCCTCAGCCACTGCTGTTTCATCCGAAATTTGATGGGTTTCCAACCATTTTTCGAATTCAATCCACTCTGACGAGGTACGAAAATCGGCAGTATCGCTTTGTATTTCAGTACTTGCAGCAATTTCGGCCCTATGGCTGATTTCTTCGATTTCAGCTAAAGCTTCATCAATAGCGCCATCAGCAAAATAGAAAGCTGTATTTCGACCGCCTTTGGTAAGCCCTAACTTATAATTGGCTACAGTCATTGTAATAATAGTTCCAGATAAAATGGTCAAGATCATAATAACCACTAGAACATATACAAAGCTGGATCCGTTTTGAGATTTTAACTTTTTCATCATTGTCATCACTCTATTTCACAATTGTCCCTAATAGTTGTTCCAACACATCAGAATTTCTACTTATTTTAACATCCACTCGATAAGCTCTCTTCTCATTGTCATCGGACGCCACATCACTTTTCACATTTCTATAAATCTGAAGTTCACCAGCGTTTGCTGTCATATTAGGAATGATATCTAGGAGACCCTCGCCATCGTCCACTTCATAGAC
The DNA here is from genome assembly GCA_016938815.1 of Clostridia bacterium. Taxonomy (GTDB): domain Bacteria; phylum Bacillota; class Clostridia; order Peptostreptococcales; family Acidaminobacteraceae; genus JAFGTX01. Next base: position 1,437 of record JAFGTX010000168.1, on the reverse strand, counting down.
AGCCACTTCTTCCAGTGATTTATTTTCCACATCCAGCCTACCTGCATCTGGTGTTCCAACAATCTGAACCACAATTTTTAACGGCTGAGACCCTACAGGAATATCCTGTGACGACCCAATTAAAGTATAGACATTGGTTCCACCGTCTCCTAAAGAAACTTTATAAAAAGAAACCTTTTGAGCACTTCCGTTATCTTCGATGAGAAGCTTAGTCCAGGTAACCGCTATGTTATTAGACTCATAAAGGAAATGGGTATCTTCTTCTTCAGTTGCCTTTTGATAAAGCAATTTTATATTCGAAGTAGCAACATCTACTTGTGTCCCGTAATCTACAGTGGCTGTAGCATCTGGCGCATAAGTAAGCCCTTCTATTTCCGTAATGGTATAAACGACATCGTAGCCATCTACAGTACCATTGTATGTTTCTACTGTCGCAGAATCATCTTTTACAAAGCCATCAATCGAACCCTCTGCCTTTAATTGCTCAAGAACCTTTTGTCCGATATGATTGGCGGAAACGGTAACCATGGTCTTATGGTTGATGGTCATTGACTCCATAAATGTATTGAAGATCGGCACGGCCATAATACCTAAAACCGCCAGAGTAATCAATACTTCAACAAGAGTAATACCTCGATTATTCACTTGGTTTTGAATACGACCTTTCATAAATTCACCTTACTTTACTGTAACGTTGCCTTCCTTCATAATGCTCACTCTAGGATTAGTACCATCTTCATCTTGCACTGTAATAATCACCTGTTTTGAAGAAGTGTTCACCACTTTGAGCACAGCTTTCGTTGTATCATTGTCCCCAACACGTGGTTGAGACAAAATCTTCACATTGACTGCACTCGATGCTTCAGGTGCAAAGGCAGTTGCTTTAGTTGTTTCAGTAATTGGACGCAATTTCGTGCCCATCATGAAAGCCAACCCACCCTCGCTATCCATAATCCTAAGTTCCATAGTTTCTCCGTCCAAATCTGAACTCAAACGATAAGAGCTATCACCGTTCTTACTAATGGTATAAGCAAAATCATCGCTAGACGTTGGTCGTGCACTAATATAAAAATCAACAATCGAAACATCTTTTGTCGGTTTCATTACATCTGTATAAATCGATGTGATAGCAGTGGAATTGATCTTAGGAATATTCGGATCCAACTGTGAACCTCGAACAAAATAATTAAATGGATCTATGCCCTCCCCTTTCAATTCTAAACTATTCCAAGGCGCAAGCTCATAATCACTATTATCTTCATAGTATGGATATTCCAGAGTAAAGGTTGCGAGTATATTGGTCATAGAATCTGACTCTTTGACAAACATAATTTCCTTTACAATAACCATATTATCTAACTCGTTAAGATCTTTAATAACGCCGCGTAAATGTTCATACTGACCGCGGCACGTGAAATTCATGGTCAAGCGTTCAAT
>JAFGTX010000023.1 GCA_016938815.1 Clostridia bacterium | reverse complement strand
CAAAAGTTTAATTAACCTTTTTTTACTTTTTTGTTCCATCGTCATCACTCCTATAAATTGTAAAAAAATACAGAACCGAAAAATCAAATCCTGTATTAATAAATTCAATACTCACCGAAGAAATTATAGCATTTGTTTATTATTAAGCACAAATAAAGAATACCTATAGTTGCCTTCTAACTATAGGTATTCTTTATATCCAATGTTTGCCATTGCCATCAGCCACATAGCAACTTTTTCCTTTGCTCTTAAGGACTTCATATGATACAATAGTCAAAATATTTTCATACAAGAACGAGGTATATTTATGCAGAAACTATTAGATGGCATTGTTCAATTTAAAAGAAGTGATTTCGAATCCCATAAGGCGTTATTTAAGCAGCTCAGTTCTCAACAAAAGCCCCACACATTGTTCATCAGTTGCTCCGATTCTCGAATCGACCCCAATCTGATCACAGGCACGTTGCCAGGGGAACTCTTTATCGTCAGAAACATCGCCAACCTAGTTCCTCCTTACCGCGAAGCGGAAGAATTCCTTTCAACAACAGCAGCCATCGAATACGCGGTCAATGCGTTAGAGGTTGAAAACATCATCGTCTGTGGCCATTCTAATTGTGGTGGTTGCGCAGCAGCCCTTAATCCCGAAACAATCGAATTCACCTTGCCCCATACGAAAAAATGGCTGGAACTTGCCGATCCTGTAACAAAGAGGGTCAAACAAGAACTTCCTCCCGACGAGCCGGAAGCCAGAGAATGGTTGATGGAACAAGTCAACGTCATCGAACAATTGAAGCACCTTCTGACTTATCCTTATATCAAAGAACGCGTTCAATGCGGCACACTAGCACTCAGCGGCTGGCACTATATCATCGAGACCGGTGAAGTTTTCATTTACGACAAAGAGCAAGAAACATTTTTACTAGCCAATGGCTAAACTATTCCCATAAAAATGCCGTTGCCCTTTTGCCTGCAATAAAGTCATCAAAAACTTTGATGTCAGGGTCATCACTGAGTCCCGCGCAAATATGCAGCGGCAGTAAATGTTCCTCCCTCGGATGGCAGTATCGAGCGCTAGGGATCTTTTCCCATTCAGCGAATGCTTGCCATCTTGATGCTTGATCTAAAGCACCACAAACCAATGCAATCAATCCTTCCTGAAAGGCATTATTCATACTGTCTTCTCTAGTGCTGCCAGTAAAATCGAATCGGCCCATATTATGAAAAGAGAAGCCTGATCCGATGAATAGAATATTCTCTTCCATGAGCCCTCTCAAAGCCCCCCTATCTTCAAATGCGTCAACGCATCCAAATTGCGATTGAGGGATACCTGTATCACAGGAATATCCGCTTCAGGATACATCATCATAAGCGGTATATAAACACCGTGATCATAAGGTCTGTTTTCATCCAGTTTACACGGTATGTCATGGGCCTCCAGTAGATTGGCTACTTGCTGAGCCAATGCACGATGGCCCACACACGAGTAGTTAATGTGATAAGCTGCTTCCGGAAATCCATAATAATCATATAACATCGTCGGTGTTTGACCACTCTGAATCGTTACAACGGCCTCTTCCCAATGGGCACTGAATACAACGATCGATTTCGGCTTATGAAGTTGCTCTGGCAAAGCGCTCATGAATTCAACCATTTTCTCATGAGAAGCATCACCCAAAATTGGCATTGGTCCGCCACCATGGGAAAAATAGACGACCTGACCCTTTAAATTTAATTTCGTTTCATTCATTATTCTGCCTCCAATTATAAAAAGTTACCCCACCTTTTATATAACCTTTTTACCGAATATGTTAACAAAAATATAGCGATACCTATTTCATACAATGTCCTCGTTTTCATCACGACTACATTGCAGATATGAAGCATCGCCAAATTTTCTTTTCTAACTTCTCTTATCAAATAAAATGGTCACGCCCACCGAAACCATCAGCAAGAACGAATACCAAACATAAGGTATGATCTCAACCGGACTAACCAAGCCACCAGTAAACCCTGCTGCAATTAGCAATTGTGCACCATAAGGAATGATACTTTGAACGGTACATGCAAAAATATCTAGGAGCGACGCCGTCCTCTTTGGATCTACATCGTATTCCTTAGCCACTTCCCGTGCCAGCTCGCCACTAATAAGGATAGATACGGTGTTATTTGCTGTTGCAAAGTTAGTAAGCGCAGCAAGTCCACCAATACCGAACTCTGCACTTTTTATACCTTTAATTTTTGTCTTAATCTGATTTAATATCCAAGTTAAACCACCGTACTCCGAAACCAGATGGGCAAGACCACCAGTCAAGAGAGACAGGATGAAAATCTCAGTCATTCCCGTAAAGCCTTCATAGGTCTTCTGAACCAATCCCAAAATACCAAAACTTCCAGTTGCAATACCGATGATACCTGAAATAACGATACCACCAGTCAACACCATAAATACATGAACGCCAAGCAGTGCTGTCACCAAAACAAATATGTATGGCAGTATCTTGATGAAGTTATAATCATAGGTTTCCGCAGTCAATAATATTTCCGGTTTTCCAAAGAAAAACAGCAATACAATCGTCACAAGTGCCGCAGGCCATACAACCCTCAGGTTCGCCCTAAATTTATCCTTCATGGATACCCCTTGTGTTCTTGTTGCTGCAATTGT
>JAFGTX010000167.1 GCA_016938815.1 Clostridia bacterium | reverse complement strand
TCTGTCGCCCCTACTTTTATTTCATAGGTGTCTGGGAACAAGTAACCTTCAAGATGGTAGCCACGGTTTACTTCACTTAAAAAATCATTATCAAAATCATCTTCAGCCAACGCCTTCAAGAAAGCTTCTCTTTCTATCAAGCCTTCACCTTCCAAATAATCGACGATATTTCTTATTTCATAGCCCTCTGGAATAGTGAACATCACTGTTTCAACATAAGTATCTCCAGCAACCAATTTGTTGATGATCGCTTCACTGGACATGGAGGGACTAAGCATGTAGTCACCTGCCTGCATTTTACCATCCGCACCTAAATCTTTTGATAGAAATTTAAAGCCTTGCTCACTCTTGATTAGATTTTCTTCCTTGAGTAACGTTGCAATTTTAGTGGTGCTGGCCCCCGCCGGTACCGTAAACATCACTTCTGTTCCGTTATTTGGGTCTACAGGTTCTACCAGTTTCCCCTTAATATCGCAACCACTGAACAACAACGTACAAACTACAATTAGTAACAACAATCTATTTCGTTTCAATGTACACCATCCTCATAGCCACACATGGCGAAAGCCCAGAAATTCTGAGCTTCGTCACTGATATTTTATTTTGAATTTATCTTCGCCCTAAGCTTCTGTGATAATCGGCAGAATCATTGGGTTACGTTTTGTATTTTGGTATAAGTAGTCTTTCAAACTATCCTTGACTTCATTCTTGATACTTGACCATTCACGTACTTCTTTTTCCATCAATTTTTCCAAAGCTTTTTCCACGACAATGCGTGCACCATTCATCAATTCTTCGGATTCTCTGACGTATACAAAGCCCCTAGAAACAATATCAGGTCCGGAAACGACCTTACCAGTATCTTTGCTTAAGGTAATAACGATAATGATAAGACCATCTTCCGATAGACGTTTTCTATCTCGAAGAACGATATTACCAACATCGCCGACACCAAGACCGTCAACCATAATTTGTCCACTTGGAACTGGTTTTCCTAATTTAGCACCTGACTGAGACACTTCCAATACATGACCATTTTCCATGATGAAAATATGATTTTGATCCATGCCCAACTGCGATGCAAGTTCACCGTGTGTTTTAAGGAAAGAATACTCACCATGCACCGGCATAAAGTTTTTAGGTTTAACAAGGCTGAGCATCAACTTCAACTCCTCTTGGCATGCGTGACCCGAAACGTGCACGTCTGCAAGGGATTGATAAATAACATTGGCGCCACGCATCATCAAATTGTTGATGACTTTTGTAACGCTCTTTTCATTGCCAGGAATCGGTGATGACGATAAAATTACCAAATCGCCGTCGTGAATCTGCAACTGTCTATGCTCTGATTTCGACATTCTAGCCAGTGCCGACATCGGCTCTCCCTGACTACCAGTCGTTACAATACAAATCTCATTTTCTGGATAACGATCCACATCGCGCGTATCGATCAGTAATCCTTCTGGAATTTTCAGGTAGCCATTTTCAACAGCAACTTGTGTAACATTCACCATACTGCGTCCTGAAAAGGCAACTTTTCTGCCATTCATATATGCTGCATTCACGATCTGTTGAACACGGTCCACATTAGAGGCAAATGAAGCAATGATGATTCTCGACTCCGCATGTCGAAAAATCTCTTCAAATGTTTCACCAACGGTGCTTTCAGACATCGTGAAACCTGGACGCTTAACATTGGTACTATCTGATAAAAGTAAGTCAACGCCCTCTTTACCAAGTTCAGCAAATCTAGCCAAGTCAATAGGTTCTCCATCGATCGGCGTAAAGTCTACTTTAAAGTCACCCGTATGGACAACTGTTGCTGCTGGTGTCTTAATCGCATAGGCAACTGCATCTGGAATACTGTGATTCACTCGAATCAACTCCATCGTAAAGCCACCAATTTTGACGACGTCACCTGGCTTTTTCACATTCATCTTAACTTTGCCCAGCTTGTGTTCCTTTAGCTTGACATCGATAAGACCTAACGTCAACTTTGTTCCATAAACCGGCACATTAATTTCTCTCAATAAATATGGGATTGCACCAATGTGGTCCTCGTGTCCATGAGTTACGAAAATAGCACGCACCTTTTCGAAATTCTTTTTCAAGTAAGTCATATCAGGAATAACAACATCTACACCCAGCATTTCATCATCTGGGAAAGCCATACCTGCATCCACTACGATAATATCATTCCCATACTCAAAAACGGTAAAGTTTTTACCGATTTGATCCAGTCCACCCAGGGGAATGACTTTTAATTTTTGTTCTTTTCTTGTCATATTTTCTCTCCATTCTATGGTTGGTATTTCCAGCGGGGTCGTCTACCAACACTTCACTTTATTTTTTCCATTACAAAATAAAGCCTGTAATTCGCATTACTAGGCTTTTTTACAATCACTACAAATTCCGAAGAATTTTAGTTTATGATCTTTGATGTCAAAATCATATTCCTTTTCAATCTTCCGTTCAAGTTCGTCTAGTAAGTCTATTTCTACCTCAATCACCTTGCCGCAGCCATTGCAAATCAAATGATGATGTTGATGTTCTTCATTATTTAGATTTAATTCATATCTACCGCAACCGTCACCGAAGTTATGTCTATAAACAACCGATAAATCTTCAAATAGGATTAGCGTTCTATATACTGTAGCCAGACCAATTTCCGGCTTTGTTACCTTTACAATATCATATATTTCTTCTGAAGTAAGATGTTTACCTCTATTTTCAATGATGACATCCAAGATAGCTTTTCTTTGAGGCGTCAATTTATAACCTTGAGTTTTTAGAGCGTCTTTTAGTATTGCCAACGTATCATCCATTATTTGTACCTCGCTTCGCTTTATTACTTAAAGTTTAACATCATTGCTCTGTTTTTTCAAGATTTTGACTATTCCTCATCCATCAATTCAAAGAAAACTTCTGAAGCCATTTGAAATTCGTCTTCATCTTCAATAGGTTCTAAAATTGGCTCATCACCATCTTCTATTACTTTAAAAATAACCGCCTCGTCACTACCATCCAAAGGCAATAAAACGGCATATTCCGTTTCATTTACTTCGAAATCAGCGATGACTTCGAAATCAACATTTTCTCCATTCTCTCCAACCAGTGTAATCACTTTATCCATTTCTATTCTCCTTGTTTTTCAAATCCAAATATGACTGCAGGATATACTGCGCAGCAATATTGTCGATGTATTTTTTTCTGTTCTCTCTTCTCACATTTGCTTCTATCAAAACGCGCTCCGCCGCCATGGTCGTCAAACGTTCATCCCATAGAACGAGTTCAACTTCTTTATCTTTTAATCGGTCAGAGTACGTAATTTTCTTTTTCAGTTGATTATGAAAAGTCATAACCTTTTCACCCATCGGCCCGATGGTATTGTTCATATTCTTAGGTAATCCCATGACTACCGTATCAATCTCATTTGCGACGATAAGTTCAATCACCGCGTTGACATCCTCTTTAGATGACGTGCGTAATATCGTATTTTGCGCCTGAGCAATCAGATTGGTCGGATCACTGATTGCAACCCCAATCGTTTTAGTGCCAATATCTAAACCTAGTTTTTTCAATGAATAACGTCTCCTATATCACCTTAATGCAAAAATACGGACAAGCCTTGCTACAATAACCACATAAAATACACTTACTGTTATCGACCACAGCTTTACCATTTTCACCTAAAGAAAGGGCGCCTGCACCACATCTCTCAATACAGTTCCCACAGCCTTCACACCAATCCGCAATAATCAGTTTGCGTTCTTTGGCTTTTAATTTTTTCTTTAAATCTATCGGTATACTGCCAGTTTCAAATTTGCTAACATTGGCAATAACTTCATCGACAGATTGCATGCCAATCGCAAAAGCATCTACCACATCTAAATTATTCACGTAGTCAAATGCTTCATCGTAACTTTTTATCAAATGTCCGCCACCAAGCGGCTTCATTGCAAAGACACCTCGACCATCATACCTGAACCGTCTAAGCGCGTCAAGCATTTCTTCAATATTGCCATCTTGAATCCCAATACCCAGCTTATTCAAAATAGGATGTACCACTTCGATTTCAGCATATTTTGTAGCACCATGAACCGCGGCAATGTGATGCGTGGATAGACCAATCGCTTTAATATAGCCCTTATCTTTCATCTTCTGGTAATATTCTAAGGCTTCATAATGGCCTCTAATCGTATGTTCACTCTCCTGCTCGTGCATCATAAACAAATCGATGTAGTCTGTCTTTAAAGATTGCAATGCATCTTCCAGCGCCGTCTCAGCCGTCTCTACAGAATAAGCGTAGGACTTCGATGAAATCACAATGCGATGGCGGTCAAAGCCATTCAGTGCCTCCTTGATATGCGGATAAGTGCCATAGAGTTCTGCCGTATCAATAAAATTGACCCCACGCTCGAAGGCCTCTCTAATGACTTTGCCGCCTTCAACTGGGCTTAAATCAGCTTGAAGAGGGCCGACAGTCAGCCCTCCAAAGCATAATTTAGATACAATTAGACCGGTTTTACCCAGTTCATTATAAATCATTCTGTACCAATCTCTTTCTCAAGATAGCTTTTTAAAAGTTCTTCAATAATTTCATCGCGTTCCACTTTGCGAATTATCTTTCTAGCATCTTTATGAGTAGTGATATATGTGGGGTCGCCAGATAATAAATAACCCGTCAATTGGTTGATCGGATGATACCCTTTTTCTTTTAACGCTTCAAATACAAACGAAATAACTTCTTTTCTCTCTTCTGATTGTTGTTGGTCAAAAGTAAATTTCATAGTCAAATTACTGCTCATATAGTCCCCTCCCTTTTTCATGTAGTTGTCTACAAGTATTTTATGGTACTGTGTTATGTTTTTACCCAGAGTTGGTTTCGAACTAACAACAGATTATAGACTCATAATAATTTCTTTTGCTTTGGCAAGTGCCGCATCAGTTTGAGTTGCGTCTTTTCCGCCCGCTTGCGCCATATTTGGACGGCCACCACCGCCGCCTTTAGCGACTTTAGCAACTTCTTTGATGATATTGCCTGCATGGGCACCAGCATTAATCGCATCTGGCGATGCCATAATGAGGAAAGTAACACTTTCATCTGTTGGTACGGCAAACACAGCAATTGCCTTATCGAAATTGCCGACAACCTTGTCACCAAGCATTCTTACTGCATCCATTTCTAAACCAGGGAATTTGGCAATGACGACATTAAAACCGTTCATGCTTTCAGCTGTTTCTAAAATGTTTTCAGAAAGCTTGCCCGCTTCTTTCGCTTTAAAACCTTCGATTTCTTTCGTCAATGCTTTTTGCTCTTCCATCAAGTGTTGTGCTCTCGTCTCAAGGTCTGATTTTGGTGCTTTTAGAATTTCAGACATAGTCTCAATCAGGCTATTTTGTTCCAACATATGCTGGTAAACTTCGCGGCCTGTAATACCTTCAATTCTACGAATACCCGCAGCAACACCACCCTCAGAAACAATCTTGAAAAGTCCTGCTTCTAAAGAGTTGGTCAAATGCGTACCACCACAAAGCTCCATGCTGTAGCCTTTGATTTCCACAACTCTAACTGTATTACCATATTTTTCACCGAACAGTGCTGTTGCACCCTTCGCTTTTGCTGCTTCGATAGTTTCTTCAGTTGTTGCCACTGTGAATCCAGAAAGGATGACTTCATTCACTTGCTTTTCAACCGCCTTGATTTCTTCAGCAGTCATTGCTTGATAGTGGGTAAAGTCAAATCTCAATTTATGTGGATCGACAAGTGAGCCCGCTTGCTCAACATGGTCACCAAGAACATTCTTAAGCGCTCTGTGGAGCATGTGTGTTGTCGTATGATTCTTAGCTGTATCTCTTCTTAAATCCTTATTAATCAATGCAACTACCGAACTACCTACCGTTAGGTTGCCTGTAATTAACTGGCCTTTATGAAGATGGATGCCATTGAATCCCTTTCTGGTGTCCGCTACATCAAACAGGGTATCTGTACCATTTAATGTACCCTTATCACCGGTTTGTCCACCGCTTTCAGCGTAGAAAGGCGATTTTTCGATAACCACTGTGCCTTCTTCACCTTCAACTAAAGTGTCCACCAATTGGTTATTTTTGATAATCGCAAGCACTTTTGTATCGATCGAAGGTTCTGCATAACCTACGAATTCAAACGCTATATCCTTACCAATTTCAGCTAACGGATCTTCTGTCCAAGCCGCACCGTCTTTATCAACAATCGCATTACGCGCTCTGTTTCTTTGATCTTCCATCGCTTGTTCGAATTCAGCATGATCTACTGTGAAAGCATGCTCTTCAAGAATTTCCACAGTTAAGTCCAGCGGGAAGCCATAAGTATCATATAACTTAAAAGCATCCTCTCCAGATAATTCTGTTGACCCAGCGACCTTTAATGCGTCGATATAGCCGTTAAGAATTGAAAGACCTGAATCAATCGTCTTTTGGAAACGGTCTTCCTCAATTGAAATAATCTTTTTAATGTAATCTTGTCTCTCAACCAAATCAGGATAAGCATGACCAGAAACATTAATAACTTCATCTACAAGCAGTGTCAAGAAATTGCCTTCTACGCCAAGTAGCTTGCCATGTCTTGCAGCACGTCTTAAAAGTCTTCTCAATACGTAGCCACGACCTTCATTGTTTGGCATAATACCGTCCGATACCATGAAGGTAACCGCTCTGATATGGTCAGTGATGATTCTAAGAGAGATATCCTTCTTATGGTCTTCACCGTATTTAGTATTTGTAATTTCAGAAACGCGATCCAAAATATGTTTGATGGTATCGACTTCAAATATGGATTCCACACCTTGCATGATACATGCAATACGCTCAAGGCCCATACCTGTATCAATGTTTGGATTTTCCAGTGGATTGTAATTGCCGTCTTCATCTTTGTCAAACTGAGTGAATACATGATTCCAGAATTCAACATAACGGTCACAGTCGCAGCCTGGTTTACAGTCGTCCAAACCGCAGCTGTATTTCTCACCTCTATCAAAGTAAATCTCAGAACATGGTCCACAAGGGCCAGTTCCAATCTCCCAGAAGTTATCAGCTTTCCCTAATCTGACAATACGCTCTTCAGGTACACCCACTTGATCTTTCCATATATCATAAGCTTCATCATCATCTAAATAAACAGTCACCCAAAGTTTATCCAGTGGTAACTTAAGATGTTCCGTAACATACTCCCATCCCCATGCGATTGATTCTTCCTTGAAGTAATCACCGAAAGAGAAATTGCCTAGCATTTCGAAGAAAGTAGCGTGTCTTGATGTATGTCCTACATTTTCAATATCACCTGTACGAATACATTTTTGGCATGTTGCCATTCTATTATGCGGAGGAATTTCCGTACCCATAAAATAGTTTTTAAGCGGTGCCATGCCAGCAGCAATTAAAAGCAAACTTTTATCATTTTGCGGTACTAGAGAATAACTCGATTCCACTAGGTGATCTTTCGTTTTAAAAAACTCCAAAAAGCTCGTTCTAATTTCATTTAAGCCCATCTTTTCCATAAATATACCTCCTATTAAAAAAACCTCTACAAAAGTGTAGGGACGAGGCTAAACCCGCGGTACCACCCTACTTATCTCACGATCACTTTAATAGAGGAAAAGTGCACTGTAACGTATGCCAAACGTTGCAATCTACTGAATTTCGACTGCAAAGCTCATGAGTTGCTTCAAGAAATGTGCCAATGTCTCACCATCACCGGCTCTCTGTTCATATTTCCCTACTTGTCTCAATCGTCGCTTTTCAATATAATACTAAGGTTTATTATACCATATTTTTACGTTTTGTCTTGCTATTTTTGATAATGCCACCGCCAAAAAGATAGTCACCTTGATAGATAACACAAGCTTGGCCTGGCGTTATTGCACGTTGCGGCGCCTCAAAATGTACCTTGTAAGTTTCATCATCCAATTTCTCTAAATGACAACCTATTTCTTTTGAGGAATATCTGATTTTACAAGTCAGATTTTCAGCTTCTTCTGGCGCATCGGAATATGCAAAATGCGTCTTGTAGATCGTAAGATCGGATTCAAATAAATCCTCGTTGTCACCTAAGACCACTTGATTATTATCTGTATCCAAGGCTACAACGTACATCGGCTTACCAAAAGAAACACCCAAACCCTTTCTCTGACCGATTGTATAATGAATCATACCCTTATGCTGACCCAGATCATGACCTTCCTCATCCACAAAATGTCCCGGTACACCTTCTACGCCATAGTTGTCCTTTAAATAAGCAATATAGTCGTCACCTGGAATAAAGCAAATTTCCTGAGAATCCTTCTTTTTTGAAAGATTCAAGTCCATCTCAGCGACAATCGCTCTGATATCGTCCTTTGAATCAAAAGCGCCAAGAGGCATTAATATCCGCTTTAATTGCTCCTGACCCAGGTAAAACATCATATAAGTTTGATCCTTGCTGGATGAATTAGCCTTCTTGATTTTATAATAGCCATCTCGCTCATCTTGCTCAATATAGCAGTAATGTCCTGTTGCAAGATAATACGCACCCAAGCCATCCGCAATTTCCATAAATGCTCCAAACTTGATGTGCTTGTTACATTCGATACATGGGTTTGGTGTCTCACCATGCAAATAAGTATTCACCAGATAGTCTCTAACATGCTTTTTAAAAGCATCCCTTAAATGAAAGACTTTGAAAGGTATGCCTAACTGGTCACAGACATTTTTTGCATCTTCAAATCCAGTATAATCCATGCTTTCCTTAAAATCAGCCACATCATCGACATCTTGATGAAGTCTCAGACTAACACCGATAACTTCGTAACCCGCTTCAACTAAAAGTTTTGCCGTTGCACTGGAGTCCACACCACCGCTCATACCAAGTACTACGCGTTTTTTATTTAATTCCATTTTTTTCTCCTAATTTACTTCTAAAACATATAAAACGAAAGCTAGGCTGAAAAGCCTAGCTGAATTTACTTTGCTTATTCTTCATCTTCATCACCGTGGTCGTGATGATCGTCGTCCGCATTTGCTGGATCAAAACCTTCAAGACCTGCATATGACTTACCTGATTTCTGACAATAATCGTATACGGCTACTTTGAACGCTTCTTCAGCAAGTACAGAACAGTGTAGCTTTACAGATGGTAAACCACCTAGAGCACCTACAAAATCCTTATTTGTCAAAGCAAGGGCTTCATCAACCGTTTTACCCTTAATCATAACTGTAGCAATACTTGAACTTGCTATAGCCGATCCACAACCAAAAGTCTTGAATTTGATATCTGTTATAACATCATCTTCAATTTTCAAGTAGATTCTCATGATATCGCCACATTTAACGTTACCTACTTCGCCTACGCCATCTGCATCTTCTATTACACCTACATTTCTAGGATTTGTGAAATGGTCCATTACTTGATCTGTATACATCTTATTTTCCTCCTGTAACCTTATCATAAAGTGGTGACATCATTCTCAGTCTTTCCACGATGGTTTTTAATTCTTTAATTGTATAGTCAATATCTTCTTCTGTCGTAAAATCACCCACACTCAATCTGAGAGAACCGTGTGCGATTTCGTGTTTCAAACCAATAGCCATCAAAACATGTGATGGATCAAGCGAACCTGATGTACATGCTGAACCACTGGAACCTGCAATACCCACCAAATCAAGACTCAGTAACAAAGCCTCACCTTCAATGAATTCAAAGGCAAAATGAGCATTTCCTGGATGACGCTGATCTGGATGACCATTGTATTTACAGTAATCGATCGTTTCCATGACACCTTTTCTAAGGCGTTCTCTTAAAGCGACTAGTTTTTCAACATGAGCATCAAAGTCTCTGTAAGCAATCTCAGCTGCCTTTGCAAAGCCAACGATACTAGGCACATTTTCAGTGCCGGCACGTTTTTTTCTCTCTTGTGCGCCACCGTCTACGAAGTTTACAAGACGAACGCCTTTTCTGATATAAAGGGCACCAATACCCTTTGGACCATATATTTTATGTGAAGAGATGGACATCAAGTCGATGTTCATGTCCTTAACATCAATTTTAAAATTACCGAAAGCCTGTACCGCATCCGTATGGAAAAGTACGCCGTGAGCTTTAGCAATTGCACCAATTTCTTTGATTGGCTGAAGTGTACCGATTTCATTGTTAACAAACATAATAGAAATCAGAACCGTTTCCGGCTTGATTGCCGCTTCCAATGCCTCAAGTGAAATAAGACCATCTCCGTCTACGTCAAGATACGTGACTTCAAAACCTTCTTTCTCAAGAGATTCACAAGTATGTAAAATACCGTGATGTTCAATCTTTGATGTAATGATATGATTGCCTTTATTTTTTAACGCTTTTGCCGCACCCTTTACCGCCCAGTTGTCAGACTCTGTACCGCCTGCTGTGAAATAAAGTTCTTTTTCATCCGCATTCATAAAGCCAGCAATGGTTGCTCTGCTTTCATTAACGACTTTTTTCGCCTCGCGGCCAAATCCGTGAATACTTGATGGATTACCGAAAACTTCAGAAAAATATGGCAACATAGCATCTAATACTTCTTTTTTAGTTGGTGTCGTAGCAGAATAATCTAGATAAACACGTTTCATATATATCATCCTCTCAATTCTTGCAATTCACTTGTATATTCGTTGCATTAATTTGTTTATGATCGTCGATCATATCCTGAAGGGTAATGCTAGCAACTACCTCGTTGATGCTATCTCGAATTTTCTCATAAATGATACGAGATACACAGCAATCAGAATGCGTACATAGATTTTCATCGTCATCTTCAGACACACAATCCACAGGTACAATCGGACCTTCTAGAGTAACTAAAATATCTCTTACTGTAATTTCACTGGCAGGTTTCGCTAAAATATAGCCGCCTTGAGCGCCACGTACACTTTTTACCAAACCGGCTTTTCTAAGAGGCGAAATCAATTGTTCCAAATAGTTGACTGAAATCCCCTGTCTCTCACCGATGGCATTGAGCTTAATCGGTTCACCATTGGAATTCAGCGCCAAATCGAACATCGCCTTTAGTCCGTAACGACCTTTTGTAGTCAATTTCATTATATACCTCCAATCCCGAGTACTTCACTTGGAATTCATTAAGAGTATAATATGTCCGAGTAATTTTGTCAAGATTAATTCAGCACTATTTTAGAACCTCTCGAAGCACACGCTCAGCGTTTTTGAAGAAAATCCTGTCAATTTCTTCACAAGTAAATCCTTTGATATTCAATGCGTTTTTCAGCATATCAACATGAGCAATCGTTGGCATCTCCAGTTCACAATCAACGCCGTCAAAATCCGAGCCCAAAGCCACCGTATCCATGCCTGCAACCTGTTTTATGTACTCAATATGCTTGACCATGCTCTCAACCTTACTGAAATTGGTGCCATCCAAGAAGGCTGACAGATAATTGATCCCTGTGATACCTCCGTTTTCTGCCAGTTTTTTAAGCATGTCGTCTGTAAGGTTTCTCGTATGCTCACAGACGGCTCTCGCATTGGAATGAGATGCAACAATAGGCTGATTAGAGTATTTGATGCAGTCATAGAAACCACCATCCGAAAGATGAGACACATCAACTAGCATGCCTTTTTTATTCATTTCACGAACCAGATCAATGCCAAATGGTGTCAAGCCTTTATCCTTATGCGTATAACCTGCATTAGGATATCCTATCTCATTGGGATAGTTCCAAGTGAGTGTGATCAAGCGAACGCCTTCCTCATAGAAGTAATGTAAATTCTCCATTTTGCCTTCTAGGGCACCGCCTTCTTCTATAGCAAGAATCGCCGCCATCTTACCTTCTGCTTGTAGCGTCTCATATTCCTTGAAGTTTCTCGCAATGCCAATAAGGTCATCGTTCTTTTCAAGCTGTGCCTTACCATATTTCAGCATCTCAGTACAATGTTTCTTCGGTTCCGATACCGATTCCATATGTATAAAGTTTGCAAAGACTTGAGCCTTAGAGCCACCTTCCAACATTTTTAGCAGGTCGATATGGTAGTCATTTTTCCTCAACTCGCTTTTTTCATCCAACAGTTTCATAAACGTATCGCAATGTAAATCAATCATGAATAAGCCCCCTTTTGATACCATTCTAGTAAAATTCACGGGATTTTTGAATAGATTTTAATAAAAACTTTAGACAGGATAATTTTTTGACGATATTATAGTCATAAGGGGGATCTATAGATGACAAAAGAAGAAATGAATCAAATGTTGCAGCTCAATGAAAAAGCAAAAAAGATGGACCGCCTCGGCAACGAAGACGCGGCACTAGAAATATACTTGGAAATTTTAGAACATTACCAACCTCACCTTTACATGAATTTTGAAAGGCCGGCCATTATATTAGAAAAAAAGCGCCGTTTTCAAGAGGCGCTGGAAATTTGCCAAAAGGCACTGGAACTTATTGAAAATGAACGGATTTCCGGAGATGCGGAAAAGTGTCAAAGCCGGATTGATAAACTGTTAGAAAAAGTCGCGCCCGCCGAAACAGCGGCACCTGCTTCCAAAGCCCCAAAAGCCAACAAAAAGACATCCATCATACTCGCTATTCTATTTGCACTTGGCGTTATTGCCTATCTGGTGCTAAACAGTCAGTCACAATACGATGACGTCTACGTGGATGTGAGTGAGATGGAACGACAAAGCGAGCTAGAAGGCTCAGTTTTCACAGAAGAGCCATCTGATGAAGTCACCCTTCACGAAATCACACAAACCATGATAGATTTTTCTAAAAATGCTGTGGAAATCCATACGGAAGTCACGAGTGCCAACATTGCCGTCAATGACAGCACCCTTGGATTTGCCATCTTCGTATCACCGGGCACCGACAAAAGCGAATGCGAGAAGTTCGGTGAAGAGATGGTCAAAGCCCTTGGTGTTGTAGCCAGCACCACCCATCTGGACTTAACGCCGCCGACACCGGTATCCCTCGGAGGCCTCTATCAAGAGTACGACGTCATCATTTCCGTCGGTACCAGCTCTTCAGACATTATAGCCAAAGGCACCAAAACAACTGCCGCAAAAAAAATTAATTGGCGAAAATAAAAAGACACCTTGTAATCGTAGAAGCTGAGGCAACTATGATTGCAAGGTGTCCTTGCTATTATTTCACAAAATTATAACCTAACTTAAAGGCTTTTGAGTTGATTTCTTCAAACTTTCCTTTGCCTTTTTTCTTAAACATTTCATTCATGCCTTTTAGGCCTTCTTCTTCTGTAAAATCACCTGAAACCTTAGCAATCAGTCCAGCCATGATAATGTTAGCCCCTTTAGCATGACCAATTTCTAACGCCATTTCCGTACTTGGAATGCCAATCACCGTAATATCATCCCTAACCGCTGTATCGCAGTTCACAAGAGCACTATCCACGATTACCGTGCCTCCTGGTGCCACAATGCCAACAAACTTTTGGAATGATGGGTTATTCATAGCAAGAAGTATATCAGGCTCTTCCTGAGCAGGGTTATAAACCATACCCTCACCAAATTTAACAGTACAGTTTGCCGTACCACCACGCATAGCCGCACCGTATTGAGGAATCCAAGTGGCATTCATGCCTTTTGCCACCGCAATTTGTGAGATAACAAGTCCAGATGTAAGAATTCCTTGTCCACCTAAACCAGCAAATACTATTTCCTTCATCGTTATTTCTCCTCTCTTAACTTGAATTCGCCTAATGGATAATACGCTTCGATTTCGCCATTGACACGCTCATGAGATTCTACTGGAGACATACCCCAGTTCGTAGGACATGGTGACAATACTTCAATCAGAGAGTAGCCTTCACCATTCATTTGTGCTTCAAAAGCATTTTTAATATAGCCCTTCAACTTGTTAACATAAGCAGGTTTAGTTACCGAACCTCTTGCTACATAAGCCACTTCTGGGAAAGAACTTGCGATCATCTCAGGAAACTTCATAGGCATACCTGTCGTTTGACAATTTCTACCCAAAGGTGACGTTGTCGTCTTTTGACCTGGCATTGTGGTTGCACTCATTTGCCCACCAGTCATGCCGTAGTTTGTATTATTTACCGTAATAACCGTAATGTTCTCATTTCTATAAGCCGCACTAACACTTTCACCGATACCAATACTATAGGCATCTCCATCACCTTGATAAGAGATAACAAGGGTGTCTGGATTAGCACGTTTAAAACCAGTTGAAATAGCAGCACCTCTACCGTGAAGGCTGTCAAAGCGATCTATTTCTACAGAAGGTGTCATTAAAGAGTAGCAACCAACACCAACATTGATAATAGAGTTCTTTTCTTGCTTCATTTCTTCAATACATTCTGCAATCAATCTTACAACTACACCATGACCACAGCCTGGGCAAAATGAAATTTGCTTGCTTAAGATACTTGGAATTTTTTTAGCTACTGCCATATTAATATACCTCCTTGATTTCGCCTTTTGTAATTCTGATGAAATCCGCTTTGATTTTCTTCATAGCAGGTACACCGTATGCATAAGTAAGGGCAAAAACATCTTTGGATGCTTGACTTGTTTTCTTAAGGGTTAAGGCGATATCGTCCACCATCTGTCCTGTTGCGTTTTCCTCTACTGAAATATAGCCTTTTACCTCTGGGTTAACAGCTTCAAATGCCTTTTCTGGGTATGGCCATAACGTAATCGGTCTGATATAACCTACTTTATGACCTTCTTCTCTAAGTTGCTTGACAGCACCGATAACCGATCTGCCCGCTAAACCGTATGCTACAAGTACATAGTCTGCGTCTTCAACGTATTCTGATTCCCAACGTTGCTCATTTGCCTTAATTCTTTCATAGCGTTCTTTCATTTCAACCGCTTCTTCCAAGCGATTTCTAGTAAGTGGTGAAATACGTTTATGACTGTAGGTACCATCAATAGCACCAAATCTTCTTTCAACCGTTTTCATTTCAGGCATGTCACAAGGTTCCATCATTTGACCAAGTGCGGCTTCTGTATGGATAATCGTGCCAACAAGATACTGATCCGATAAGTCAAAGCCTACACTAATCAGTTCTACTGCTTCTGGAATACTATATGGCGCTAACACGATACATCTATAATCACCACTACCACCGCCTCTAGTATCTCTATGATAGTCAGATTGCCCTGTATCAAGGGTTCCAAGACCGTTACCATATCTTACAACGTTAAAGGCTAAAAACGGCAAATCTGAGTCTGCCATATGAGAAATCGCTTCTTGTTTCAACGTCATACCGACACTTGAAGAGGCTGTAAAACAACGCACACCCGAAGCCGATGCTCCCGTTAAAATATTCATGGAAGCACCTTCGTTCTCAGCTTGTATGAAAACGCCGCCTACTTCTTCCATTCTTGTTGAAAGGTACTCCATAATCTCTGTCGATGGTGTAATTGGATAACCTGCATAAAATCTCGCACCTGCTCTGACAGCAGCTTCTGCAAAGGCGTGATTGCCTTTTACCATATCACTCATAGTCGCTCCTCCTTATTCACCTGTAATCTCGAATACCCAGTCTGGGCACATTGTATAACAAATACCGCAACCGATACATAACGCATCATCAACTACAGCCGGTTGATAACCCTTCATATTGATTACATCGCTAAAAGAAATTGCTTTTTTAGGACAATTTACAGCACAAATGCCGCATTGTTTACATCTTTCATCGTTTACTATTACTTTCATAATCTAGCCTCCATCTCACTCTATTACACTGCTGAAGCGCAAAGTACAAGGGAAAGGTATTTTTCTTCCGATGTTGCACCTCTAGAAGTCAATACAATCGGAACCTGTGCTCCGACAATCATGCCTGCCATTTTGGATTCTGCCGAATAGACAAGCGCCTTGCCCAGTATATTGCCCACCGTAATATTCGGTACGATTAAAAGGTCCGCATCACCACAAACCGGACTCTCAAAGCCCTTAATAACTGCCGATTCTGCATTCATCGTCAAGTCATAGGAAATCGGTCCCTCCACGATACAGTTTTCCAGCTCGCCATTTTGGTTCATTGCCTTTAGTGCTGCTGCATCAACCGTCTCCGGCATCTTAGGGTTAACTTTTTCAACCGCTGTCAAAACCGCTACTTTAGGCATTTCTACACCCATTGCACGTAAAATATCTACGCCGTTTTGAACAATTTGTTTTTTCTCCTCCAAATCGGGATACATCATCATGCCACCATCAGATATCACAATCAGTTTGTGATAGTTGGATAATTGATTAAAAGCCAAGTGAGACATGACGCGTCCTGTTCTAAGACCCTTTTCCTTATCCACTACTGCTTTTAACAAATCGGCCGTTTGGATTTTGCCTTTCATGATAAAGTCTGCTGACTTTTCTCTAATAAGTGCTACCGCTTTCTCGGCAGCTTCGCGATCCGACTCAGCAGCAATCATCATTTCATCTGGTTTATCATATGACATTTCTTTTAATAAGACCTTAATCTTTTCAACATCGCCGATAAGAAGACCTTGTACAACACCTTCCTTTTCAGCTTGAACGACCGCTTCTAATGTATGGGCATCATGGGCACACACAACGGCTACTGTTTTCTTTTCCGTCATTGTTTTCGCCTTTTCTATTAAGGCATCAAAACTTTTAATCATCTTATAACCTTCTTTACTCTGTATATTCTCTTGCCTCTTCTTCGCCATTCAAAACTCTTAATGTACCGAATGCCAAAGACTCCAACTCGTTTTCACCAGCAAAGATCTCCACTGGTGCAATGAACTTCACGCGCTCTGTAATCCAATCTGTTATTTTTTTGGAGTAAGCGATACCACCTGTAAGAACAATCGCATCCACCTCACCACAAAGTACGGTTGCCAATTCCCCGATAGCTTTAGCTACCTGATATGCCATTGCCTCGTAAATAACTGCCGCTTCTTCATTACCTTCTGCAATCAGGCTCTCAACTGCACGAGCATCCACGATGCCAAGATATGCTTTTAACCCCCCATTGCCACGGAGTTTCTTTCTCATACTTCTATGGTCATATTCCCCACTGTAGCATAAATCTACAAGTGAACCGCAAGGTACGCGGCCTGCACGTTCCGGTGAGAAAGGCCCTTCTTCATCTGTATTGGTATCAATCATGCGCCCTCTGTCATGAACACTAACTGAGATGCCACCACCTAAATGTGCGACAATAAGTTTCATATCTTCATACTTCTTGCCGTGTTTTTCTGCAACTTTATGAGCAGTAGCACGTGCATTAAGCGTATGTGTCAAACTAATTCTAGGAAGTTCCGGCAAACCAGAGACTCTAGCGACATCAGACAATTCATCAACAGCAATCGAATCATAGATATAAGCATCAATGCCGACCGATTGAGCGATTTCATAAGAAATCAAGGCGCCTAGGTTCGATGCATGTTCTGCAACGGGTCTGTTTTTTAAACGATCTATCATTAATTCATTGACCATGTATGCGCCAGATTTCACAGGAGGTAATAAGCCACCACGACCAACGACTGCATCTAAGGACTCCAATGTAATATCATTTTTGGTCAGCAAGTCGATGATGACCTCTTTTCTAAAATCGAACTGATCTTGTACATGACTATATTTTTTCAGTTCATCCATCGGATGGTCTATTGTTTCGACGAAAATGACCTCCTTATCTGCATATAACGCAACTTTTGTAGATGTTGACCCTGGATTAATAGCTAAAATACGTTTCATAAATTACCCCCTCATTTGTTTGTCTTTTTATATTGCAATATAGATGCCAAAAAAAGAACAGGCTGAAAACCTGTTCTTTTAACATACTCTTATTAATTTGATACATTTAACTTTAAAATATGTCAACTTTTCTTGACATGTCATTCATCAAATTAAACATCCTTATTTATTTTATTCCATAATGTTGCGCGACTTACACCTAATTTGCTGGCAATTTCATTTTTTGAAAGTCCGCTTTTTAAAAGTTGAGAGATAATCCGTTCTTCCACCAGTTTATTGATTTCCTTTAGATTAATAGAATCATCACCACAAGTCACCGTCAAATCCTCATCAAAGCCATACAGCTCTATTTCGTCGAAAAGCATATAGCGTTTTGCCATATTTCTGAGCTCACGAATGTTGCCGGGCCAGTTATAACTGATTAACTTATGCAGTTCGTCCTCTGTCGGCCAGCGAATGGACTCATCCTTTTCAAGTTCTCTTAAAAAATGGATAAAGAGTGGTTCGATATCTTCCTTACGCTCTCTCAGGGGCGGAATGACGAGTTCCAAACTGCTCAATCGATAAAAGAGGTCACTTCTGAATAAGCCTTCGCTTGCCAGCCCCTTCAAATCCTCATTGGCAGCACAGATAATTCTGACATCCAGTGGAATGATGTAATCAGAGCCAAGGCGCATCACTTCCTTTTCTTCAAGGACTCGAAGCAGTTTGCCTTGTAGACTATTAGAAATGGAGTTGATTTCATCAAGGAAGATGGTGCCTCCATGTGCCAATTCAAACAGCCCTGGTTTACCACCTTTTCGTGCACCTGTAAATGCCCCTTCCTCATAGCCAAAGAGTTCACTTTCCAGTAAGGTCTCAGATAAGGCCGCACAGTTGATAGCGACAAAAGGTGCATTTTTTCGATCACTGACATTATGAAGACTTTGTGCCAAAATCTCCTTGCCGGTGCCACTTTCACCATACAAAACCACGGTGGAATTGCTTTTTCCGATAATTTTCGCCTTGTGAATCATATCCTCCATCACAGCCGATTGGTAAATGATATTAGAAAAATCGTACTTGGCAATCAAACCCTTTTTACTCAATTTACGTCGAATGTTCTGTTCAAGGTTCTGAAGGCGGGTTGTATCTTGAAAGGTCATCAAAAGACCCTTTATATCGTTGTCGTACCATATAAGTGACGTATTATAAGATATGACCAAAGTATCCAGCCAAAGCAATTCGTCCTTTTTTTCACGTTGTTCTTTCAAATCATCCATCAAAAATGCCAATTTTGGTAAAACCTTATACAAGGTCTTACCCATGATACGCGGCGAACCGACTTTAAGAATACTTTCGGCACGCTTATTAAACATGAGCACTTGACCTTGCTCATCGATCATAACTACCGCATCTCGAACGTTGTTCAGGGTTTTTCCCAAAAGCTCCTGCTGATAGTCCTTGCTATTAAGGTGCTCGATCACTTCCTTTGCATGCTCTACTACCTCGACTATGGATTCAGAAGACGCATTGACAAAGACAGAGGGCACACCGTCCTTTCGAGCTAGATTACAAACGACACCACCACCCACCAGAATGCTTTTCGGACATTCCTCTACAGCCTTTTGGTAGACCGCTTCGATTTCATCGCCATGGTTGAAGGTATAAAGGCTCACCTTATTAGAGAAAAGGGATAAGATTGACGTATCAAAACAAATACCGTCCCAAATAATCAGAGCAATGGTTTCACCCAGTTCTAGAGCCTGCATCATGGCCTTCACAATATCCAAAGAGGTTACTTTTAATCTCAGCAGCGGTACAGAGACCTGGCCTACACTCTGATCATAACTGCCACTTCGTCCAATGATAACCCGTGCACCTTGCGCCTCAAGTTTTTTCCCTTGCAGGGCTACCTCATTTTTATCTAAAATCTCCACCATGAACTCACCCGTCGCCATTTCATCCGGGAAAAGTCTTTCGATGGCGTTTTTCATTTCTATATCCGTTGCAATAATACCAAGTTTTTTACTCATACTCATTCCCCACTTAGCTTTTTATAGGCTCTTATTTATCATATCACAATTGAATGTAGGGGAATATTGTTTATATGAACATCACACCCACACCACATAGGGCAAGCAAAGTTCCTGTCAATTCTTTAAAGGTAACTGCTTCCTTCCTGATGAAATAGGCATAAGGGATGAGAAGCACCGGCGTAATACTGGTCAACGTCGAAGCCACACCGGGATTGATACGCTGCACCGCATAAAGAGAAAGTGAAATGCCTAAGAAAGGCCCAAAGAAAGAGCCTAAAGTCAGCGTCGCTATGGCATCTTTTCTCTTTAGTGACTTAAAATATTTACCCCAGTGGCCCTTAATCGTAAAAATGATGGAAAAGGCAACAATGCCTGCCACTAAGCGAATTTGCGTCGATGAAAAAGGATCGTAACCACTCATGCCTACTTTGCCTAGTATGTAACCTGAAGCTTGACCGAGTGCACCGCCGAAAGCAAAAAGGATGCCTTTAATCGGATGAGAGAAGGTAACTTTGTTATTGTCTTTATCCGCAACAAGAATGACCATCGCAATCCCCGCCAAGGTTACAAACATACCTACGATTTGAATCAACGTCATGTGTTCGCCTAAAAAGAGAAAAGCCAGGAGACCGCTAAGTGGTGGCACGCTTGCAAATATAAGCATAGATATTCTGGAGCCTATTAAAACAAAGGCTTCAAACAAAAGCAAATCGCCAATGACAATGCCTACAATACCTGATATGAAAAGCCACTTCCAAGTCTTCAAATCCGCATCCATCGGAAAAAAATACCCTCGTGTCGCCCACGTAAACATAGACAGAAATACAAATCCGATTAACAGTCGCGTTAGGTTCAGGTTCACCGATCCAATTTTTTTGGCACTGTGTTCAAATGATGTTGATGTAATCGCCCAGCACAGGGCAGTTGATAAAGCTGCTATTTCTCCTAAATAATTTGTCATGCCACTCACCTCTACTATGATTTAAATATAAATACTGTATTTGTTGACATCACATTGTCAACGCGTAAGACCCCATCCACGAATTCGGTAATATCATGCTGAGAATGGCACATCACCCTCAGTAGCAGACACCACTCGCCTGAGATACGGAAACAATCCTCTATAATCAGTTGTTCTGGGACAACTGCATGTATTGCCGCCATGGTTTTAGCATAAGTCGATTCTCTCACTTTAATGTAAACAAATACTTGAATGTTGAATCCTAAAAGATCATAATTAATCTTGGTAGAATAACCTTCAATAATGCCTTGCTCTTCCATGGACATGATTCTGGCTCTAACAGCCGGTCTCGACATATTAACTTCCTTGGCAATCTGTTCATGAGACATACGTCCATTATCTTTCAATATCTTTAAAATTTCATAATCCAACGAATCCATAAAATCCCTCCACAAGTTAATTATATACAAAGAAAAGCATTTAGCTATCTCCAAATAACATTTCGAACACAAAGTAATTAATTTTATCGACTATAAGTAATAAACAAAGCATATAGCGAACGATTAGTAAGTTTTATTGTTGTTTTGCCATCATTTCGTATCATTGCTTTAAAATTGATATTGATTTTACATACCAAAAAAGAGCAGCTAGCATAAATAAAATGCCACTGCTCTTTTTCTTATCACAATCATTAATCCATATTCACGATGAAATCAGCTAGTTTATTGATCAGTTCCACTTCATCTTCGCCGTCCACTCTAAGTGTCAATTCTGTGCCTTTTCCTGCACCAAGACTAAGTAAACCGATCATCGATTTGGCGTTGATTTCCTTATCATCTAAAATGATAAAAACTTCCGATTTGCCTTGTGTCGCTTCTTTAACGAACAAACTTGCCGGTCTCGCATGAAAACCTGTTTCGTTTGCAATGGTTATTTTTTTTTCAATCATTTTGCTGTCTCCTCTAACAATTCTTTCATATGCGCTTCGACTTCCTCCACACGATGTAGCAAGAGTGCCTTTTCCACTTTATCTTTTGACGCTGCGATGTCGAAATTCCTAACAATTCTTCTTGCACCGAGAATCGACGATGGCGCCATGCTGAATTCGTCAAGACCTAAGCCTAAAAGCACCGGAATCATCATTTCATCACCAGCCGCTTCGCCGCACATGCCAACCCATTTGCCTTCTTTGTGAGCTGCCTCGATCACCATATGGATCAATCTGAGAACCGCCGGATCTCTATGGTTATAAAGACCAGATAGCTTAGGATTCATTCTATCTGCCGCCAAGGTGTACTGAGTCAAATCGTTGGTGCCAATACTAAAGAAATCCACATATTTTGCGAATACATCTGCCATGACTGCTGTCGAAGGGATTTCCACCATGATACCGATTTCAATATTTTCATCAAATGCCAGATGCTCTTCTTTCATAGCCTGCATCACGTCCTCAACATACTTGTTGGCGCTCAGGAATTCGTTCACTGTTGCAATCATAGGGAACATGATTTTAACCGGAAAGTCAGCACTGACTCTGAGAATCGCTTTAATTTGCGTTTTAAATAAGTCTACTTCATTGAGGCAAATCCTAATCGCTCGGTAACCTAGGAACGGATTCATCTCAGCTTCGACATTGAGGTAAGGGATGTTCTTGTCGCCGCCAGCATCCAAGGTTCTAATGACCAGGGGTCTGCCATCCAAGTTTTTTGCCGCTTGGTAGTATGCTTCGTACTGTTTCTCTTCACTTGGTGCTTCCGAACCATCCATGAAGAGAAATTCACTTCTAAAGAGGCCTACGCCTTCACCATCCGCTTCAACGACGAGTTCCGCTTCCTTAGGCTGCGCAATGTTACCTGAGAGCTCAACAGTCTTGCCATCTAAAGTTACACTGCTTAAACCGCGCATTTCTTCTTTCAAGGCCTTTTCCTGCTCATATGCGACCTTAGAATCAGAATATTGTTTCAGTGTGGCTGCATCTGGATTAATGCTGATATCACCTGTTGAGCCATCCATAGCCAGCATGGATGCATTCATACCAACAAGTGTATTCACGAGGCCTTCTGCACCAACAATCGCTGGAATATCCATCGTTCTCGCAATGATAGCCGAATGAGAGGTCTTGTTGCCCTGTTCTGTGATAAAGGCCAGCACCTTACTTTTATCCAGTAATGCCGTCTCTGACGGGGTCAAATCCTTTGCCACGATGATGACCGGTTCATCAATATCCGATAAGCCAACGGTCATCCCTAATATATTCTTGATGAGTCGCGCAGTGACATCTTTGATATCCGCTGCTCTCGCTCTAAGATATTCATCTTCAATTGATTCGAATAGTGCGATGATTTCCGAAGAAACCGTGTCAGTTATATATTCTGCATTCAACGCCTTTGATTCGATTTCTTTTTCAATGCGTCCAATCCACTCTGGATCTTCAAACAAAAGTGCATGCGCATCAAATACTTGAGCCTCTTCTTCTCCAATTTCAGAAGCGACTTTATTTCTAATGGCCTGAATCTGATTGATAGATTTTTCTACGGCCCCTTTGAACTTTGCTATTTCCTCTGAGGTTTCTTCGATGCTTCTTTTTTCAATCATTGGTACCTCATCTTGCCATACCAGTACCTTGCCGATTGCAATGCCTTTAGAAGCTGAAATTCCTTTCATATCCTTATCCTCCATCGTACGCTTTTATATCATTAATCCAATTGCAATGATGCAGTATATTTCTATACTGCATCATAATCTACTCTATTTTTTATGCAATGTCTTTTTTAGTGACGAACAGCATTGCTGCTGTAGCACCTACACCTGCAGCGATAGAAACGATGTACATCGCCAAGTTGCTTACCGCATTTGGAATGAACAGTACGAAGATACCGCCGTGAGGTACTGCCAAACCACAGTTGAACAGCATCGAAAGTGCGCCTGTCACCGCTGAACCAACCATGATCGATGGAATAACACGTAGTGGGTCTGCTGCTGCAAATGGAATCGCGCCTTCTGTGATGAAAGAGATACCCATTGCCCAAGCTGCTTTGCCGGCTTCATGTTCCTGCGCCGTAAATTTTTTGCTAAAAAGTGTCGTTGCCAATGCGATACCAAGAGGTGGTGTCATACCTGCCGCCATAACCGCTGCCATGATTGGAGACGTTGCGCCTGCAACGAGTGTACTTACACCAAAAGCATAAGCTGCTTTGTTGATAGGACCACCCATATCGAAAGCCATCATAAGGCCTAAAAGGAGTCCTAGAATAATCGAGTTTGTGCCGCTCATCGACTTCAAGAATTCATTCATTGAAGTATTGATGGCACCTACTGGTTTACCAACAACATAGATCATTACCAAACCAACAATCAAAGTTGAGAAAACCGGTATAACAAGAACCGGCATTAAGCCTGCCATTGACTTTGGTAATTTAACATTATCTCTGATTGCCTTCGCTACATAACCAGCAAGGAAACCGGCAATGATACCGCCAAGGAAACCTGAATTCGCAGAAGCAGCCAACATACCACCAACCATACCAGGAACAAGACCAGGACGGTCTGCAATGGAGAATGCAATATAACCGGATAAAATAGGAATCATAAGTGCAAATGCAGAACCACCACCGATAGTCATCAGTGCCGCTGCCAAAGTACCTTCTTCTTTGAAGGCTTCAATTCCAAATATAAATGAAAATGCGATTAAAAGACCACCTGCAACGACAAATGGAATCATAAAAGAAACCCCTGTCATCAGATGCTTGTAAACGCCTTTTCTCTCAGAACTACGTTCTGATTTAATTTCATCAACACTGTCCTGCAAGCTTTTACCATAAACAGGTGCTGCACTTGCTTTTTTGAACAAGGATTCTGGATCCTTGATTGCATCTGCAACCGGAACCTCAATTAGTTTCTTACCATTGAATCTGTCCATCGGTACTTGCGCATCCGCTGCAACGATAACCGCATCTGCCCCTGCGATATCTTCTGGCGTCAACTCATCTTCAGCACCTACAGAACCTCTTGTTTCAACTTTTAAATCATAACCCAATTCTTCCGCTTTAATTTTTAAAGCTTCTGCAGCCATATAAGTATGCGCAATACCTGTAGGACATGCCGTAACTGCTACAAATTTCATAGTAATACCCTCCCCGTTACTTGATAATTTCTATAACCTCATCATACGTTGTCGCGGCCATTAAGGCTTCTCTAACATTCGCATGCATCAGTTTTCTCGACAAAGAACTAAGAATCTTCAAATGTTCGTCATTGGCTGCGTCTGGTACCGCAATCATAAAGAATAAATGTGCAGGTGCACCATCCATACTTTCATAATCAACGCCTGCTTGACTTCTTGCAAAAACAACCGCCGGCTCTTTCACACCACTACTCTTACCATGAGGAATCGCTACCCCCATGCCAATACCCGTAGAAAATTCTTCCTCTCTCTTCACAACGGCATTTAAGTAGGCCTCTTTATCACTCAATTTGCCATTGGCATTGAGTACTTCTACCATTTCCTTAATCACGTCCGCTTTACTTGACGCTTTTAATTCCTTGATCATCAATTCTTCTGTAAAAACACTTGTAATCATAGTCATCCTCCTACTCCAAAATATTTAAAACAACATCACGCATGATTCTATTGACGTTTTCTATACACGCTGTCTCTAAATCTTCTGTCGATATTCTATGAACTGCCGTGGCAGTAGCATACTTAAGCAATAATTCATCGTCCATCTTTTCGCTCAGTCCAATAGCTAGAGCACCAACCATGGCATCACCTGCACCAACGGTAGATACAACATTCGTTTTGATAGGCTCCGCTTTTACCACTTTATCTATAGTTACCCACAAGGACCCTTTCTCACCATTGGATATCAAGACGCCCTTTTTCACAGATTGCTTATGGATTAAGCCTCTTGCGAAATCAACGATTTTAGAATCGTTGTCCAGCTTATAACCGGCAATACTCTCCAATTCATGTATGTTGGGTTTGATCATGGTAGGCATCGCTTCTAGGCCTTGCTCCAAAATATCTCCGCTGGCATCCAGTATGGTTTGTACATCCCGTTCATTCGCTTTTCTGATCAACTGCGGATAAAGATCTTCGCGAATGCCGTTTGGCAAACTGCCACTCAGTACCAAAACATCACCTGCCCCAATCATGGACAGGACTTTCTCAATGATTTGGTTGCTGACTTCATCATTTAGAGTTGGACCACTCTCGTTGATATCTGTAAATAGGTTTTGGCTATAATCTGTAATCTTGATATTCGTACGTGTTTCACCATTCACCATGATATATTCAGCATTTAGTCCCATTTGACTCAGCTTTCTTCTAATATAATCACCTGTAGAACCAGCAATCACCGAAAATATCTTGCTTTCTTTTCCTAGGGCCTTGATGGTTTTGGAAACATTAATCCCTTTGCCACCCGGCTCTTTACGCGAGTTTTCAACACGGTTTACATGATTTACTTGAAAATTGTTGATTTCTATCGTTTTATCAATTGCCGGGTTGATTGTAACGGTTACAATCATTGTATTTCACCTCATTTTTACTCATACAGCACATCTACATGCTTGTTTTCAAATTCTTCAATAACGCTTTCGCTAATACCCTGATCTGTAATAATGCCGGAAATATTCTCTAGATTAGAGACCACACAAAGCTCTCTTTTGCCAAACTTCGAATGATCCGCTACGACAAACACGGTTTTGGATACTTCCATCATCACCTGTTTTGTAGTCGCTTCCATCAAATTCTGAGTTGTCATGCCTGAGTTGATGTCAATGCCATTCATCCCTACAAAAGCAATGTCCGCTCTGAAGGTTCTCAGGATTCTTTCTGTAATAGGACCGACGAGCGCCCTAGTATTCCATCTAAATTGTCCACCTAATAAAATCAGGTTGATATTATCCATTTTCTCCGAATACTCGGCAATTTCTATAGAATTGGTGATAACCGTCACGTCACTGGCCGTAATGTTCTTCAAAATCTCCAGCGTCGTCGTACCGCCATCCAATATAACGTTTTTTCCTTCTGTTATCATTGCCGCTGCAATTTTGCCAATATATGCTTTTTCAGCAGAAAATTTATCGATCTTCTCGACGAAAGTCGGCTCCCCGTCATTTTCATGAAGTGGTAACGCGCCACCGTGGGTTCTGATTAATCTTCCTGCCTTTTCTAAATCTGAAATATCTCTACGAATGGTTGGTTCTGATACGTTGAATTTCTCTGACAGTTCTAAGGTCTTTACTTTACCCTGTACCTTCAGTACTTTTAATATTTCTTCTTTTCTTTCTTCTGCAAACATATTGGCCTCCTTAATCGCTTGTATATCTATTAGTTTATCACTTTTAAGCTTCGAATGCGATTGTTTGTTTTCGTTTGCTTTTGTTTGAATTAATTGTACTTCGTTT
>JAFGTX010000166.1 GCA_016938815.1 Clostridia bacterium | reverse complement strand
TATTGCAACAGATAAAGCGGACCTAGATGCAACGGACTTTAGCTACGGTGGCAGTGATGATAAGGATACTGTAACTCAAGACATCACATTGCCAACCACTGGAGCTAACGGCACCACAATCAGCTGGTCAGAAAAGACGGATACCGGTAACAATGTGGTTGTATCAGGTGATACGGTCACTGTAGTCAGACCATCAAGTGGTGAAGGTAATCAAACCGTGACTTTGACTGCAACCATTAGTAAAGCTGATGGAACCAGCGAAACAAAGGATATTGATGTGGTTATAAAAGCCTATACTGCAGCTGAGGAAGCGGATATAGCTATAGCAGCAGATAAGGCGGAGTTAGATGCAACGGATTTTAGCTACTACAGTGGCGATGATGCATCTCATGTGACCCAAAATTTTAGTATGCCAACGATTGGGGCGCATGGTAGCAGTTTTAGCTGGGTTGAAAGTATAGATGATGAAAATAATATTGAGGTGACGTCTGGTGCTGCAACTGTCGTTAGTCGACCATCTAGCGATGACGGTGACCAAACAGTCACACTTAGAGTGACAATTAGCAAGGTTCCAGGAACAAGTGTTACGAAAGACATTCAAATGATAATAAAAGCCTATACGGAGGCAGAAGAAGCTTTACAAGAGCAAATGGCGGCAGATGAGGCAATTACTCTGGATAAAGCTGCGCTGGATAATACAGACTTCATGTATTATAGCGGTGATGATGCAACACATGTTACCAACAACTTCAGTATGCCAACGATAGGTGCAAATGGTAGTAGTTTTAGTTGGTCTGAAAAAATAGACACAGGTAATCATGTTGTTGTCACTTCAGGTGGTGCTACTGTTGTCACTAGACCTAGTAGCAGTGAAGGTGACCAAGAAGTGACATTAAGAGCAACTATATCTAAGGAAAATGGAACAACTCAAACAAAGGATATAGAGATTATTGTAAAAGCCTATACGGTAGCTGAGGAAGCCAATGCTGCAATAACAGCAGATAAAGCAGCACTTGATGCTACGGATTTCACGTATGGTGGAAGTGATGATAAAGACAATGTGACTCAAGATATCACTTTGCCAACAATGGGAGATAACGGCACCACCATCAGCTGGGCAGAAAAGACGGATACAGGCAACAACGTTGTTATATCGGGAGATACAGTCGCTGTAACAAGACCAGCAAATGCCGAAGGCGATAAGACCATCACTTTAACAGGAACTATCAGTAAAGCAGGTGGTACAAGTGAAACTAAAGACATTGAAATTGTTGTAAAAGCTTCTTCCCCAACTTATTCAGTCACCTATGATAGCAATGGTGCTACAGGTGGTTCTGCGCCAATAGATGGGAATGATTATGAGCAAGGGACAAATGTAACTGTTCTAGCTAATACAGGAAACTTGGTTAAAGCAGGTTATAGATTTGTTGGGTGGAACACTCAAGCTGATGGCAACGGAACAGATATAACTGCTGGAAATATCTATACGATAGGATTATCAAATATAACATTTTTTGCCAAGTGGATTGCGAATGCAGATTTAAGTTGTATTAATTTATCAAGTGGCGTGCTTACACCAAATTTTGATAAAGAGATCATAGACTATTCGGCACGCGTAGCTTATAATACTTCAACAATAACAGTTGCACCTACACTGGATGACTTATCGGCGAGCATTACGGTAAACGGAATACCTGTAAGTAGTGGTCAAAGTTCGGATTCTATTTCTCTGGTAGAAGGTGATAATAGTATATCGATTGTGACAACGGCGATTGATAACACGACTCAAAAAACGTATACACTTACAATCACCAGGGAAGCAAACATTAATCCGGGTGTTTCAACCGGAGACTTAGGTGGTTCAATCACGGATGGATCAAACCCATTGGCAGATGTGTTGGTTCGAGTTATGAAGGGCGGTACCAATGGTACACAGTATGGAGATACTATCATGACCAATGCACAAGGAGAATTTACTTTTTCAAGCTTGCCATATGGTACTTATAGTTTAGTTGGTACGAAAGGTGATGGAATTATAACAAAAGCCATCATTATTCAATCACCCACGACAACGCAGCATTTGGAAATGCCGGCAGGAAAACAAAAAACAGTTGTTGAGGTTGGTGATGACACAGCTTCGGCAGCAGCAAGTAATTTAGATGAGATGTTTACCGCTGCAGATACTGCCATTATTGCAGGTGGTGGTGAGGTGGTCTTAAAGTTAGTCATTGATCAAAAAGATCAGAGTGAAATTGCTGCAGATGCAACACTCATTCAAAATGCTCTTCAAATTGGAAGAATAGTAGGCGCATATTTCGACATTAATATGCTCAGAACGGTGACTGGCAGTGCTGGTAGCGATGTTAATGATGAATTGGTACAGCCACCTGCAGGTAAAAAAGTATTAGTCACTGTGGATGTTCCCGTGGCGCTCAGAAATAAAGCATCATATCAAGTCATTAGAGTGCACGGTGGTACAACCGCAGTATTGCCGGCTACGTATAATAGTATATTGCACACACTGACCTTTGAGGGTGATTTATTCTCAGTGTATTCAATTGTATATACGAATTCGAGTTCTAGTGGAAG
>JAFGTX010000165.1 GCA_016938815.1 Clostridia bacterium | reverse complement strand
GCCAGTGCCAAATCTGCACACATCATTGCATTGGTCACCCCAATGGCATTTCTTTTGGTGCATGGACATTCCACCAGACCACCAATCGGATCACAAACCAGACCCAATATATTTTTGAACGTCATTGCCGCCGCATTAAGGGCCTGCTCCGGCGTACCGCCCAAAAGTTCCACCAAGCCCGCGGCAGACATCGCAGAAGCTGTACCTGTCTCTGCCTGACAACCACCTTCTGCACCAGATACCGTAGCATTCTTGGTCACGATATAGCCAATGGCGCCTGCTGTAAATAGACCATTAATCAAGGCTTCATCATCTTTACCAAGCGCTATGCCCTTCTGAACAAAAGCACCCGGCAGAATACCACATGAACCTGCTGTTGGTGATGCAACGATAAGCCCCATGGTTCCGTTGACTTCCATAACGCCCATTGCGGCAGCAACCGATTTCAAGACACTCTCGCCGCACAAAGTAACACCACCTTCGACATAATTCATAAGGCGTTTTGCATCGCCACCACTGAGTCCGCTTGGCGAACGCTGGTCGATGGCAATCCCCTTTTCAATCGCCTGCTTCATAACATCGAGATTCTTTGCCATTTCCTCCCTCGGAGACGTATGGCTGTTCTCTCTCTCTCGTGCTTCCATGACTTGTCCTATAGTCATCCCGTGCGTATGGCACAAGGATAATAAATCTTCCCCGTTTTTAAATTGGTACATACTGGCCTCCTATATCCCCTCTATCACAAATACATCTTGAAGAAGATGCACGGATTCTTTTAAACGTGTTACAATCGCCTCCGGGATAAGATCATCCGATTCAATCACCATGAAAGCCTGATCGCCCTTATCCTGTCTAAATACACTCATAAAGGCCACATTGATAGATGCTTCTGCTAATACTGCAGTCACCTGATGAATCACCCCCGGATGATCGTTGTGTCTTGTGATCAAAGTCGGGTATAAACCTGTGAACTTAACCATCAGACCATCTATTTCTACGATCATAATGCCGCCACCACCGGTAGATGAACCCACGACAGTCGTTTTTTTACCACCTGCTGTCGTCATTACAAATTTGACCGTATTAGGATGTACTTCACCCAAATCAATTTCATGAAAAGCAAAGGCCATCCCTTCTGATGCCGCAATTCTAAACGAGTCTTTTAGGGCCTCGTCATCTTCTCTAATCCCCAGTAGTCCAGCAACAAGGGCTCGATCCGTGCCATGGCCTTTCAACGTTTTGGCAAAAGATCCATGAACATAAATTTCGACGGATTCAATTTTGTCCCTAGCAATCTTTCGTGCCATACGACCCAGTCTATTTGCGCCTGCAGTATGAGAACTTGAAGGACCTACCATCCGTGGCCCAATAATATCAAAAACACTTATTTCTCCCATATTTCCTCCTTGTATAACATTGCATACCGTATGCAGCTTCCCCTTGGATTTTCAGTGAGATTTCATAATATTAAATCTCATTTGTTTATTATAACAAATATGAAATGTAATTAATTTTTTTTATATCTTTTATTCTTTTTTTACCCCGTTTTTAAATTATGGCAACAAAAATATCCAGCAACCATCTGTCACTGGATATTTTACCCTCATTATCTTGTTTTTTAAGCCCGTGTCACTTTATAAACCGGTCTGCTGGAATTTAGAATCGCCATCATCGCCACGCCTACATCGCCGAATATCGCCATCCATAGGGTCGCATAGCCGAATGTTCCCAGTAGCATGATACCCAATTTGATACCCAAAGCCATCACGATATTCTGAACAATAATTTGACCCGTAAATCTTGAAACTTCAATGCCGTCTGCAATCGCAGTAATCTCGTCCGTCATCAGCACCACATCTGCCGACTCGACCGCAACATCAGATCCTAAACGCCCCATTGCGATGCCTACGTCTGCCCGGCTCAATACCGGTGCATCGTTAATACCATCGCCGACAAAAATGACACGTTCATCTTCTGCCAATAAACGCTCTAGCAGTGTCAGTTTATCTTCCGGCAACAACTCGTAGTATACGTCATCCACGCCTAGATTATTGCCGACTGACTCTGCAATTTCTTTCTTATCACCGGAAAGCATAACAAACTTTTCAATACCCAAATGACGTAATCGCGCCAGACCTTCAACCGTTTTATCCTTAATTTCATCTCTGATATGAAAAACACCTGCCAAATGGCGATCGACTGCCAAATATAGCGTTGTGCCAACGGCATCCTCAGCCTGAACCTCGATACCATCAGCAGCCATAAGCAAGGCGTTGCCAATCAGTACTGACCGACCTTCATACAAGGCCCTAATGCCATGCCCAG
>JAFGTX010000164.1 GCA_016938815.1 Clostridia bacterium | reverse complement strand
TTTGACAATTTTTTGATTTTTTCTCGTGTTTGGGTTTATAGCGAACACATCAATAAATCGCTCAATAAGTATTGTGTTGTGATACAAAGTTTTAACATCAGCCATAGAAAATGCCGGTCGTTGGTCTTTTGGGATGCTGAGCCAATGAGATATCCGAGCAAGATTTACAGATGTTAGGGATGCATTGAAATGAAAATTCAATTTGTTTTCACTTCTTGCCTGGCAATGTTCCAAACCTGTAAATTGTTTTCCATCGCGATAAACAAATTCTATTTGGAAGCGCGAGCGATAATATTCCAATATATCGGTTGACAACATTTCCAAGTCAGAAGAGAAATAAATCTTGCGTGTTTCTTTGCCCTTATCATTAAGAATGAAGACACATGAGATTTTGATGTTGCACTTGAAAGATTTAGAGAAAACCACGGCTGAGTGTATGGTGGTAGTATCATCAACTTGTACTCTCTCGAAATAATCATCTTTGAGATTGTTCCAGTCAATTTTCCCATCATGCTTTTTTGGACGCCCTCTTTTCCCAGTTCTTGGCCCATAATAGAGGTATTTCAAATCGGCATCATCTCTCAGGCGACTTATCAAGTGCATTTGCATTGAGCGGACCTTTTCGAGAAATGGTCTTTTGGAAAAATAAGCATCAGCAACCAAGTATGTTGATATCTTACTCAAGGTATCTTTTCTTTGGTATAAGGTGTCACCATACCAATCCAAAAGAGACTTTTCGTTGTCCAAGGCTCCCTTGCTTGATGGTGTTTGTATAGCATCCAGATGAAATGCAAAATTGTTGTCGACATCAACAGCGGCAATACCACCAATCTCAAGCCCCCATTTTGAGGCTTGAGCGCATCCTGACCAATAACGCCCCAAACCAGGTGTTTTCTTACCTGACTTACGGATATAGCTGGGATCAAAAGCAATAATATAATGACCGCTTCCGTGTTGAATTGTTAAGTTGGTATTGAATTCCATAAAATCAAATGGTTTTTCAAACTGTTGACGATATCTTTGTTCGGTGAAAAGACCGTATCTTTCGAGCTGAGCAAAATTGATCCTTCCTTTAATGCAAAGGAAGAGTATGAACACTTCGGAAAGAAAATCTTTTCGCCACTG